>DASTTS010000365.1:0-4953 GCA_035760085.1 Pyrinomonadaceae bacterium
GGCTCCGGCGACGTAGAGAAGCGAGCTGACGAGCTGCGTCTTCCCTGCGTCGCCATGTCCAATGACAGAGAGATTTCTGATCGCTTCGGTCGGATAGACTTTCATATGTTTGATTCCTTTCAGGCATGGCGGTTTTAGCGATGAAGAATACTCATCCGCGAAGGCTAAAGGCAAGTTGAGGTGTGTCTTTTCTTTGCGTCTTCCATTGCGCATTTGCGCCTTTGCGTGAGCTTTTCTTGCAGTGTCACAGGAGCTCGTCTCCAGCCATCTTTTGGCCCGTCAACTGCATCAGAGACCCGTTGGAATAGAAGAAAGGTAAAGTCATGTACTACAGGAAGTTTTTCGCTTGGGCAGTGGCTGTTTTGCTGACAGTTTCGATGCTCGGAGTGGCCTCAGCCAAAGCGAAAGTTAGTAAAGAAGAAGAGCAGAGAAGTCTACAGGAAATTGAGCCCCTGAATCTCGCAATCCTGATTCAGGATGACCTCGTATCGCAAGTCGGGAACGAGCTTAAAGTAACACGCGATTTCATCCGCTCACTGCCGGAAGGATCGCGCGTGATGGTTGGTTACATCACCACCGGAACGTTGCAAGTGCGGCAGCCGTTTACGACCGATCTCGAGAAGGCTGCGAAGTCGTTACGTATACCGATCGCGTCGCGTGGCAGCTCGGCCTTCAATCCGTACGTCGAGGTGTTGGAGGCGTTGAAGAAGTTTGACAGTAGTTGGACCAACGCGAATGCGGTGTTGTTGATTTCGGATGGACTGGACACCTCGCATGGTTTTGATTCAACCGCAGCGGGTCACACGATCGATATCGATCGCGCGATCTCGGATGCGAACAGACGTCACGTTTCGATTTTCAGTTTCTATGCACCGTCAGTAGGTCTGACGAGCCGCAGTCGTTTGGCGGCGAGTTATGGTCAGAGCTCATTGAACCGCGTGAGTCATGAGACTGGCGGCCGTGCGTTCTTCCAGGGCACGACAGGTTTTGTGACTTTTGATTCGTACTTCTCGCGCCTGCGCGAGACGCTGAACCGACAGTACGCCCGCGCGCGGTAAATGGTCTCGGGTTTTTAGTCAAGAAATAGGTCCTATAATCCTATAGGGCCTATTTTTATTTTGTGGTAAAGTTAGGCTTGTCCCGGACAAACCTGCCGGCGGCGTTCTGTCCCGAAAATCGAACTACTCAAAGTCAAAAGAAGTGCGCGAATATTGTCTCATCGTCGAAGGCGCGTATCTTTCCGAGTCTGAAGCCGAACACGCTCTGCGCGATCCGTTTATCGAAGATTGGGTTGAACAGACAGGCCGTTTCCGTATTCACAACATGGACGAGATCATCATCTGTCCTGGCGTCACCCTTGGCTCGCTCGGCGTGGTGATGCTCGACGACCGCGTCTTCGAAATTGCCAGCGCCGATCCTGACCACCCGTTGACCGAGCACAAAGCCAAAGGCGTCGCGGAAGCGCTGCGACGTCAGGACATGTTCGACGAAGTTAGAACTGAGCCACGCGGTGACTGACACCGAGCTAGAATCGTTTCTTGGCGGACGTGTTGTGGTGGTGATCGGAGATATCACACGCCAGGACGTGACCGCGATTGTCAACGCTGCGAACTCGACTCTGCTCGGCGGCGGCGGTGTTGACGGCGCCATTCACCGCGCCGGCGGCCCCGAAATTCTGAAGGAGTGCCAGGAGATCAGAAGAACGGTTTACCCCGGCGGCCTACCCACTGGCCAGGCAGTGATCACGACCGGCGGTAACCTGCCCGCGAAGTATGTGATTCATACTGTTGGACCAATTTACGGTCGCGATCCCGAACAGGAAGCCGGGCTCCTCGCCGCTTGTTATCAAAACTCACTACAACTCGCCCGCCAGCACGGCGCGTCGTCCATCGCATTTCCATCCATCTCGACCGGCGCCTACGGTTATCCGAAGATTGAAGCCGCGCAGATCGCCTCTGCAACGATCAAGAATTTTCTGAGCGCCGACCAGCAAATCGAGCAGGTGCGTCTCGTCTTCTTTAAGGAACGGGACGCGCGCGTGTTTCGCGAGTACCACGAATTTTAGTAGACTCTCCAACTTTGCTGCTCCCGAACATGATGACAATTGAAACTACTGATACGGAACAACGTGTGGCGCGTAAAAACGAACTGCCGGTTCCACTGATCCCACTTCAACGCCTGGCCTGGAATTACTGGTGGAGCTGGGCCGCCGACGGCGACGGTGTCTTCCGCGATCTCGATTCCGAGATCTGGGAAGAGTGCGAACACAATCCTAGACAGCTCCTGGCTAAAACGTCTTCCTTCCGGTTGGCTGAAGCGGCGACCGATCCGGTCTACATGGAACGTGTGCGCCGCATCGACAAGACTTTTCAGTCGTACATGACGTCGCCGCCGCAACTGCAACTCGATACGATCACGAAAGAACATCCGGTCGCTTACTTCTGCGCGGAGTTTGGCGTACACACTTCGCTTCCGCTTTACTCGGGTGGTCTTGGCATTCTCGCAGGCGATCATCTCAAATCAGCGAGCGATCTTGGTTTGCCGCTGGTCGCGGTCGGTTTGCTTTATCGCTACGGTTACTTTCGACAGCGACTACGCAACGATGGTTGGCAGGAAGAGCAATACCGCGAAACGTTCCCCAACGATCTGCCGATTTATCTCATCAAGAACGACGACGGCACACCGCTTCGCATCGAAGTTTCAATTCGTCAGCGGAACGTGTTGGCCCAGGTGTGGCGCGCTGATGTCGGTCGCGTCGCACTCTATCTTCTCGATACAAATATTCCTGAAAACGCTGAGACCGATCGCTGGGTCACTGGCCATCTCTACGGCGGCGATCGCGAAACGCGCATCGTGCAGGAGATGTTGCTCGGCATCGGCGGTGTGCGCTTGTTGCGAAAGCTCGGTGTGTCGCCGCACGTTTTTCATTTGAACGAAGGTCACTCGGCTTTTCTAACGCTCGAGCTCGCGCGCGAGATCGTGCAGGCGGAACAACAACCGTTCGGCGCAGCGATCGACAGAGTGAAGCAGCAATGTGTTTTTACAACGCACACGCCCGTGGCCGCGGGCAATGATGAATTTGATGCCACGCTGGTCACGCGTGTTTTTGGACCACCTTACTTCAAAGAGCTTGGTCTAACTGAGGACGAGTTTCTTGCGCTCGGTCGTGTCGATCCGGCGAATAAATCCGAGCGTTATGGATTGACGCCGCTTGCGATTCGCATGTGCCGGTCGACTAACGGCGTGAGCCGTAAGCACGGCGAGGTTTCGCGAGCGCTCTGGCAAAAGGTCTTTCCTGACAGGAAACTCGAAGACGTTCCCATCACTTACATCACGAACGGTGTTCATGCGCCGACGTGGATTTCGGCGCCGTTGCGTTATCTGGTTGAGCAGCATGTCGGAGACGATTGGGACACGAAAGTTCGAGACCAGGAAGTTTGGGCCGAAGCGATCGCGCATATACCCGATGAAGAGTTTTGGAACGCGCACATGCGTCTCAAGGAACGGCTCGTCGCGTTCATTCGTCAGCGCTCGATGCAGGCGCGAATCCTCGCAGGCGAACGCGCTGACTACATCGAAGCGGCGAATACGATGTTTGATCCGGCTGCGTTGACGATCGGTTTTGCGCGTCGTGTTGCTGGTTACAAGCGCTGGAACTTGTTACTGACAGATCAGCAGCGTTTACTCAGACTCATCAATAACGAAGAGCGTCCGGTGCAGTTTGTCTTCGCCGGAAAAGCGCACCCGCAGGACGAGGGATCGAAGTTAGTGCTCCAGCAGCTCGCGCAATGGAAGTACGATCCGTCTGTAAGGCAACGCGCTGTGTTTCTTGAAGATTACGATCAGGAGATTGCGCGACAGTTGGTCCAATCGGTCGATGTTTGGATGAACGTGCCGCGGCGTCCGCAGGAAGCGTCGGGGACGAGCGGTGAGAAAGTCGCGATCAATGGCGGGTTGAATCTTTCGATACTCGACGGCTGGTGGCTCGAAGGATATGACGGCACGAACGGTTTTGCGATCGGGAATGGTGATGATGGAGCGGAGGTCGCGAAAATTGACGCCTCCGATGCGGAATCGCTTTATCGCACCCTGGAGCTGGAAGTGGTGCCGCTTTATTACCACCGCGATGATAATGGAATTCCTCGCCCGTGGATCGCGATGATGAAACGCGCGATCCAGACGCTCGCGCCGCAGTACAATAGCGACCGGATGGTTGAGGAGTACGCGCGCAAGATCTATCCCTGAGCGCGTAGTTGGCGCAGTAAGCAGTAGACAGGATTACAGGATTTTCAAGATTTACAGGATCTGTCTTGTTAATCCGGTAAAATCCTGCAATCCTGTAAACGACTGTCAATGAAATACTGCACTGCCTGCAAAGCAAAATACGAGGACAGCGTAACCTTCTGTTCGATTGACGGCGAGGTCCTCGAGGCCGATCCGGCTTCCATCGTCAATACCGTGCTCGACGGCCAGTATCAGATGGAAGCGCTGCTCGGCAAAGGCGGGATGGGAGCAGTCTATCGCGCGCGTCACATCCTCCTCGGCGACCGCGTCGCGATCAAAGTTCTTCCTCCGGAAGTCAGGACCAATGCCGAGTGGCTGCGAAGATTTCGCCGCGAAGGCCAGGCGGCGCGTCGTTTTCGTCATCCCAATGCAGTTACCGTTTATGATCTCCGCACCGCTGCCGACGGCACGATCTACATGGTGATGGAGTACGTCGAGGGTCACACCCTCGACCAGGCCATCAAAACTCGCGGGCGCTTTTCCGCGGCGGAAGCCCTGGACATTCTCACGCCGATCATGAGCGTGCTCGACACAGCCCACACGATGGGCGTCGTGCATCGCGATCTCAAACCCGAGAACATCATGATTGGTAAGCCCGATGAAACTGGCCAGCCGGTCGTTAAGCTGCTCGATCTCGGTATCGCAAAGATGCGCGAGATCGCGGGCGGC
>DASTTS010000366.1:0-32934 GCA_035760085.1 Pyrinomonadaceae bacterium
GCGAGCGCGAAGGGATTTAAGGGCTGGTCATTGCGGACGCGGGCGAAGTCGCGCAGGCCAAGAGCTTTCAACTCGAAATTTCGCCACTTTTCACCTGGAGGTAGATCGCCAAGCAGCACTCGAAGAGTATACCGGATTCACGGTGGTCTAACGTCGCTTCTTCGCACTCTTGTCGTCGCTGCGACTGAATTGAGTGTAAGCAACACGAAACAACTCGGAAAGCGCGGCTGCCGTTTCGGGAGTGAGATTTTTGTCGGCACGAAGATGAGCTTCAACGATCTCCGGCGTTGGCTCTTCCGGGTAATAGACCACGGCTTTTGTTTCTTCGGATTTTGGATCGCGACCGCTCAGGATTCGCTCCATCGGGACGTCGAGCCACGTCGTGAGTCGAGCGATGTTGTCTGCGTCAGGTTTGCCGGTGCCGTTTTCGATGCGTGAGAGTGTCGAGGCTGAGACGGAAGTTTCCACTGCCACATCGCGAAGGCTGAGTCCGAGCTCTTCGCGCCGGCGTTTGATAGCGCGCCCGAGCTCTTCGGTGTTTACGAGACCTTTGGCTGGACGATTCCTGGATTTCATGGCGCTAACGTAGCACAGCGTGGTTTTAGACGCAAGACTTTGTTTTGTAGATGAAACAAGAGGGTATAGGTCCTACAGGACGACCAGGACCTATTTCTTATTGTTTGGAAGAGCCCATCGCGAGGTCGCGGGCTTTGGGCAGGACGTCCACCGCTTTCGCAACCTGCGGATCGTCCGTCATGATGAAAACTCTATCGCCAACCACACGGCCGTAAGCAGCAGTCACGATATTGAACCGCAGCTCGAGCTCGACAAACGCGCGATTGCGATCGATCGTCGCCGCTGTCACTTTGTACGCCGGATCGGCCGCCGCGAAATCGCGAAACGCTTTGAAAATCGCATCTGTGATCTTGAACTCTTCCGGCTGCAACTCATGACGGAAATTGATTCCACCAGGAATACGGCTCGACTCCAAACCACGAATACGACCATTCACCAGCTCACGTGCGAAAGCGAATGTCGGACTCAACAAACGGCGCTGAGTTAAGTTGACTGTGCGCGGTCCGATCGCTTCATCCGGTGAGATGCCACCGCCGCCGTAAACTGCTCGACCCGTGTCAGTCTTCGTCTCAGGCCCCGCAGGCTTAGCCGGCTCTTTGGGCTCACGCCCGACACCCGCGCCGTGCGTGTAGTAATCGTAAAACCCGCCGTTCGAATAGTCGCGCTGAATCAGTCGACCCGATGGCGTGTAGTACTTCGCTGAAGTTAGCGTCAGGCCCGCGCCGTATTCGAGCGGAATGATGCTCTGCACGAGTCCCTTGCCGAAGCTCGTTTGGCCCACGATCAATGCCCGGTCGTGATCCTGCATTGCTCCGGCGACGATCTCCGATGCCGAGGCTGTGTTTTCGTTGATCAGAATTACGAGCGGCGTCGCGTCGGGCGCGTTGTTGCGCGACTCATACGTGTTGTCACGAAAACCATTCCGGCCCTTCTGCGTCAGGATCAACTGCCCGCTGCGCAGGAACACTTCAGCAACGTGAATCGCCTGGTCCAGGAAGCCGCCCGGGTTGTTGCGCAAGTCGAGCACGAGCGAAGTCATTCCCTTCCCGTGCAATTTATCGAGCGCGTCCAGCAGTTCGTCTGTCGTCGTGTAATTGAAACCGCGCGTCATGTCGATATAACCGACGCCGGGCTTCAACATGTAAGAGTCAGGGATCGAAGGCTGCGGAACCGCGTCACGAACGATGTCGACCTTCTCGAGACGCTTGTCGGCCGCGCGTTCCAACGTCAACTTGACGGTCGAACCACGTGGACCACGAATCTTGTCGCGTACTTCAAGCGACGGCTTGCCCGTCATAGCAACACCATCGACTTCGGCAATGCGATCGCCGTAGCGCAATCCGGCTCGACTCGCTGGCGAATTGTCGAACGTGGCAGTGATGTACGTGTCAGCCTGATCGCCGTGGAGGTAAGTCTGGATCGAAGCGCCGATTCCGAAATACTCGGAGCGCTGATCCGTCTTCAGCTCGTCAAATTCTTCGCGGTCGTAATAGTTGGAATGAGGATCGAGTGAACGAAGCATGCCGATGATTGACGATTTGATCGTCTCGTTGTAATTGAGCTTCTTACCATCGACATACTGCTCTTGCACCAGCTTCAAAGCTTCATCGAAATCCTTCTGAACCCTGATAGTTTCAGGTGTCGCTCCGCCTCGCCCGGGACGCCTGCCGTAGGGACCGGGAGTCTGCGCGATAACGAAACTCGGAATGACTAGAGAAAAAACGAGTAGGACCAGTGCGATGTGAGCCGAAATTCTTTTCACTGCGAACCTCAGATTTGTTCAGACTTCGAGCGGCAAATCATTGATTAAGCCGCGCTTGCAATATAACGGATGCCGACTGCACGAGCAAGGTTGTGTTCCGCGCGACCTGCGGAAGCGCCCGATAAGATTTTCTCACGCAGCGGCACAACGGCGCTGGGTCGTCGCGCCGCCGCGTGAGCGATTGCTTGACCGTGTTTCCCGCGCTCCGTAGAATGAACCTACATCGACAAACTATCGTAAAGACGGACAGGTAGAATTCGGTACTTGGCAAAGGAGTCTATACCAAAATGAGCAGTCCGTATCACAAGGAAGAGTCCCCGACCCCGGAGCGAATCGACGATCTGATGCTTCGTGACGATGATCCGGAAATTGGTGGCGAGGAACAGAGCCGAGCAGCTTCATCCGTTCGCGACATCGCCTCGCGCATTCCCGAATCACTGAGCGCAATCGGACGCGACATCAGTAGGACCATCGAAAAGGCGATCTCCGCAAAGGACGATTACGTCGTTGCCGTAAAGATCTCGCCTGAAGCGCAGGAGAAACTCGAGGCGCTGGTCCAGGCCGGTGTTTTTAGAAATCGCGCCGAAGCAGCCGGCTTCCTGATCGATGAAGGGATCAAGACTCAGTCAGCATTGTTTGAACGTGTCAGACAAAAGCTCGCCGAAATCGAACGACTGCGAGCTGAACTTCGCGGCTTAATCGCCGACAAGACCGTCTGACCTTCACATACCAGGCGCCCGCCTTTCGCGCCTGATTAATTAACTTTCCCCCCGAAAGCAGTGCTTTACCTTCCTCGCGAACGGTAAAGCACGCCTTTTGTTTCTTGGCGAGAAAATTTTTGTGACAGCGAGATTTCACTTACCATCAACTCCACTCGATGAATACACACTGGCGAATGGTTTGCGCGTGGTCCTGAGTTCGGACCGCACCATTCCCGTTGTTTCCATTGCTGTTTACTACGACGTCGGCTCGCGCAACGAGAAAGAAGGACGCACCGGCTTCGCACACCTCTTCGAGCACATGATGTTTCAGGGCTCGGAAAACGTTCCCAAAGCCGCGCACTTCCAATACATCTTCAACGCCGGCGGCACGATGAACGGAACCACGTCCACCGAGCGCACAAACTATTTCGAGACGCTGCCGTCAAACTACCTGCCACTCGCTTTCTGGCTCGAGAGTGATCGCATGCGCTCGTTGAAAGTGACGCAGGAAAACCTCGACAATCAACGTCATGCCGTGCAGGAAGAAAAGCGACTACGTTACGACAATCAGCCGTACGTCACTGCATTCCTGCGTATGAACGAATTGATTTTCACGAATCCCGCGAATGCGCATTCGACGATCGGATCGATGGAAGATCTCGACGCCGCCACGATCGACGACGTGAAAGAGTTTTTCCGAATTTACTACGCGCCGAACAACGCCGTTCTGACTGTTGTCGGCGATTTTGACAACGACGAGGCACGTGCGCTCGTCGAAAAATATTTCGCAAACATTCCATCACAACCAGCTCCGCCGCCGGTTGATGTTTCGGAGCCGGAAGCAGTCGCAATTCGCGAGGAGACGTTTCACGATCCGTTAGCTCCGGCGCCTGCGTTTGTGCTCGGTTGGAAGACACCGGAAAGACGTACGCCCGAGTTTTACGCGCTCTCACTCGCAGGCACGCTGCTCTTCGAAGGCGATAGCTCGCGTTTGTATCAGAACCTTGTGAAAAGCGACGAATCGGTTGTGTCGATTGAAGGCGGCGTCGACGAGCGTCGTGGACCGTCAGCGCTGTACATCTTCGCCCTGCCGAAACCGGACCAGGACGTCATTAAGATTCGCGAGCAGATCTTTGCTGAGATCAAGCGCATGGCGACGGATGGACCAACGGACGCAGAGATGGAAAAACTGCGCAACTCACTTTGCAACGATGCAGTACGTGGCCGCCAGTCGACGATGTATCGCGCGCAGCGACTCGCCGAGTTTGCGTTGTATGACAAAAATCCGCATCTCATAGATTCCGAGTTGGACCACTATCTCGCCGTAACGGCTGAAGACATCAGAAATGCAGTTGCGCGTTATGTCGATGTCGATAATCGTGTCGTGCTTGATATCATTCCAGCTCCTGCTGCTGCGGCAGTGGAAGATGCAGCGGCGGCTTCCCCACAACCACCCGGCGATCCACAGCAACCAGCGGCACCGCCACCACAGGTGCCGGGCGTGCCGGCTACCGAACCGGAGTCCGCAATGCACGCCGAAGTCGTTCATACATCGCCCTCAGAACAACCGAAAGATCCAGCGGTCGCTGCACCCATAAAATGAGTCAAACAGAACTTTTTCGTAGCCAGGCGCCTGCGCCGCTACCACCCAGACCGATCTCCATTCCGACGGCAAGAGAGACTACTCTGCGTAACGGACTCTCGCTCGTCGTGGTTGAAGACACGCGACTGCCGCTGGTTAGTTACAGGCTGGCGTTTCCGGTCGGCGGAGTATTCGATCCGCCGGGACTTCCGGGCCTGACCGATCTGCTCGCCGCTCTTATACTTGAGGGAACTCGATCGAAAACGAGTAAAGAGATCGCCGAAGAGGTTGCGCGCATGGGCGCGAATCTGTCAGCCGGAGCGACGTCAGATTATACCGTCATTGGCGGGTCAGCACTGTCCCAGTTCAATGATGAAATACTCGACTTGCTCGCGGAAGTAACACTCGAGCCTACGTTTCCTGAAAACGAGGTGGAGCTCGCGAAGAAGAATACGAAGGAGAGTTTGCGGCAGCAACGTGCGCAGCCTTCGTTTCTTGCGAGCGAGATGTTTTCAAAAGTGATGTATGGCGATCATCCTTATTCGATCGTAGCGCCAACGCCGGAGTCGATCGATCGCTCGCAGCGCGAGGACTTCGTCGATTTTCATCGCACCAAGCTGGTACCGAATAACGCAGTGTTCATCGTTGTCGGCGATGTTCGTTACGACCAGATCGTGAGTAAGCTTGAGTCGCTGTTTTCGACGTGGGAAAAAGGCGAGGTGGTGGTTGCGAATTTTCCACCGCCACCGGTGCGCACAAAAAGGATTGCGTATCTGGTCGATCGACCGGGTTCGGCGCAGTCAAACATCGTAATCGCGAATACCGGTATCAAGCGCACCAGTCCTGACTATTTTCCGATGATGCTGATGCACACGGTGCTGGGCGCGACAGCGTCGTCGCGGTTGTTTATGAACCTGCGCGAAGACAAGGGCTACACGTATGGCGCGTATACGAATCTCGATGCGCGACGCACGGCCGGAACATTTCGCGCGACAGCCGAAGTGCGCACACCCGTCACCGGTCGCTCTTTGAAAGAGTTTTTCTATGAGCTCGAGCGCATTGGCAACGAGCCGGTGTCGGAAAAGGAAATTGCCGACGCGAAGTCGTATCTCACGGGCGTGTTTCCGATTCGACTCGAGACGCAGGAAGGACTGAGCGATCAGTTAGTGCAAAACCGGATGTTAGAACTGCCGAACGACTATCTGGAGACTTACCGCGACCAGATTCAGGCGGTGACGATCGAGGACATCCAGCGCGTTGCGAAGAAGTATGTCAAGCCGGATGAAGCGGCGGTGATCGTCATTGGCGACGGCGCGCTTATCACGGAACAGATCGCGCCGTACGCGCCGGACATCGAAGTCTACAACACTTCCGGTAAGCGAAAATCAACTGAAGCGTCAGCACCGGCCGATCCGGTGGGCACGTGGTCAATCGAGATTGAAACGCCGCTCGGGCAAAATATTCCTGCGACGCTGACGATTGAGCGGGCCGGTTCGGCGTACACCGCAGTTGTCCACTCGGAAATGGGCGACGCTGATCTCGGATCGATCGAGATCAACAATAACTCGTTCACCGCAACCACTTCTTTGGAGATGGATGGCCACTCGGTTCAGGCTGACGTGTTCGCGAGGTTCGAGGGCGAACAGGTTTCAGGGACTCTAAAACTCGAAAACGCACCCGAGCTTCCCTTCACCGGCAGCAAAGACTAATGCCGTCGGGATGCACCCCACGGCGCCTGACACAAAATAAAAGCGCCCGGCATGGCCGACATGCCGGGCGAATCACAGGAGGAACCGAGTGTTATGGTCGTCGCTATGCTTGCGACGATCCGTTAACCTCGAACTTCAGATGTTTTTCAGCACTTCACAGGTTGCTTTCAACGCTAATTCCGCTCGTAACGCAGCGCCACACCTTCGCCGCCAACAACCCATCCGATCTTCTTGTTGAAATTGAGCGAGTAAAGGTTTTGCTTCGTTGTTGATTCTTGTCGCACCCAGGTCTTCCCTTCATCACTGCTCCTCAGAATCGTTCCCGAGCGACCGATCGCCCACCCTTCCTCATCGTTTAAAAACTGAATACTCAACAACGTGACGTTCACGTTCGTCGGAATGATCGTCCACGTATTACCACCGTCAGTCGTGCGCAATAACGTTCCACGTTCGCCAACGACCCAACCATTGTTGTCGTCGCGAAAATCGACATGGTAGAGCGTGCCGTTAAACCCTACATTCTGCTTCACCCAGCTCGCGCCCGCATCGCGCGTGAAAAGAACCGTCCCCGCGTCGCCCACGATCCAACCACGTTTGTCGCTGACAAAATCGACGTGAATCAACTCAACGCGACTCGGCGCGCGCTGCCTGCGCCACGTCTCGCCGCCGTCATCAGTGTAGACAAGAATGCTGTCGACCACGCGCTCGCGCTTGCTGATCGAGCCGACAACCCAGCCTTTCTTCTTGCTCGAAAAGCGCACGCTGTACAACTCGACATCAGCGCCTTCGAACTCTTCCGGAGCAAAGATGCGCGACTGTGTCCACGTTGTGCCGTCGCGAGTGACAAAGATAGAACTCCCCGCGAGGAGAAAACCTGCTTCTTTGTCGCGGAAGTAAATGTCGTTGATGCCGGACTTTGTGCCGACGTTCTGCCGCACCCATGATTGCCCGCCGTCCTGTGTGTAGCTCAGATAGCCGGCGTCACCGCCGACCCAGCCACGTTTGCTATCGAGAAAGTAGACGGTGTTGAGATCGGTTCCGCCGGTGTTGATTTTGGACGGTACCCAGCCCTGGGCGCGTGCTGAACCAGCCAGAGCTATGAACACAACGAGGGCGGCAGAAAAGCGTGTTAGCTTCAAGGTTCTGGTACTCATACTGATTTGTTTTCAGTTTTGTACCTCAAAACAGTTCCTCACGCAAAGGCGCAAAGACGCAAAGGAAAGCAAACTACTTTGCGTCTCCTTCGCGGCTTTGCGCCTATGCGTGAGAATTCCTTTACGGCTTGGGCGCGTTGACTCTATAAACACGCCCGTCAAGAACCACAACAACGCGCTCACCTAACGAGAAGTAGTTCGCGAGTTTCGGCTTCTGCTTGAGCAACGCGAAATACTCGTCGCTGCCAAACACCAGCACTGTCTCCGGCACCTTTGCTTCAACTTTGAATTCCGAGTCAGTCCAAACGCCGTCGATCAGATAGAAAGTCTTACCTTCTACGCGCCGCACCGCATCCTTGCGCACGTCGTCGGTCATCACCCGAAGTACATCCTGCTGCTCGCGTTGCATCTTGCTGAGCTGCACGGCCTCTGCACCGGTCTGCGCCACCACCTTCGGCGATGGAGGGGCGTTCGCCGGATTCAAATTTCCAAAACCACCAGTGGCCATACCTGGTCGACCCGATTTCGCTGGTCGCCGATCCGCCGGTGTAACCACGAAGTTGTTCGACGACACACTCGAATCTTCCAGAGCCAGGTACGACGTGTAAGGCGTCACGATCCCGTAGCGCGTTCCCAGATCGACAATCTCATCACGCAACTCTTTCTGCTCGCCATTCGACCGCACCTGTTCCATTAGCCAGCCAACGCGACGCGTCGCCCACAAACGTGGCAGGTAATCGTTTGCATCGCTACGCAACGGGAAGCTGAGGTTGGTATACGAGTACGTCCGCACGGATCCACCCGCCTTGCCGCTGAGCTTCAGTTGCAGTGAATTGAGATCTGCTTCGTTGCTGTAGCGTCCGATCAGCGTCACTTGCGATCCGCGAAATACGTCCGGAATACTGCGCGGGTAAACCAGATCAGTTCGTGCTCCGCCCATGTCGAGCTGTAGATCCGTCAGCACCGGATAATTGACCTTCGAAAAGAAGTTCGAGACTTTCACTTCGAGATCTTCTTTCGGTTCGACGTAATCAGCCACACCGCCATTCTCCGCTGCCAGCTTGTCTAACAACGCCGTGTTCACGTCGTAACCGACACCGAATGTAAACAATCGCACGCCCGGCCGGCTCGCTTTGCGCACGTTCTCGAGTATTTTCGGAACGTTCGTCTCGTCGACTGTCGGCAAACCGTCAGTCATGAAGACGAGCATCTTCGGTCGCTCGCGATCTGTTTCAGTGAATTGGCGGAGTGATGCAAGCAACGACTGGTTGATGTTGGTGCCGCCGAGCGGCTTCAACTTCTTCACGAACGCTTCACCACGTGCGCGGCCGCTTTCATTAGCCGCGATCAACCCCGCTTCCATCAGGTGTTCTTCCCCTGCGAACGAGATGATGTTGAAGCGATCTTGCGGCCGCAGGATACGCACGCCGTAAAGCAGCGCGGCGCGCGCTTTCTCCATCTTGCCTTCTTCAGCCATCGAGCCGGATGTGTCGACTACAAAAACGACGTCCTTCGCCGAGTACTCCTGCTCCGACCAATCATCTTTCGGCGAGATCATCAGGAGGAAGTAGCCATGTTTTCCGGCTTCGCGATGCGTCAGCAGCGTGAGTCCGAAGTCTTCCTTCGAGATCGTGTAAAACAACTGAAAGTCCTGCGGCTCCTTACCGCTCTCGCTTTCAAACGACACGAGCGAGCGCCTGTCGTTGCTGCGCTTCACGTCGATCGCGTGTGTGGGCGAGTAAACGTTGCGCAGCGGATCTTTACTCTCGACTTCGATTCGTCCAGCCACTGAACCGATCTGAGTTAACTGGCGGCCGGTGCCGAGCGGGTAGCGATACGAAACGGTGCCGCCTTCGGCACGTACGACCTGCGTATAAGTTATCTCGAGCTTTTTGTCGGAGTGCGGGAGAATCGGGAAGATGCTCGCCTGGAATAGATCCTTGCCGGCGTATTCGAGCAAGCCTGGATCGCGTTGGCGGCGGACGATCTCGTCGTAGATGCGTCGCGCTTCTTCGCGCGACCTGACCTCACCGACGAGACGGCGATCGCCGTCCCAGATCGCGAACTCAGCTATCGACGCTGATTCGGGAATCGGGAAGAGATACGTGCCTTCGAGTGTCACAGGGGTATCATTACGAAAAACCTGTTCGACGTGAGTGGTCGCGACTTGCGAGTTGATTTTCGTGTCGATCTTTATCGACTTGATGGGGAGGGCGCGCGGGAGCGGGACTGGTCGCGGGTCCGGACAGCGGCGGCACGGGCCGGGGACGATGACTCCCTGGGCGCTGGCGATCGTCGCCACGGCGCAGAGGATCGAAAACATCAACAAAACCCGCGTAATTGGTTGAGTTCGCATAGAAGATTTCTCCGAAGAAACTAGCATTGCTGGGAGGTAGAACGGCGCTTTCCGGTTGATCTTGCGCTGTTCCCCGTTATTTTAGACCGGATGACAGGATTTTCAGGATTAACAAGATTAGTACAATTCCCTTAGTCGCTGATTGAAAATTAGCACGCCCGTCGCCACCATCGTGACCACAAAGCCACCAACGGCGAGCGTGTACTGCGGGCCGAAGTGGTTGGAGGCGGTGCCCGCGAGGATGCTCCCGATCGGTATCGTCCCGATAAACGACAGCAGAAACATGCTCATCACACGGCCACGCATCTGATCCGTGACGAGCTTTTGTAACAACGTGTTCGTAATCGCAATCGAGCATACCAGCGCAAAACCGAGGCCGAAGAGGAACGCCAGCGACAGATTCAGCCGTGAAGACACCGCAAATCCCGTAATACATATGCCGAACATGATCGCGCCGCCGAGCACAAACCAACCCTTCCTCCTGAAGTCACCCAGATAAGCCACCAGCAGCGCAGCACAGAAAGCTCCGGCTCCGGCCGTACCCATCATCAGCGCGAGGCCGGTCTCGCCAAGATGGAAGATGTCGCGCGCGTAAATCGGCACGAGACTAAAGTACGGCGCGCCAAACAGACTATTTACTGCCGATAGGAGCAACAACGACGACACGCGCGGCCTGTTACGCACGTAACTCAAACCTTCGATCAGATCGCGCCAGATCGCGCGCTGCTTTTCGGATGCCGGCGCGATATTCGGGCGCCGGTCCATTCGCACCATCCAAAGCGCCGCCACTACCGCGATAAAAGAAATACCGTTCGCAAAGAAACAACCCGCCAGGCCAAACACTCGAAATGCAACACCGGCCAGCGTTGGTCCAACCACGCGCGACAGTTGAAACTGCGTTGAGTTTAAGGCAATCGCATTGGCGAGGTCTTCACGGCCAACGAGATCGTAGGTCAGCGCGAGGTAAGATGGACTCGCGAGTGACATACAACAACCAGTCACGAACGAGAACCCTAAAACCATCCAACGATTAACGACCGAGGTCGCCACGAGTGCAGCGAGAGCAAGTGCGGCGAGTCCGGCGACGACTTGCGTGTACAGCAACAGTCGTCGTCGATCTATGCGATCAGCAAAGACACCGCCGAGCAACGTGAGAACAAAACCGGGTGCTGTTGCCATGAACGCGTCGAGTCCGAGCCAGAACGCGGAGTTGGTCAACTGCAAAACGAGCCAGCCCTGCGCGACCGCCTGCATCCACGTGCCGACATTCGAGAGAAACGCGCCGATCCAGAAGAGACGGTAGTTACGATGCGAAAGCGCGCGGAACATTCCGCTGCGGCGAGTTACGGGCGGCGCAATTTCACCGGGCATGTGTTTGTGCCCGTTTGTGGCGCAGGGAAACACCCGTGCCGCCGCGACGTTCGGCGACGATTTCGGCCATGATCGCGAGAGCGACTTCTTCCGGGCTGACCGCGCCGATGTCGAGTCCGATCGGTGCGTGAATCTTTGCGAGTTGTTCCTCTGAGATCCCTGCGTCGCGCAAACGATCGATGACGATCGAAGTGCGGCGCTTGCTGCCGATCAAACCAACGTAGTCAGGATTTGCTTGCACTGCGGTGTGCATGCACTGTTCGTCTTCATTGTGACCTCGCGTCACTACGGCGACTGAAACGCCGCGACCGTTGCCCACTGCATCACGCACGGCAGAGCTCCAATCATGAGCGACGAGCAACTCGATCTCTTCCTCGGGAAAGCGTTCGCGTTTCACAAACTCCGCGCGGTCATCGATCAATGTCGTGTGATAGCCGGTGAAGGCCGCCAGTCGAGCGAGTGATGCGCCGACGTGTCCCGCACCGCAAATCACGAGGCGCGGCGCGGGTTGCAGGCGTTCAAACAAGAGAGATGTTTGATCGACACTGAACATGTGCGTCTCTTCTCGTGAAGCGAGAAATCCGGCTGCCTTTTTGACAGCCCACGAATCGAGCCCCTCGTCGCCGAGACTGCCAACGGTCGCGCCGTTCTCGTGAACCAGCAGTTTTGTACCAATAGATCCTGGGCCACTTACAGTTGTCACTACCACCGCGATCTCGCCGCGTTCCAGTATTTGCCCAATCATCTTCGTGACAGAAGATGTTTGATTATTACGTTCAGTCATCGATGTTGCTTAGCGTTTATTACTTGGAGAGTTTTGGCTTCGCGAAGCCGATGGCCGATGCGGCCCGGCGCAGAAGCCAAAGTGGTCCAACCAGGAGATAAACGGGGTTCTTGAAGAACGCCGGTTGATTGCCTTCGATAGCGTGTCCGACGAACTGAAGGATCCAGCCGGCGATAAACAACGCCAGCGCCCAGCGCCAGTTGAAAAAGAAGAGCGGGAGAGAAATGACGATCAGCGGAATGCCGATGCTGTGCGAAAGACGGTTCAGCGGATGCTGGTGTTTGGCTTTGTAGTTAGCGAGGAAATCTTGTGACATGACGAATCAGTTTTTTGGACAGGATTGCAAGATTAAACAAGAATTACATGTAAATCCTGGAAAATCTTGTAAATCCTGTCAAACAATCACTTCAACAAAAATATCCATCGTACCGCCGCAAACCATCCCTTCTTCACTCGCTTCGTCAGCAGTGAGTGAGAAGTGGTGCAGCCGCGATTCACCGGAGCGCAGGGCCGCTTTCGCCTCGGCCCAGACTTCAGCTTCGATGCAGCCGCCGCCCACCGTTCCCGCGACTTCGCCGTTTTGAAAGAACAGCATTTTCGCACCACGCTGCTGCGGAGTCGAGCCACGCGTGTGGGCGACGGTGGCCACGACTACACGCTCGCCGCGGTCGTTGGCCTCATTAATCATCCGGTACAAATCACGTGGCGGAATGGTGGACATGGAACTTTGTGCTTCTCAGTTCGTGTTTGCTGTTGGAGAGTCTACGTCACCGTGACTAAAGTACAAAGCACGACCCTATTGGCCCACTTTCCACTTGCGGCAAATTACTTTGTATTGTAAAGTCACGCTCATCCTAACCGCCAGGAGGGCAAGATGGAAGAAGAACGGCAGCTTTTCTATGACCCCGGACCCAACCGTTTCGCTTTGTTCGCCGGCGTGATCATGCCCGCGATCTCGATAACGGTTGAAGCGACCACGCATATCTGCGCCGACACCTTCTTCGATCCGATACCGACGCACTGGCACCTGCTGCTCGTCATCTTCGTGCCGCTCGCACAGCTTCATATCTGGTTTGCGCTTCGGCGGCGCGCCGCAGATCGGCTCGCACTTGCGGGCTTTCTGAACACAATCGTGATCGGGATCTCGATCTTTTATACGGTCGTTTACCTGCCGCTCACCCCAATCGCACTCATCGCACTTCTTTTTGGTCTTGGCTTATTGCCGCTCGCGCCATTCCTGTCGCTTCTCGGCGCTCTGATCATGCGGCATAAACTGAAACGACTCGCCGCCACAGCTCCGCAACGCAGTTTTGCGGTCAAGACAAGCGGCTTACTGGCGGGACTCGCATTGACTGCCGCCGTCATCGGGCTCATGGAGCTGCCAGCTACGTTAACAAGGTTTGGTTTGCAGATGGCGTCCTCTGCCTCGCCGCAAACACGAAACGACGGAATTCGCTTCCTGCGCAATTACGGAAGTAAGGATGCGTTGCTGCGAAGCTGCTACGGCCGGACTGGTTGGGCCACTGATTTGATCGGCTCCGCCTTCTCACTGAGGAGTCCGGTAACGACTGCAGAAGCCCAGCAAATCTATTACCGCGTGACAGGCGAAACCTTCGACGCGTCTATTCCACCAAAACGTGTGGGCGTCAGGCTCCTGAGTGACGACACGATCGACTTCGATCGCAATCAGGGTGGCGAGAGGGTCGGTGGCGGCAAGCTAGCAGGCCTCTCACTCGCGAGTTCGAAACTCGAAAGCAATGTCGATGCTGACGGTGGTTTGGGTTACATGGAGTGGACGCTCGTCTTTCGAAATGACTCTGACCAGCAACGTGAAGCACGAACGGAAGTGCAACTGCCGCCAGGCGCCGTCGTGTCGCGACTGACGTTGTGGGTCAACGGCGAAGAGCGCGAAGCAGCGTTTGCCGGACGCAGCCAGGTCAGAGACGCTTATCAAAAAGTCGCGATTCGACAGCGGCGCGATCCGGTACTTGTCACAACCGCCGGACGCGATCGAGTGCTGGTCCAATGCTTCCCGGTGCCGGCTAACAAAGGCGAGATGAAGATACGTTTCGGCATTACGCTCCCGCTCGTGCTCGAAGATGAGCTTCATGCAAAGCTGGTGCTGCCACATTTCGTTTCTAGAAACTTCAACATTCCCGGCGAAGTGAAGCACTCGATCTCGATTCACGGTAAAACCGCGATGTGGCCGATGAACAGCTTGTTAACGTCCAGCCGTCAGGAGGATGTTTTCAGCGTTGCGGGCACACTCGACGACCAGTGGCTCTCCGACAGCAATTCCTCCGTCACCTTGAACCGATCCGGTGCGAGAGAAATGTGGACCAGGGATCCCTTGAATGCGGGTTTCGTTATCAGTCAATCAGTTACAGAACAGTCACCGGCTTACTTGCGACGCATCGTTCTCGTAGTCGACACCTCGAAAGGAATGCAGAATTTCTCAGGTGACATTGAGCGCGCGATCGCGTCACTGCCGTCCGACTTCGACGTAAAACTCGTCCTGGCCGACGGTCTTTTCGAAGGCGTTACGTGGAATGCGAATACGCCAATGAATTTTGCCAGGTTTGACGGCGGCGCAGACAACGCGCCGGCGCTCTTGAAAGCGTGGGATCTTGCCGCAGAAAAGGCGGGAAACAATGCCATCATCTGGATTCACAGCCCGCAACTTATGCTGCTTTCGCCCGTCGATGAGCTCAGACAACGCTGGCAACGACCCTATGGACCAAAGCTGTATTCCGTGCAAACTACCAGCGGCTCTGATGAAATCGAGAAGCGGCTCGACGGGATCGATGAAGTGAAGCCGGTCGCGCGTACCGGACTGCTGGAGAACGATCTAGGAAATCTTTTCGCACAGCTTACCGGGCGCGTGAAGAAGCTGGAGTTTGTGAGGTCAAGTAAGAAGTTCGAGAAACAGATGACGACGTCTACGGCAGTGCAAACATCTGATCACCTCGCGAGACTTTGGGCCAACGACGAAGTCTTGCGCGTCCTGGCTTTGCGAGATGAGTCGTTGACTGACGAAGCGACGGCGCTCGCTGTCCGTTATCAACTCGTGACGCCGGTGAGTGGCGCCGTTGTTCTCGAAACTGCGGAGCAGTATCGCGCGTCGGGGCTTCAGCCGGTCGACGCGGGAACCGTACCAACGATTCCCGAACCGGAGATGGTTGCGTTGTTGATAGTTGCAGGCGCATTTCTGATCTGGCTGACGTACATGAAACATCGCAAACAAGGTCGAGGTACCTGCACCTTATGAAGCGACTGTTGCTGATACTCGGTCTACAAGTGATCGCGTTTTGGGACGTCTGGCGCTGGTACGTCTCACGCGCGGTTTACTCGTGGGATCAACCCTGGGGCGTGCTCGCGCTCGTCGCTGCCATTGTGTTTTTAGTAGCGTCGCGTAAGTCCTGGCCGCAAACTGACCGCTCGTTATTGCTACCAACACTGATGGTGATCTTCTATGCGGCGACGTATTTTCCGTTTGGACCACTCGCGCGCGCCACGGTTGCATTCACTGCGTTAGCTGTAACTACGAGCTCATTACGTTTCGGAAAATCGTTCCATCCGGGCTTGTTTGGACTGTTCTATCTCTCGTTGCCGACGCTGCCGACGCTGCAATTCTTCGGCGGTTATCCGTTGCGCGTCGTGGTCGCAGAACTGACCGCGCCAATTCTGCGCATGAGCGGCTTTGCGGTGGTTCCGGAAGGAACGTGCCTGAACTGGGCCGGGAAGATGATCTGGATCGACGCGCCGTGCAGCGGGATCAAGATGCTGTGGGTCGGGTTGTTCTTAACGTTTGTGGTGTTGTGTCTTTATGAATTGCCGCTACGGAAGACGCTCGCGGTGTTACCGCTCGTTGGGGTTGTGATCATGGCTGCGAACGTGTTTCGAGCGGTGGCGTTGTTTTATCTCGAAGCTGGCGTATTGAGTATGCCCTCGTGGGGCCATGAATACGCGGGTGTGATTGCGTTCGTGTTGGAAGCTGTTGGAATTATCGCAATCGTGTTGAGGTTGAGAAGAAGAAAAGTATGCGCCGTAGCCACGTCTACTACATAGTCGCATGTGCGATCGCGGCGCTGATGCCGTTTGTATCTGCGCGGTTCGAGACGCCCGCAACCGGCGCGGTGGTGGTGGCATTTCCGGGTTGGCCGGACACGTTTGAAGGTAAGACGTTGACGCCGTTGCCACTCAACGAAATGGAGAAACAGTTTGCGACTGCATTTCCCGGGCGGATCGCGCGCTTCAGTGATGGCGAACGCGAGATCATCATCCGCTGGGTCACAGAAGCGACGCGCATGATGCATCCAGCGTCTGATTGTTTTCAGGGTCTAGGTTACACAGTGAAGCCACTCGCTGCGTATCGCGATCACAGCGGTTCGCTGTGGGCCAGCTTCGCTGCTGCGAAAGGCGACGAGCAACTGCTCGTGTACGAGCGGATCAATTCTGATTCGGGTGAAACGTGGACGGACGTTTCGGCGTGGTACTGGTCGGCACTGCGTCACAACGGCAGCGGTTCCTGGTGGGCAATAACAGTCGCTGAGAAACAGCACTGAATCCTGCAAATCCTGTAAAATCCTGAAATCCTGTCGAAGACATTTTCACAGGATTACATGATTTTCAGGATTTACAGGATTTCATCTTAAGGACCACCTCATGAAAAAAATCGCCTTCTTCGCACTCTTATTTCTATTCGTCATCCCGGTTTCCGCGCAAACCGCACCGGACGCCGCGGAGCTCACGAAACTGCTGAACGACTTTCTCGCCGGCGCTTCACGCAGCGACGCCGCCATCCACGAACGCTTCTGGGCCGACGATCTAATCTACACGCGTTCCGCTGGTCGTCGTGTAAACAAAGCCGAAGTGATGCATGACGTCCGCACTACACCGGCGCCGAAACCAACCGATCCCAAAACAATCTACACCGCCGAAGACATTCGCATTCACCAATACGGCAACACCGCCGTCGTCGCGTTTCGCCTCGTGGCAACAACGGAAAAGAATGTCGCCAATCTGCTCAACAGCGGCACGTTCGTCAAACGGAATGGCAAGTGGCAGGTAGTGAACTGGCAGTCAACGCGGATGCCGAAGACAGAAGCCGAGAGCAAGAGCGAAGTCACGACAGCGGACGCTGCACTCCACGCCGCCATAATGTCCGCCGACATCGACAAACTCAACGCGCTCACCGATCAGACCTTCGTCTGGACACACGGCGCGATACAAACCACACGTGAACAATTAATCGCTGATCTTCGTGCGCAGAAAGTGAAGTATGGAAAGCCCGATCCGGCTAAGGTAAGTATTTCAGTTTACGGCGATACCGCCGTCGTGCGCGGCGAATCCTACACGCTGGTGTTCGTCAATCAACTAGGCGTCTGGCGCGCCGTCTCTCTCCACACCAGCTCGTAAATCTTTTGTGCTTTTGTGGCTAACTAAGGCTTTCGCGGCTTCGGAGCCGTCTCAGCAGGCTGCGCGTCCATCTGCGCGCGCCGCTGCTCGAGTTTCGCTCGCAGATTGTCGACTTCCATGTCCGCATTCGTGACCGCGACTTCTAACCGCGACCGGCTGGTCTCCGCAAGCTTCAACTGCGCCTGCACTCTGTTTCGTTCACTCTCGAGCTGCTTCTTCCGCGTTTCGCGCGCAACTTCCGGACGCGTGCTGCCATAACCCGCGGTGGACGACTCAATGTTCTCCGGTCGTAATGCAAACTCAATCTGCTCGAGTCTCGCTTCGAAATCAGCAATCTTCGCCTGGACGTCCATCAACTGGCTGCGCAACTGCTCCGCTCGCTGTTCTGCACGAGTGAGTCGCTCCATGTCGAGCTGGTAGCGATCGTCCTCCTGCATCGAAGTCAGCTTGTCGTTCAGCCTGTTAACCTGGTTGGTAAGATTCTTGATCGACGACTGCGTCTCGTCCTCTTCAGCAGGAGGCGGAGGCGTGACTTTCGGTTTCCAGCCCTGGAGCGTGTCCGAAGTCGACTCCTTGGCAGCACCCTCGGCCGTGCTGATGATCTTCACATCGCCAGTCTCTTCAGGAGTTTTAGCAGAGTCTGGAGGCGCGATCGTCGGATTCGTAATGACGGGCTTGGGCGCCGCGGGTGCGGCCTTTCGAGTACGCTTTTTCCGCCGCCGCGTTTGCGCATCGCCCTCAACGAGGCAGAAGCTCACGACGAGGCATGCGGCAATGAGGATTTTGACGTAATTGCGAATCCAAACAGGCATTGTGGTGCTCCTTTTTAGTCCTGTCCTAAGATACTCCCGCTATCGAGATGCCATCAAGCTCCGGCCAGATGCTTCAAGGCTTCCACGTCAAATTTCGGCGCTTGTTCCAAACAAATCGTGCTATTCCCGGCGCGCGACGACCTCATACAGCGCATTCTTAAAGAACACTCGCTTGAGCCGATCGCCGACGTGCCGCGGCGGCTGTTTACGCGCTCGCGCCCGCGCTTCGTCAACATTACTCTTCGCACTCAGAAGTTGTAACGGCAAACCGACAAACAAACGTTCAGCCGCTTCGACCGTGAGGTGCGTCGTGTGATCGGCAAACGGCCCGACTTCATACGGCACGCCCACCGCTCGCCAGCTTGCGTGCACACCAGCCGCCACAGCGTACACAGGATGATGAACATTTACCGTGAAATACAACAATCCACCGGGAACAAGGATTCGCACCAACTCGCGCACGATCCGCGCAGGCGACTCGGCATGATCGACCACGTTGTCGCAAATCACGACGTCGAAACTGTGATCAGGAAACGGCAACGACTCGCCCACGGCAGCCACAGTCGGAGCACAATTCTGCCAGCGCGGAAAGAGGCTGCGATAACTCACCGCCAGCGGATCAACTCCGATCCCATGCTGCGCGCCGAAGTAGAAGATCAATCCGTGCGCACCGCTGCCGACTTCAATCACGCGGGCCCCGGGCTTGATCGGTTGAAACGCTTCGAGGGTGTCGCGCACGCGCTGCGACGATCGCATCATCGCGCTGATGACCTCTTCTTCGTGCCCGCGCAGGTGTTCCGCCTTGCGCTGCTGGTAGGCAAGTTGACGCTCAAGCGCTCTTTGCGCAAGTCTCCGTCGCGTGGACTCTCCCAAACCCATTGGTGCTTTTTGCGCTTTTTTGTGGCTAAAACGGCTGCACTTTGAAACTGATATTCGCAGCGGGTGCGGCGTTCGTTAGTGCCTCGACGCGAATCAGTTGCGCTCCAGCCTCCGCGTATTCGCGCACGTTCGCAGGCGTGATCTTTCCGGCACACTCAATTGCGGTCGTGCTCGATAATTCACGCGCGCTCGCCGCCAGGCGCGCAAACTCCGTCGCACTCAGATCCTCGATCACGAGCACATCAGCGCCGGCATTTATCGCATCACGCACCTCGCTCTCACTCGCGACTTGCACCGCAACTTTGTGCAGATAACCTAACTTCTCTTTCGCACTCTTCACCGCGCCGGCGACTCCACCGAGTATCGAAATGTGATTCGACGTCACTACCACGCCGTCGTCCAAACCAAACCTGCCGTTGTAACCACCACCAAGCTCGACAGCGTATCGCTCGAGCGGGCGCAGCCCTGGCGTAGTCGCACGTGTGTCTGTGATCTGTGCGCCCGTGCCCTCGACTGCTTTCACGTACTCGTTTGTGAGCGTCGCAATGCCTGACAGGTGTTGCAGAATATTCAGGGCTACACGTTCGGCAGAGATCAGCACGTCCGCAAACCCGACCATCCGCGCGATCACTTTCCCTGCCTCAACCGCTTCGCCATCCGCGACAAACGCTTCGAGTTGTTGCTGCGAGTCGAGCGTCAGAAACACTTCCTCCGCCGCTTCGAGACCTGCGACGATCATGTTTTCACCTGCGACGAAACGCGCCCGGGCACGCGTGTTACGCGCGATGATCGATTGCGTGGTGATGTCGCCGCGCCCGAGATCTTCGCGCAGAAAAAGGTTGATTTGTGAATAGAGCGCGCCTTCGTCGATCCAGTTCATTGGAGGTTCTCGACTGTCTGCTGGAGTTGCGACGACTGTTGAGCGATAGCGGCGATGCGGTCGCGCACTTCATTCACTCGCTCTACTGGCGCTCGCGATACAAAGTTTGGATTACCGAGTTGCGCTTCGAGCTTCGCGGCTTCTGCCTGTAGCTTCTCTTGTTCGCGCTGCAAGCGACGACGCTCTTGTTCGAAGTCGATCAAACCCTCGAGTGGAACTGCGAGCTCGGCGCCGCCACCCAACACCGCACGAGCCGAGGCTTTTGGCGCTTCGAGTCGTTCGGTAACAGAAACTTCAGACGCGCGCACGAGTCGTGAGATCTGTTCTCGCGCTGCTGAGAAAACGCGGCGCAGGTTCTCGTCAGATGCGGCGACGACAATCGGGATTCGTTCAGCCGGCTTGATATTCATCTCGGAGCGAATGTTTCGTACGCGCGAGATCAACTCTATGATCGCCTGCATCTCGGATTCTGCCGCTTCGTCGATCAAGTTTGCCGCGCCTTCCGGATATGCTGTCAGCATCACCGTCGGCTCCGCGCCTTGATATGCCTGATGCAAACGTTTGTCGCCGGGCAGACGTTGCCACAGCTCCTCAGTGATATAGGGCATGAACGGGTGCAACAACCGCAGCGCTTGTTCGAGCACCGTCACCAGTCGTGTACGCGCTTCGGTGCGTGCGGCGCTTGTCTGTTCCGCCGTCACGTCAGCCTTTGCGAGCTCGATGTACCAGTCGCAGAAATCGTCCCAGAAGAAGTGATACAAAGTCTGCACTGCGCCATGAAACTCGTAAGTATTGATCGCTGCGTTGAGCTCGCGCGCTGTTTTGTTGAGTCGCGAGACGATCCAACGGTCGTGCAGCGACGTGCTCTGTTCGAGTATTTCCGGTTTGACTTCTGCGTCTTCTGAGTTGAGTAGGCAAAATCGCGCTGCGTTCCAGATCTTGTTGGCGAAGTTGCGATACGACTCGACCTGTTTCTCGTTCCAACGGGTGTCAGTGCTGCCGACCTGTGCAAGCGTCAGCCGCGTCGCATCGACGCCAAACTTGTCGAACACGTCGATCGGATCCACTCCGTTCATCTTCGTCTTTGACATGCGCTGGCCCTGGGCGTCGAGGATCGTTCCGGTGATGAAGACGTCTGCAAACGGCTCTTTGCCGATAAACTTCAGGCCCATCATCACCATGCGGGAAACCCACAGGAAGATGATGTCGCGCGCCGTCACGAGCACTGAGGTTGGATAGAAAGTTTTTAGATCTTCGGTGTCGTTGGGCCAACCGAGCGTCGAGAACGGCCAGAGCGCGGATGAGAACCAGGTGTCGAGCACGTCCGGATCCTGAGTGAGCTCGCTCGTGCCGGCTTTGGCGCGCGCCTCTTCTTCAGATCTCGCCACGATGACGTCACCGCCCGGCGTATACCAGGCAGGGATCTGGTGGCCCCACCAGAGCTGTCGCGAGATGGTCCAGTCGCGCAGGTTCTCGAGCCAGTCAGTGTAGACTTTTTTGTAAGGCGTTTCGGGAACGAACTTCGGTTTGTCTTCGCGCGACATCAGACCGAGCGCGAGATCGCGCAAGTGGTCCATCTGCATGAACCACTGCGTCGAGATCAGCGGCTCGATGACCTTCTTGCAGCGTTCGCACTTCGAGATCGAGAATTCGTAATCGACCACTTTCTCGAGCAGGCCAAGCGCTTCGAAGTCTGCAACAACTTTATCGCGCGCTTTGTAACGATCGAGCCCGAGGAAATCTGCACCTGCGTCGGCAGTCATCTTCGCGTGTGGATCGATCACGACCACTTGAGGAAGGTTGTGACGTAGACCCATCTCGTAGTCGTTTGGATCGTGTGCCGGAGTGATCTTTACAGCGCCAGTTCCAAACTCCGGATCGACGTATTCGTCAGCAATGATCGGAATCTCGCGACCGGTGAGTGGCAGCATGACCGTTTGGCCCACGAGCTCACGAAACCGATCGTCGTTTGGGTTAACGGCGACGGCGGTATCGCCGAGCATTGTTTCGGGCCGCGTGGTTGCAACCGTTACGCGGCGATCGCTGTTCTTGATCGGATACTGGAGGTAATAGAGTTTGCCGGCTTGCGGCAGCTTCTCGACTTCGAGATCGGAAAGCACGGTCTGATCCTCGGGGCACCAGTTAACGATACGATTGCCGCGATAGATCAGTCCTTCCTCGTAAAGCCGTACAAACACTTCGCGCACGACGCGCGAAAGATCCTCGTCCATCGTAAACTTCTCGCGCGACCAGTCGACCGAGGCGCCTTCGCGACGCATCTGCACGGTGATCTGTCCACCCGACTCGCGCTTCCACTGCCAGACACGATCGATAAACTTTTCGCGTCCGAGATCGTGGCGTGTCTTCCCTTCCTTCTTCAGCGCTCGCGAGACCATGAGCTGCGTGGAGATGCCGGCGTGGTCCATCCCGGGTAGCCAGAGCGTGCGATAGCCACACATGCGCTTGTGCCGCGTCATGACGTCCATGAGCGTGTGTTGCAGCGCATGGCCCATGTGCAGCGAGCCGGTGACGTTCGGCGGCGGTATGACTATGGTGAACACCGGCGCGCCCGGATCTTTGTTAATTTCCGGCGCAAAAAACCCATTTCTTTCCCACCGCTCGTAGTGGTGCTGTTCTGCCTCTTTAGGGTCGTACTGTTTGGGGATCTCCATGCGTAACTCTGTGCGTATTGGGATGAAAACGAAAAGACACAGTCTACGCTAGAGGGTGCGGAAAGTTCAAAACGGTGGTGCAAACGGCGGTGTCTTAATTTGAAAATCTTCTCTGCGGTTCTCGGCGTATCTCTGCGCCCTCTGCGTTTGAGTTGCCGTTAACGCAGAGAACACTGAGATACGCCGAGGACGCAGAGAAAATCGTTCAAGGCGGTCGCCGTCACCTTCCTTATGCCTTTACGGAACCAGGTGTCGCTATGTTGTCCAGCGTTCTAAATAGTGAACGTGCTATTCAAGTTAATATCGCGATCATGAGGCGTTCATCTCGCAGACAATTGGATTCAAAAGCGTTTGAGGTCACACCATTGTGACCTCAAGATCGAAATCTGCGGATTTCCGACGGGTTTTGACGATCGGGAAATACTGTTATTTCGCCTGCTTCTCGAGCTGTTCCTTGATCAACAACTCCGCCAGGTCGGGCACGACTTCCCACGCAATCTCGCGCACCACTTTGTCTGACATCATCTCAACCACGCGACGCGCAATGACGTCGATCATCTCCGGCGTGAGTTGACCAGAAGTAGTAACAGCAGGCGCGACAGATTCCTTAACCGGTTCCGGTTCAGCAACCGGCTCCGGCTCCGGCTCTACAACCGCAACATCCGGCATCGCCGAAATAAACGGAACCTCCTGCGTGTCTGCAAACGACGAATGCACCTGTGGCGAGTAAGCTGGTTCATACGCACTCGCTGCTGCCACAGCTTCCTTCACTTCCGGCTCCACGAACGTCCGCATCGGTGCTGCCGCATAAGCAGGCGCAGCAACATCACCTGGCTCATCATCGAGGTCCAAAACGAAATCGTCATCCGCACTTGCGCTTACAGGCTCGTAATCCCCGATGTCCAACAGCACGTCTGAATCGCTCGATGAACCGCCCCGGGAATCGTCGCGTGTCTCAGTTTTCATTGTCTCCTCACGTGGTAACGATTCCGTTGCGGCAACCGGCTGTTCCACCATCTGTTCGTGTTCTCTCAACGCCTGTTCCAGCGGCAACGTATCCGCCGTCGTGACTTCCAACTCGTGCGTGTCCATCAGCTCTTCCTCAGGTTCTGGGGCCTTCGGAAGTTCTGCGGTTGGACGCTCTTTTTCGGCAGGCGGGCCTGATACCAGCGACCCGACTCTGTCGATCAGTCGTCGAATTGATTGAAATGGTTTGGTCAAGATGTCATCCGCGCCAACTCTGCGCGCCTCCGCTTCGTCGAACGGCTCAAACGAGCCTACGAGCAGCATTACGGGGATGTGTTTCAGCTTCTCGTTTGTTTTGACGTATTCGCAGACCTCGTAGCCGTTGCGAGCCGGCATAAAGACGTCTGCCAGAACTATATCGGGTTGCACCTCAAGGAGCTGATCAATGGCGTCCTGGCCATTGTTCACAATAACGACCCGCACACCTTCGTCAGCGAACGTAAGGTCGATAACTTTCTGAATGGTGGCCGAATCGTCGGCAAGTAGGAGTTTGCGTCCAGCTAGCAAAGCGTATCCCTTTAGCTGAATTGCACCATCGGCGGGGCCTAGTGCATATGCACGGATGGCGCGGGCATGTCGACACGAAGCGGGCCTTGGGAATAAGGCCCGACAGAAAACCTAACACCCACGGTAAGGGGCAGTCAAGAGTTTGTTTTAGGACGGCTTTGGGCTACGGGCCGGAGACGACGATGTCGTCAGCGGTGTTGGGTTTACCGTCAGGGCCGAGCGAGCGGAGGGAGTAACGGTCCGGCTGGCCTTCGTATTGATAAGGGCGGAACCACGGATCGACACGAATCACGCGGGCGAGATAGCGCGGGCTGAGGTGATCGATCAGGACCGATTCTTTGTCAGAAACGACAAACGAACCACGTTCGCGGCGGAAATCGCCGAGGGCCCTGGCGATCGTGGAAAGCTCGTCAGTCGCAGCCGAGCGTTTTGCCCCGTCGATCGCGGCTGCGAGGCCGGCGACGTTTACCCAATCACGATTACCACTTTTAAACTCCGCCACACGCCAACGTTTCCCATCTCTCGCTAGCCGGAAGTCCGCGTGAACAAACGCAACCACAAGCGCCGTCGACTCCGACCCAATCGATAAACCAAATGGCGAGATCTCTTTGATCCTTACATCGTCCGATGGCAATGTGACGCCTAATAAACTCGCCACCAAACATCGCGCACGCTTAGTCGTCAACTCCTTGTCAGACTGACTGCGCGCAAACCGTGAACGCCACTCACACTCACCCAACGGCAGCTCAACGTTCGCCGCACGCGCAATCACTTCCAACTGCTCCCAGCGATCCGGCCCCGTTCTGATCTCGCGTAACTGCCAGTGCCCTTCGTTCAATCGCAGACGAAAGACAGCTTGAATCTCGGCAGTAACTTCCGCACTCTCAGCGCCACTCGATCGAATCGAGTTGATGCGAACCGCGTCACCCGGCAGAGACCAACCGAGCATCGTCTGCAAAACTTTGCGCGCATCCTTTTGACTAATATCGGAGGCATAACTGTAGGGGCGGCTCTCCGTGGCCGCCCCAGTTCGCCAATCACGGTGGGGCGGCCACAGAGGGCCGCCCCTACAGTTGCTCCCTACAGGCGTGACGATCCCGCAAAGCAGCACAACGATGACAAAAGACAAGCGGCGCATTAGGAATCAGCAGTCTTCTTACCAATCAACATCTGCAACATGATTTGTAGTTGCGCAGTGGTGAACGGCTTGGGCAGGAACACACAAGCGCCCGCGGAAAAACTATCAGCCGAGAGCTTCGGATCCTGCTCGGCAGTCATCATCATCACCGGGATCCGTTTCAGTCGCTCTTCCGACATCATGTAGCGCACGAGCTCAGGCCCGGAAATGTACGGCATGACAACATCGAGAATCGCAGCAGTGAAATTCGCATCAGTCTGCAAAATCTTATAGGCCTCGCGTCCATCACGCGCAGTTACAACGTTGAAGTTTTCCTTCTCGAGAATCGTGGCGATAAGACGAAGAATAGCGGGATCGTCGTCAGCGACGAGCATGCGCCGGTTATCGGTTGTAAGGGTGTCGTTGTTCTCCATGTGAGTGTTCTTCTCTGGTTTCAGATTTCCACTGCGCGACAACTCTCACCAGCCTGCATGGAAAGCTCAGCGGCGAGTTTGATCGCCGCAACCATACTCGAATGCTCAGCGAGTCCTTTGCCCGCAATGTCGAAAGCAGTGCCGTGGTCCACCGAAGTCCTGATGAACGGCAAGCCGAGGGTCACGTTCACGGCTTCGCCAAACGACAAACACTTTACCGGAATCATCGCCTGATCGTGATAACAAGCGACCACGGCGTCGAACTCGCCGCGCGAAGCACGCAGGAAAACAGTATCAGCCGAGAACGGTCCCTGTACATTTATATCATCAATAAGACGTGAGGCTTCGATCGCAGGCAAGATTTCCGACGCTTCTTCCACTCCAAACAACCCGCCTTCAGCTCCGTGCGGATTCAACGCCGCAACGGCCACACGCGGACGCTCGATGCCCCAACGCTGTAGCTCACGATGCGTCAGACTGATCACTTTAACAAGCCGATCGCGTTCCACCATGCGGATGGCTTCGGCAAGCGGAACGTGCGTCGAAAGCAGCACGATGCGAAGGTTTGCAGCCACAAACGCCATCGCATATTCCTCCGCTCCGGTGAGATGAGCAAGAAACTCGGTGTGACCTGGAAAACTATAACCGCCGAGAAAGAGCGCGCGTTTGTTGATGGGAGCCGTCGCGATCGCATCGATGTTTCCGGCTGCGCACAACTCGACTGCCGCTTCGATGTAACCAGCCGCAGCTTTACCCGCAGCGCCTGACTCGATGCCAGGCTCGATGGAACCGCTGATGTTGTCGAGATGGTATATGACGGGTTCGGAGAGCTCATCCGGAAACGACTCGCCGGTGCGAATGATGTCGTAACCGGATTGCAGATCAAGAGTGCGTGCCGTGTGAGCCAGCAACTGAGCATCGCCGATTATTACCGGCACGCAAACTCGTCTGATTTCTTCTTCGGCAACAGCTTTGAGAACAACTTCCGGTCCGATGCCGGCAGGGTCGCCCATGGTAATGCCGATACGCGGCAAAACTCGCCTCGGTCGAGGTCCCGGGGTCGTGGAGCTTTGTTCTGAGTGTCGCATTGCTTGAGGCGACGCACTGTTGTCCAGGGCGAGACTCAGGGCGAGGCTGTATTAACAATCCCTACGCGCTAGCACTTTCAACACGCTCGTCAGCCTTGTAGATGTATTTGATGTTCCGCTTGAGCACGAGCAGATTGGGTGCACCCTTGCGGTTGACCTTGAGTGCGCCACGATCGTACCACTCGATCGTGCCTTCAATCTCTTCGCCATCAAGTAGAACAATCACCATCGGCGTGTGAGCGTCGATCTGTTTCTTGTAATAAAAGATCTCCGCATTAGTTTCGTTGGGAGGCGGAATTCTTTTCTTAACCTGGACCGGCGCATGTTGCTGTGGAGCGCGTGGCTCGCTTCGATCATTTGAGGCGCGGGAACTCCCATTCGAACGCTCTCTGGGCTGCGGAACTTCTCGGGCTTTGCCTTTGACTTCCGCGAGTGTGGTTCTGATGAGTTTACGATTCACTTGATTAATACCTCCAAAAATCTATGACGGGCGATTCACCCAGTCGAGAACTACCAATGTATAGGACACAGGGCTTTTGATGTTTCAGATCAGTGTCAATGCTCTCGCAGGCTGCGGCCCATCCGAGGAGAGGAACGAACTATACCCGTAATGGAATTTCCTGCAAGGAATGACGACATGCTACACAACAAAAGAAGAAAAAGCAAAGGAGAAAAACCTTGCTGCTTTCAAAGATTTAGATGCAAGAAACGATGCAAGCAAAGGCGAGGTAGCAGGCGTAATCTCATGCGCAAAAAATTAGACAGGATTACAGTATTTTCATGATGGACAGTTCGGCCGTGCCAATCATGAAAAGCAGTAATCCTGCCCAAAATGATCTCTAGTCAGCCTTCTTTCGAATGAAAGTCGGGACGTCAAGATCATCAACACGCGAACTGCCCATCATCGGCCTTGGGAGGTCGTCGGCCGGCCTTGCTACGTAACGTGGTGGCGGCGCGGGAATCGCCGTTGTCGCAGCGGCAGACGCAATTGATGTGGCTTCTTTGTCAAAACCTGTCGCAATCACAGTGATCTTCATCTCGTCAGTCAGGCTCTCGTCGATCACTGCACCAAAAATTATGTTTGCATCGTCGTCAGCAGACTCACGAATGATCGACGACGCAGCATTCACTTCATACAACGTCAGATCGGGTCCGCAAGTGATATTGATCAAAACTCCCTTGGCGCCCTGGATCGTTGCTTCCTCGAGCAGCGGCGACGAGATCGCCTGCTGCGTCGCTTCGATCGCGCGGTTCTCACCAGTCGCTCTGCCCGCGCCCATCAAAGCCATTCCCATTCCCTGCATGATCGACTTCACGTCAGCGAAGTCGAGATTGATCAAACCCGGAACCGTGATCAGGTCGCTGATGCCCTGCACAGCCTGTCGCAATACGTCGTCAGCAACTTTGAATGAGTCGGCGAGTGACACACCGCGATCGACTGTGTGCAGCAGTCGCTCGTTTGGAATCGTGATCACTGTATCGACGCACTCGCGCAACTCTCTGAGTCCCTGATCGGCTTGCTGCATGCGACGACGACCTTCGAAGTGAAACGGCTTCGTCACCACAGCGACTGTCAGCGCGTCGAGCTCAGTTGCGAGCGATGCGATGATCGGCGCTGCACCTGTTCCAGTACCGCCACCGAGACCGGTCGTTACGAAGACCATGTCAGCGCCTTCAAGCACTTCGATGATCTTGTCAGTGTCTTCCAGTGCAGCTTCACGACCGACGTTAGGATCGGCGCCGGCGCCGAGCCCTTTAGTAAGACGGCTGCCGAGCTGGATCTTGATCGGCGCGCGTGAACGTTTCAGCGCCTGGAGGTCAGTATTAGCAACCAGAAATTCGATGCCTTCGATGCCGGCTTCGATCATGCGATTGACAGCGTTGCTGCCACCGCCGCCGATGCCGATCACTTTTATCCGCGCTCCGGTGAGTGGCGGATCATCATCAATGAAAATATTAATGCCCGTGCCCGGTTGACGAGTGTCCGGTGTCATAGTTAGTTCCTCTCTCCCAAAACGGGATGGCTTCCAAGGCCGCTTCCTTCTATGTTGGGGTTCTTGAGCCATCGGCATCGATATCTGGCGGACAATATCTTGTGCAACCGGGGCGCAAGCATACAACAACTTGTCAGAAAATACTACCGAATCTATTTTTAAAACGTGACACGAAGTGCGTCAGCTTGCCTGTCGATCCGCGCCTGCTGACTCCGGTGCGTATCTCCGCTGCCTGAGTGCGATGAGCAAGCAGCGCGAGACCGGCAGCCGCAGTCCACGCCGGACTCTGAATGTCTTCAACCAAACCTCCGAAACGATCGCGTTCGGGATAACCGATGCGCACCGGCGCATCAAAAACTTGTTCCGCGATCTCAGTCATGCCGTTTAGCAATGCACCACCACCAGTCAGCACAACACCGCTCGAGAGTTGTCGTTCCCAACCAGCGTCTTTGATCTCGTCAGCGACGTGCATCAACACTTCTTCAGCACGAGGCTGAAGGATGTCGCAGAGGATCTGACGCGAGAGTTGGCGTGGCGGACGCCCACCAACTGACGGAACATCGACGAGCTCGCCACGTTCCATCTCACTCAACGAGCTGCTGCAGGCGCAGCCGACTGTGCGCTTGATCTTCTCGGCTTCCGGAATCGGAGTGCGAAGACCGAAAGCGATGTCGTTCGTGAAGTGTGAGCCACCGAGCGGGAAAACTGCTGTATGCTGAACGGCGCCGCGCTGGTAAATGATCAGTCCGGTCGTCTCCGCTCCGACGTCCACGAGGGCGGCTCCAAACTCTTTGTCATCTTCACTTAGCGACGCTTCCGCGGCCGCGAGCTGCTCCAGAACCATATCTGCGACGACGAGTCCGGCGCGGTTCACCGCGTTGATTGCGTTCTGGCGTGCGGTCACGGGACTCGTGACGATGTGTACCTTCACTGCGAGCCGCGCGCCGATCATGCCAACCGGATCGTTGATGCCGTCCTGATCGTCGACGATGAATTCCTGCGGCAGTCGATCGACAATCTCGCGTCCGGCAGGAAGTTGAATCGCACATGCTGAATCGATCGCGCGTCGTACGTCTTCTGCGACGATCTCGCGATCGCGACCGGACACAGCGACGATCGCCTGACCGTTAAAACCGAGGATGTGTGAGCCGGCGAGATTGATCGTGACCTCTTCAGCTTCGAGTCCGCTCATGCGCTCGGCCTCTTCCACCGCTTTCTTGATCGCGTCGACCGCGGCATCAGGGTTAACGATCACGCCCTTGCGCAGCCCGCGCGCTTCTGCTTCGCCGATGCCGACGACTTCGAGCAATCCCCCTTCACCAGGTTCGCCCGCGATACACGTCACCTTACTTGTCCCGATGTCGAGACCGATCGTGTGCTGTGTGCGCTTGGCCATGTCGGGGTTCTTAATTGTTAGGTCGAGCCGGCGCTGCCGCGCTCGGTTCTGTTAGTTGATTACCGGTTACTAATCCAACTATCGCTCGTTTACCCTGCGTGAGATCTATGTAACTAATCAGCGGTCCGCGTGCGGTCTGCCGTTGCGCGTCGAGGACGCTCAATGCTTTGCCGAGTCGTGCACTCTGATCCTGCGAGCCGAGTCGAACTTCGATTTGCGAATCATCGCCCGCGAGCTGCACGCGCACGTCCCGCAGATCGAGCAGATTAACTTCGCTCACACGCTCTGAAATTCCCTGTCCGCTCCAGTCGCGTTGCAACTCGAGAAACTTTTTCACGCGGTCGCGATTCTCAGTGCGTGCAGTGCTGGAGTCTTCCTCGTTCCAACCGCGCAAAAAGAACGCCGGCATTTGATCCGTGGGCGCCATCTCGCCGAGATACACCGCATCGTCATCGACCCAGATGAAGCGTCCGGCCGCGGTACGAACCACCGCTTTCGGCTCGCGCTCAGTAATGCGCACGCGAATGCCGTCAGGCAAAACACGCGTAACGACCGCAGTACGCACCCACGGCAGACGCTCGAGATGACCGCTGAGTTGTTGCAGATCCGCTCGCCACACGCCTGTCTCGCTCACATCGCGACGAACAACATTCTTAATATCGTCAACTGAAGCGCGTGACGCACCACGCGTCTCAACCGTTCGCACCTGAAAGAAGCTTGCCGACGCAGCCGCGCGATAGCCAACAAACGCAATCAAAGCAATGATCGCGACCACACCGATCCGGAGCGCGAGCGGCACGTAAGTCAAAAGCGATCGCAGCCGCGCAGAAATATTTTCATTCGAACCGCGCTTCGCCGGACGTTGGCCCACACCCGACTTGCTCTTGCCGATGCCGCTACGATTACCAACCTTCTGCGTCATGACCTGATCTCTCATGGCTCACCACTCCTTTCTTCTGATGATCGCCACAACTCAACCTCATACTCCAACTCGATCCCCTGCTCGCGTCGCACGCGTTCACGAATCTCTTCTGCAAGCGCGAGCGCGTCTTCAGCACGCGCGTTCTCACCTTCAGTCACGATGAAGTTCGCGTGCACGGGCGAGACAATTGCACTGCCGCGTCGCTGCCCCTTCATTCCCATCTCGTCGATCATCTTGCCGGTGCCGATCGTGCCGGCCGGTGGGTTCTTGAAAAAACAACCAGCAGAACGCGCACCGTGTGGTTGAGTCGCGAGTCGACGACTCTTCGCGTCGTCCATGCGCGCCTTGATCTGTTCGGGATCGTCAGGCTTCAGACGCAAGGTCGCACCGAGTAACAACTCGCCTTCGCGAAATGAAGTGTGACGATAGTTCCACTCAATGCTCTCACCAGGAATCTCAACGACCTTCCCATCACGAGCCACGCGCACTTTTTCAGTTACTGTTCCGATCTCGTGACCGTACGCACCCGCATTCATCCAGAGCGCGCCGCCGACCGTGCCGGGAATGCCGCCGAGTCCCTCGATACCTGACAAGCCTGCGCGAGCAACATCGATGCAGAGTCGCGGCAGCGAGTAACCGGCGCTGACTGAAACAAGCTCGCCGTCGATGTGGACTTCGCCTTTCATGTTGCTCAAGTTCAAAACGATGTAGTGATGGTCAGCATCATCGGCGAGCACGTTGCTGCCGGAGCCGAGTGGTCGCCAACCGATACCCGCCTGGTCCAACTCGTGCACGATCGCCGCTGCTTCATCTTCTGTTTGCGGGGCGATGACCCAATCAATTGCGCCACCCACACGCAAACTCGTCAGTTCGGCAAAACGCTTCCCACGCTCCGCTCGCACACCCAATCGCGCCGCAACCTCTTCCACGACACGATCCCGTTCCAATATCTCTTTATCCGTTAGATCCTCTTCCAACTGCTTCTTCCTTTAACAAACCCAACAATTGCTCACTCACGCGATTGACCGTGCCGGCGCCGAGCGTCAACACGAGATCCCCCGGCTGCACGTGATCGCGTAAAATCGTGGCGGCGTTATCCAGCGGGCCGATGTAGTTCGCGTCCTTGTGTCCGAAACGTTTGATCGCCGCGGTCAGCGTTTCAGAATTCACACCTTCAATCGGATCTTCACTCGCCGCGTAAATGTCTGTGATGAACAGCACGTCAGCGTTATTGAATGAACGCGCAAACTCCTGCATCAGATCGTGCGTGCGCGTGTAACGATGCGGCTGAAACAGGACGACGATGCGCCGGCCGCCAGAACCGAGTTTCGCGGCGGCGAGTGTGGCCCGGATCTCGGTCGGATGATGTCCGTAGTCATCAACTACAAGCACGCCATCAACCTCGCCTTTCGCCTGGAACCTGCGACCCGCGCCCGTGAACTGGTGCAATCCTTCGACGATCTTTTCAAACGGAACTTCCAACTCGAATCCAACTGCGATCGCAGCAAGCGCGTTGTAAACGTTGTGCACACCGGGCACGCGCAAGATCATCTCGCCCATCACGTCCGTTCCGCGCCAGACGGTGAACGATGATCCGAAGTTGTTGTCATGACGGATGCCGTGCGCCGAGACATCAGCCTGTGCGCTCAGGCCGTAAGTCATGCGACGACGTTCGAGTAATGGAATGATCGCCTGCACGTTTGGATCGTCGAGACATAAAACTGACGAACCGTAAAACGGAACCTTGTTGACGAAGTTTGCGAAGCACGCGCGGACGTCGTCCATGTCGTGGTA
>DASTTS010000367.1:0-3201 GCA_035760085.1 Pyrinomonadaceae bacterium
GTTACAACCGCTGCGGGTTGTGCGTGGTCGGCAGTGAGCAGCGTATCGTGGATCACGACCAGCAGCAGTGGTTCGGGTAATGGAACAGTCAACTATACGGTTGCCAGTAATCCTGGTTCGGCACGCACCGGAACGATCACCGTCGGCGGACAGACGTTCACCGTGTCGCAGGGAGCCCCAAGTGGTTGTCCTGCGGCCGCGATTACACCGGGACAGACCATCAGCGCCTCTCTTACAACTTCCGATTGCATCTTCACCGGCACGACGCGCTACGTCGACGTTTACGAGTTCAACGGCACGGCGGGCCAGCAGGTTGCGATCCTCATGGATTCGTCGATCTTCGACACCTATCTTTATCTCGTAAATTTGAACAACGAAACGATTGGCGAAGACGACGATGGCGGTGAAGGCGTTAACTCACGGATTCCGGCCATTTCGGGTTTCATCACTCTGCCTGCGACTGGAACCTACAGGATCTACGCCACGTCGTTCTCATTTGACGGCGTGTCCGGAAGCACCGGCGCTTACACGCTTACTTTGCTTTCGTCTAACTGTAGTTTCTCGCTTTTCCCATCGAGCCAAATCTTCATCTCGTCAGCCAGCACGGGATCCTTCACCGTTTCCACTACTGCCGGTTGCGGCTGGACTGCGCACAGTAATGATTTCTGGCTGACGACAAACTCGAGCGGCGTCGGTAGTGGCACCGTGAACTTCTCGGTCGCGGCCAACTCCGGTAACACACGCACGGGCACGATCAGTGTTGGAGGTGAGACCGTCACGATCTTTCAATCCGCTGGTAACGGAAACGGTTGTCCGTCAACGACGATCACACCCGGTCAAACTATCTCCGCCAACCTGAACACTGATTGCATGTTCACCGGAACGTCGCGATGGGTTGATCTTTTCGAGTTCAGCGGCACCGCAGGGCAACAAATCGTCCTCGCGATGTCGTCGTCGAGTTTCGACACTTACCTATTCCTCGATGGACCAAATGGACAAACGATCGCGCAGAATGACGACGGCGGCGGCGGTACAAACTCGCGCATTCCTCCGAATCTCGGCTCCTTCACGCTGCCAACGACCGGAACGTATCGCATCTTCGCTACGTCATATTCGCCCGACGGCACCACTGGAAGTACCGGAAATTACAGCTTGAGTTTGTTTAATCAAACAACGGTGACCCCGAGCGTTCAGTTTAGTTCACCGTCGTTTAGTGGCTCAGAATCTGGCGGCAGTATCGCGATCACTGTCACGCGAACCGGCGATACGTCAGGCACTGCAACGGTGAACTTCCGAACGTCCGACATCGCGGGTCTACAGAATTGCACCTTGGCAAACGGCCGCGCGTCGGAGCGTTGCGATTACGTTACCTCACTCGGCACAGTGCGATTTGCAGCGGGCGAAACGTCGAAGACGATCAGTATTCCGTTGGTTGACGACGTGCTGTTGGAAGGGAATGAGACGTTAACGATCGTTTTGATTAATCCAACGGGAGCCACGCTCGGTTCGATCGCGGCAGCGACTGTTACGATTCTCGAAAACGATTCTGCTACACCGACAGTTAATCCGATCGATGGTGTCGAGTTCTTCATCCGGCAGCAGTATCTCGACATTCTCAACCGGCCACCGGATTCGACGGGACTTCAGAACTGGATCAACACGCTAGCACCGTGTCCGAACGGCGGCTTTGGTGAACCTCCAACATCAAACTGCGATCGTTTGCACGTGGCGGCAGGCTTCTTCCAGTCAGACGAGTTTCTGAATCGCGGCTACTGGGCTTTCCGCTTTTACATGGTGAGTCACAACCAGCGGCCCACGTACGCGCAGTTCATTCCCGACATGGCCCAGGTGGGTGGACCAAAGTCACCGGCGGAAGAAGAGGCCAGCAAAATTGCGTTTGCTGATGCGTTCGTGCAGCGGCCGGAGTTCACGGCGCGTTACGGCAGCTTGACGGGGCAGGCGCTGGCGAATGCGTTGTTGCAGACGGCGGGCTTGCCGGGCAGCACGTTCACCGTGACTGGTGGCATGACAAACGGTCAGATACTGCGCGGGATCGTCGAGACGGCGGCGGTCGCGAATCGATTTCTGACGGAAGGCACCGTGTCGATCCAGTACTTCGGTTTCCTGCGTCGCGATCCTGACACGATTGGTTATCAGAACAACGTGAACACGTTGAACGCCAACCCGAGTAATCTGCGGCACATGATCTTTATCTTTATCTACTCAACGGAGTACCGCAGTCGTTTCGGCCCCTAAACGATCGAGCGACTCTCTCGTGAAAGGGAGTCGCTCGATGTTGCAGGGCTAGTATTGATCGGGTCGTGTTTGTTGTCGCGATTGATCAATTGGCGGATAAGCAGGCGGCGTCGGAGTGCTGGGTGGCTTAGCGTAACCAGTCTGCTTTCGGCGCAGTATCCAGAACAGGAAAAACAAAAACAGCAATAAGAGAATTGAGGCGGTGATCCACCACCACACGTTCGATTTTGGGTCTGGACGTGGGGGCTGCGTGGGTGTGGTAACTGGCCCGATTGGTGTATCTGTTCGAGGTTCCGGCGTCGGCGGCTTTACCTCCGGGCTGGGCGGCGGAACTGGCGACCGGGTCGATATCGGTTCGGGCTTGTATGGCCTTTGGGGCGGCCTTCCTTCGGGCCCGTCAGCGAATACGGCGGTTGCGCTGAGCAAGGTCAAAAACACCACGCTGAGCCATATCGCGGATCTGTGGGTTGAGTGCGCATTCATGGGAGTTCTCCTTTAGCGGCTTATCAGCCGAACATTCGTTTCTATGTAAAATGTTTTTGCAGGAGAAATTGTTTCGTGGAGGCAGATCGATGAAATATTTTCCGCCCGAGTTACATATATAGTGACGACTCTTCGACGAGCGCGCTTGCCCTGGCCCCCTCGCTGGGCGCGCTTTGGGGCCGAGAGCTCCCTGCCGCTCCCGCGGCATCGAACGTTAGCCCAAACGTTTCAGGTGGAGCATGGTGAAGCTATTGGCCCCAAATGTCTGACCAGCAGTAGTGACCCAATTTGAAATCGCTCTCTGCGTAATCTCTGCGTCCTCTGCGCCTCTGCGGTTTACCTGTTTTGCGGTTCTTTTTACCGCAGAGGCGCAGAGAACGCAGAGATTACGCAGAGTTGAATTAGAACCGCCGACCAAGCCTATGTGTTCACTATTCACCGGCACAGGCGTATGATTGCGCC
>DASTTS010000368.1:0-16451 GCA_035760085.1 Pyrinomonadaceae bacterium
CCGGCTCATTCGGCAGTGGCTGACCGAGAGCGTGCTGCTCGGCATCGCTGGTGGCGCTGTCGGGTTGATACTTGCTTTGTGGGCCAATCAACTCCTGGTATCACATCTTCAGTCGACGCCTTTGGCCGCGCTCGAGTTCGGTTTAGATTACCGCGTACTCGCGTTCACTCTCGTCGTATCAATTGTAACCGGTATAGTCTTTGGACTTGCCCCGGCACTTCAGGCGTCGCGGCTAAACATCGTCATGGCGTTGAAAAGCGACGCCGCAAAAGTCGCCGGCGCTCACCGCTCGTACCTGCGCAATGCCTTCGTCACGGTCCAACTAATACTGTCAGTCGTGCTGCTGGTGGGATCCGGACTCTTCATCAGAGCTTTGCAGCGGGCCAGCTCGATCGATCCGGGGTTCACCGTTGAACGCGCACTGCTGGCACCAATCAATCTCGGTTTGTTGCGATACGGAAAGACGGAGGGCGACGTGTTTTATCGCGACCTGCTCGCGAGGATTCAAGCGCAGCCCGGGGTCGAGCAGGCCACGCTCGTGCGGTTCCCGCAAATGGGCAGTTCCTTCGCACAGTTTCAGGTTTTCAGCGAAGGAAGTGAACCGGCCAGCGGAGGTATGAGCACCGGCTTCAATGTGGTTGGCCCAAACTATTTTAGGACGATGGGAACTACCTTGCTTCGCGGCCGTGAGTTTACGGAGGCCGATCGCGAAGGCGCGCCGGGCACAGCAATACTAAACGAAACACTTGCCGCAAGACTTTGGCCGAATGAGGAGGTGCTCGGCAAGCGCGTCAGCATCACTGGACCAAACGGTCCATTCCTCGAGGTAGTCGGCGTCGCGCGTGACAGCAAGTATCAAACGCTGGGTGAGACGCCGCGTCCTTATGTCTACCTGCCCCTCAGCCAATCCTACGATCCGAAGATGACGCTCGTCGTACGCACGACAGGCGAGCCGAAGGCCATCACGCCAATCGTACGTGAACAGATCCGCGCATTGAATCCAAACCTTCCGATTGCAGACGTTCAGACAATGCGCGAACAGTTAGAGCTCACGCTGCTGCCATCGCGAATCGCCGCCTGGACTCTCGGTGGGTTTGGCGCGCTGGCGCTCCTGCTGGCAGGCGTTGGGATCTACGGTGTCGTTTCTTACGGCGCGGCACAGCGCACACGCGAGATCGGAGTTCGGATGGCGTTGGGCGCAAAAGAAAAAGACGTACTCGGGCTGGTGCTGTGGGATGGGTTGATCGTGATCGGAGCGGGACTCGCGATCGGCTTGTTGCTCGCTGCGGCTGCGACGCGCGTGATCGCCGCATTTCTGTACGGTGTCGGAGCGACGGATCCGTTGACGTTCGTGGCAGTGCCGCTGTTGCTGGGGGGCGTGGCTCTGCTCGCGTCTTATGTTCCTGCGAGAAGGGCGACCAAAGTAGATCCACTGGTCGCGCTGCGCTACGAGTGAGTTTTTGACAGGATTTTCAAGATGCACACACTTCTACAAGATCTCCGCTATGGCTTCCGGATGTTGCTCAAGCAGAAGGGGCTGACGTCCGTCGCGTTGCTTTCACTCGCGCTCGGTATTGGTGCGAACACGGCGTTGTTCAGCATCGTCGATGCGATGCTGTTGAAGATGTTGCCGGTGAAAGAGCCCGAGCGGCTGGTCCTGTTCAAATCAGTCGCGCCAACGGAATTCTCCGTCGGCAGTTATAACGGCAGTTCCAATAAGGACGAGCAAACCGGGCTCATCAACAGAACCTCATTCGCGTATCAGACTTACCAGCGGCTCCGCGAGCAACAGGGGCCGATGTCCGACATCTTCGCGTTTGGAAATATCGGACTAAACCTCATTGCTGATGGTCAGGCGGAGATTGCGAACGGACAAGCTGTCACCGGGAATTACTACACAGCGCTCGGTGTCCGGCCTGCGGTTGGCCGCATGCTAACCGATGAAGACGACAAAGCAGGCGCGACGCCCGTCGCAGTTCTGAGTCACCGCTACTGGCAGAAGCGATTCGGTGGCGATCCTGGAGTCGTTGGTAAGCAGGTCAATCTTAATAACGTTCCATTCACTATCATCGGTGTCTCAGCCAGGGGTTTTGACGGTGCGGCGGGCGTCGGCACGAGCAAGGAGGTTTCCATTCCCGTCGCTATCGAGCCACAACTCTACGCCGACAAGCAACGCTCTTACATGAACGGCGCGGGTGTTTGGTGGCTGCGCATCATGGGACGTTTGCAACCGGGCGTTACCCGCGAGCAGGCACAGGCGCAACTGGAGAATGCGTTTCTCCAGTCGGTGTTGGAACATCGCGCCGCACGGCAGGCCGCCGCAAAGGCAAGCGGTGGCAATGTGATCGGCGATCTCGATCCGAAGCAGTATCCGCGACTCGTTGCAGATCCTGGCGGGCAGGGCGAGATGTATAGCCGCAAATATTATGCACCGTCACTTTATCTCTTGCTTGGTGTGGTTGGTCTCGTGTTGCTGATCGCATGTGCGAATGTTGCGAATCTGCTGTTGTCTCGCTCAGTCGGACGACAAAAAGAGATCGGTTTGCGCCTGGCGCTCGGAGCAAGTCGCCGGCGTCTCATTCGGCAACTCCTGACTGAAAGCGTGTTGCTCTCGATCCTCGGTGGTCTCTTCGGAATCATCTTTGCCGTCTGGATCAAAGATGGATTGATCGCTGTCAGCCTTTGGGGCGGCCGCGGCATGGCACTCGAGCCGCGGCTCGACTGGCGCGTGCTGGGCTTCACTTTTGCGCTTTCACTCTTAACGGGAATCCTGTTTGGACTCGCGCCCGCATGGCGCACGACGCGTGTCGATCTAACGCCATCACTGAAAGACAGTGGACGTGGATCGAGTGCGGTGCATCGATCGTTGTTGAGTCGTGGGCTGGTCGTGGTCCAGGTGGCATTGTCGTTGTTGCTGCTGATCGGTGCGGGACTGTTTGTACGGACGTTGCTGAACTTGCAGAGGGTCGATCCAGGCTTCAACACACAAAACCTTTTGCTGTTTGACGTTGAGCCGGCGCTGATCGGCTACAAAGACGACCGGCTACGACAGGTCTACGGACAGATCAGCGAGCGTCTTGAAGCTGTTCCCGGCGTACAGGGCGTGACGTTCTCGCGAATGGCATTGCTATCTCAGTCATCGCACACGAGCAGCGTGTTTTTGCGCGAAGCGTTGAATGCAACGCCGGATTCTGAAGGACGCATTGCACCGAGTGGCGAGGCCTGGCGGCTCATTGTACGCGAAAACTTTTTGCAAGCGATGGGAATTCCGTTGCTTTCAGGCCGCACATTCGGACTACAGGACATCACGACCTCACCCAAAGTCGTGGTGGTGAATCAAACGTTCGCGGATAAATTCTTTCCTAATGAGAATCCGATCGGAAAGCGCTTCACGTACGACCCGAAGAAGCCTGATGAGCTCGAGATCGTCGGCGTTTCCAGGGATGCGAAGTACACCAGCCTGCGCGAGGATATTCCTCCGACCGTCTACTCGTCTTACCGGCAGGAGCGCCCGTTAGCCAGCGGAACGTTCGAAGTCCGCACCACGAACGATCCGTCAGCGACGATCGCGAGTGTGCGCAGTGTCGTACGCGAGCTCGAGCCGAACCTGCCGGTGATGAACGTCAAGTCGCAAGTCGAACAAGCTGATGAAACACTGCGGATGGAACGGTTGTTTGCGAAGTTGTTGACGTTGTTTGCACTGCTGGCCCAGCAACTCGCGGCGATCGGATTGTTTGGTGTGTTGGCCTACGCCGTTTCGCAGCGCACACATGAGATCGGCATTCGCATGGCGCTCGGAGCCGACCGCGGGAGCGTGCTGAGGATGATCGTGAAGCAGGGAATGATACTCGTTCTGATCGGTGTGGCTCTCGGGTTGGTGGGTGCGTACGTGCTCACGAAGTATCTCGAGAGTTGGATCAGTTTGTCGAAGATGTTGTTTGGCGTGAAGGTGACGGATCCGCTCACGTACGGTGTGATTGCGGGCCTGTTGACCCTCGTGGCGTTAATCGCTTGCTACATTCCTGCGAGACGAGCAACGAAAGTGGATCCACTTGTCGCTTTGCGCTACGAGTGATTTTAACCGCGGATTACACGGATGAATCAGGATCTCATTTTTGGCTTGCGGTGGCTCAGGAAGAATCCCGCGTTTACGTTGCTGGCGGTGCTGATGCTGGCGGTGGGCATCGGTGTCAACACCGCGATGTTCAGCGTGATCAATGCGGTGTTGTTGCAGCCGCTGCCGTATCCCGAACCCGATCGCATCGTGTGGATGAATGAGTCAGGGCCGGAGGTCGCGAACCGCCAGGTCTCTTATCCGAACTTCGTCGATTGGCAGGCGCGCAATTCCGTCTTCGAATCGATGTCGACATTCCGCGGCTGGTCGGTGAACATCACCGGCACTGATAAGCCTGAAGCTCTCGATGCGCGCATCGTTACCGCCGATTACTTCAGGGTAATGCGCACGACGCCGCTGCTGGGCCGCGACTTCACCACCGATGACGACAAGGCCGGCGCTGCACCCGTCACCATCATCAGTTACGCATTCTGGCAACAACGCTTTGCGGGCGATGCCAATATCGTTGGGCAGCAGATCCTGCTTGACGACAAACCGCACACGGTGATCGGCGTCACGCGCCAGGACTTCGTGCACCAGGGTCCGCCGCCATTGTGGGTCCTCATGGGTCCGCAGAATTTCAAAAATCGTGACGTGCGCAACGGTGGAAACGTAATTGCACGTTTGAAGCCGGGTGTAACTGTCGACCAGGCGCGCGATGAGATGAATCGCATCGCCCGGCAGTTACGACAGGAACATCCGGTGGCGAACGCCGGTGCGAATGTTGTTAACGTCGTGTCGCTTCAGGACAGCATTACGAAGCGAGTCAGTACTGCTTTGAAAATACTTTTCGTTGCAGTTGGACTCGTTTTGTTGATCGCGTGTGCGAATGTCGCAAATCTTCTGTTGGCACGTGCGGCGACGCGACGAAAAGAGTTTGCCGTACGCGCTGCGCTCGGTGCTTCACGCTTCAGACTCGTGCGGCAGATGCTGATTGAGAGTCTGCTGCTCTCGATAGCAGGCGGCGTACTCGGGTTCTTCTTTGCGTCCTGGACGGTGCTGCTGCTTTCGCGCGTTGCGCACGAGACAGTGCCACGCATGAACAATGTGCAGCTCAGCGGCAAAGTGCTCGTCTTCAACATCGCTGTCTCGTTACTCACCGGATTGCTTTTCGGTGTGTTGCCTGCGCTGCGCTCCTCGCAAACAAACTTACAGGACACGCTGAAAGACGGCAGCTCGACAACAACCGACAGCGACGGTAAGCGACTGCGCGGCACTCTCGTCGTGGCCGAGGTTGCTTTGTCAGTGGCGTTGCTCGTTGGCGCGGGTTTGCTGGTGAAGAGTCTCGTGTTGTTGTTGAGTGCTGACCACGGCTTCGACTCAAACGGCGTGCTGACGATGGAGCTGAAGGTTTCACGCAGTCGTAGTCGGGATCAGGCCGAGCTCAACAGGTTGCTTCACCAGGTGTTAGAAGCCGCGCAATCTCAGCCCGGTGTGCAAAACGCGACGCTTTCCGCATCTCTTCCCGGCATTCCGGATGGCTCGCAAACCGATATCTCAGCCGAAGGTTATCGACAAGAGAAGAAGGGCGAGCTCATCAACGTCGACTGGTCCATCGTCACACCCGATTACTTCGAGACGATGAAGATACCGATCCTGCGAGGGCGCACGTTCACGCACGATGAAGACGAGCAGGGCAAACCGGTCGTGCTGATTGATGAGAATCTCGCGCGACGCTTCTGGCCGAATGAAGAAGCAGTCGGCAAGCACATCGGGTACGACAGTCCGACCTGGCACGAGATCATCGGCATCGTTCCCGCGGTGCGAGCTTTCGGATCGGAAACGCAACCGCTGATCAGGATCTATACACCGATGGGTCGCATGCCGCAGCGCAATGCAATGTTGTCGATTCGTTCCACAACGAGTGATGTGAAAGCGTTAACCGCGGGAATCGCGAACGCGGTGCACCAGATCGATAAAGATTTGCCGATTGCTGAAGTCGCGACGTTTGACGACATCCTCGCACGCGAATCTTCCACGCGACGTTTTAACGCAATGCTGTTTTCGATCTTTGCCGCGCTCGCGCTCGTGCTTGCCGTGACGGGCGTTTATGGCGTGCTCGCCTACTCGGTGTCGCAACGCACACACGAGGTCGGCATTCGCATGGCACTCGGTGCCGGGCATCGCGACGTGCTGCGACTGTTTATGGGCCAGGGAATGAAGCTCGTGTTGCTCGGGCTTGTGATCGGGTTGGGTGGCGCGTTTGTGCTTACGCGTTTGATGTCGAGTTTGTTGTTTGGAGTGTCGACGACTGATACCGCAACGTTTGTTTTGGTGGCGGTGGGATTGATGCTGGTGGGTGTATTTGCGTGTTACTTGCCGGCAAGACGTGCGGCGCGCGTGGATCCTCTCGTGGCGCTTCGGTACGAGTAATTCAACCACGGATAACACAGATGATTACTGATATTCGATATGCGCTGAGAATGCTGACGAAGAATCCTGCGTTTGCCGCTGTCGTGGTGCTGACGATCGCGCTCGGCATCGGCGCGAATGCCGCGATCTTTTCGTTGCTCGATCAGGTGTTGTTGCAAAGTCTGCCTGTTGCAAATCCTGATCAGCTCGTAGTGTTGTCGGCTTATGAGGCGAAGCAACCAGACCGTGATAGCTCCTTCTCGTATCCGATGTACCAGGATCTGCGCGATCGAAATTCTGTCTTCTCGGGTGTGATCGCGCGTGGCGGCACGCAGATGAACGTCAGCTACGGCGACCAGACCGAGCGCGTGCGCGGTGAGCTCGTCAGTGGAAACTTTTACGAAGTGCTCGGTGTTCGTCCGTGGGTCGGCAGGCTGTTCACACAGGAAGACGACCGCACGCCGCGCGCGCATCCGGTTGCAGTGTTGAGCTACAGATTTTGGGAAAGCAGGTTCAATAAAGATCCCGAGCTGATCGGCAAAACGATCCTCGTCAACGAACAACCAGTAACCGTGCTGGGCGTGACGCCGCCGGGTTTCTATGGCGTTGATCTTTCCAGCAATCCTGACGTGCGCGTGCCCTTGATGATGACACCCGTCTTCAATCCGCTGCCGGCGACACGACTGCAAAGCCGTCGTCATCAATGGCTCAGTGTGATGGCGCGTCGCAAAGCTGATGTGTCGCCGGAACAGATGCAGGCTTCGCTGAGTGTTACTTATCAACAGATCCGACAATCCGAAGCGGATCAATTGACCGCGAGTGGGACGACATTCAATCGCGAGCGATTCATGGCGCAACGGATCGCTGCGATTCCCGGCGATCAGGGGCTTCGCTACCTGCAAGTTGAGCTGCGCACGTCGTTGCTGGTGCTCTTCGGTGCCACTTGCGCAGTGCTGCTTATTCTCGGTGCGAACCTCGCAAACCTGATGATGGCGCGAGCCACTGTGCGCGCGCAGGAGATAACAGTCAGGCTCGCACTCGGCGCCGGTCGATTGCGTCTGCTGCGCCAGTGGCTGACTGAAGGCGTGGTCCTTTCGGCGATTGGTGGTGTGGTCGGGATCTTCATCGCGCTGTGGATCAAAGCCGGTTTGATTGCGTTCATACCGCCTGATTACCGTCAAAATTTGAATGCGAGTTTCGACTGGCGCTTGTATGCGTTCATTCTCGGCGTGTCGCTTCTGCTGGGCATTGCGTTTAGTTTGGCGCCGGCGATTCAGGCGGCGCGACAGGTTTTTGCGCCGGGAATGCGATTCGAGTCGCGCAGCTTTACGGCGGCGGGCAAGCTGCTGAGCCTGCGCAGTGGATTGATCCTGGTCCAGGTCGCGCTCTCGCTGCCGTTGCTCGTGAGTGCGGGACTTCTATTAAGGACGCTGCAAAACCTTCGTGCCTTTGACACGGGATTCGGCAAGGAAAACGTGTTGCTCGCGAGTGTTAACCCGGCGCTCAACGGCTATTCGAAGGAACGAACAGCCGCGTTCTACGACGAGCTGATGGCCAGGACGCGCGCCTTGCCAGGCGTCAGGTTCGCCAGCCTTGCTTCCGACTCGCCCATCTCCGGTGGCTGGGATTCGAACGGTATCGTGGTTGAAGGTTACACACCGCGCGAAGGCGAACGAATGTCGTGCGACGTCACGTATGTTTCGAGTGATTACTTCAAAACACTCGAAATCCCTTTTCTCATTGGACGTGATTTTGACGAACGTGATCGCACTGGTGCGCCGAAGATCGCGATCGTCAACGAGAAGATGGCGAAGCACTACTTCGGCAACACGTCCAACGCGATCGGGAAACGGATCGGTCTCGACGACGTGCCGGACGTGACGATCGTCGGTGTCGTCAAGGATGCTCAATATATCAACCTGCGTGAGGGGCTGCGCCGTCATTTTTACCTGCCGGCGGCACAGGACTCGACACTCACAAATCTGACGTTGCACGTCAAAACATCGAGTGATCCGAACATTGTCGCGGAACAGTTGCGCGCGCAGTTGAAGGCGCTCGATCCGCACCTGCCGCTCTACAACATCAAGACGCTTTCGACTGAGATCGATGAGTCGCTGATCCAGGAACGAATGGTGACGTGGCTTTCGACCGCGTTTGGATTGCTGGCGACGTTGCTGACGGCCCTCGGGCTTTACGGTGTGTTGACGTTCTCAGTTGCGCGGCGCACGCGTGAGATTGGAATTCGCGTGGCGCTCGGCGCGCAACGCGGAGACGTGTTCCGGTTAATCATGATTCGCGGCGTGATCCTCGTTGCGGTTGGCGTCGCGATCGGTCTCGGCGCGTCGTTCGCGTTTTCGAAGATGTTGAGCTCGTTATTGTTTGGTGTGACGCCGAACAATATGGCGACGTTAGCGGGTGTTTCGGTTGGGTTGATCGCAGTTGCGCTCCTGGCCTGCTACATTCCGGCCCGCCGCGCCACGAAAGTCGATCCGCTCGTGGCGCTACGTTACGAATAGGACATATAGGACTTATTACTATGCTTCAAGACATTCGCTACGGAATACGCATGTTGCTGAAGAAGCCGGGGTTTACGCTCATCGCGGTGCTGTCGCTCGCCCTCGGGATTGGGGCCAATACGGCTATCTTCAGTTTGCTTGATGCGATGCTGATCAAGATGCTGCCGGTGCACGAGCCGCAGCAGCTCGTGCTGTTCGGCAAAGGCGTGGAGCAGGGTGTGTCACTCGGTCCGCCGATTGGTGGCGTCGATCTCTACTCATATCCTTTTTATCGCCAGGTCCAACAACGGACCGACCTGTTTTCAGGAGTTGCGGGCCTGCTTAGCATGACGTGGACCGTGCATGGCTTCGTCAACTCGAGCAGTGACATCGAGCAGATGGAAGTGCAACTTGTCTCCGGCTCATACTTCCCGGTGCTCGGTGTTAATGCTGGTCTCGGGCGCCTCTTAACTGAGGCAGACGATCAGACCAAGGGCGGGCATCCGGTTGCAGTCGTGAGTTATGCCTGGTGGCAGCAACGACTGGGCGGCGATCCTTCGGTCATCGGCCGGACGATCAAGATCGATGAAACGACTTACAACATCGTCGGCGTCGCACCAAAAGAATTTTTCGGTACTACTGTCGGTTTCGCTCCCAATGTGTGGATCCCGCTGGCGATGGAACCGCAGTTGCCACCCGTGCACTGGGACGCGCGAAACAATGAAAAATGGCGATCCCTCCACCTGATTGCGCGTCTGCAAAATGGAGTGAATGCTCAGCAGGCAAGCGCAGCCGTTAATCTTCTCTTCAAACAATACCAGCAAGCGATAGCCGGTAATGTGCCTGCTCCGGAAACATTGCGAACCATCGACAAAGCGTCAGTCGAGCTGACGCCGGTGAGCAGAGGTTTGTCGACGCTGCGCGAGCAATTCTCAAAGTCTTTGAAAGTTTTGATGGGAGTTGTCGGCCTCGTGCTGCTGATCGCGAGTGCGAACGTCGCGAACTTGTTATTGGCCCACGGCGCGGCCCGTCGTCGCGAGTTTGCTGTGCGACTCGCAGTCGGCGCGGGACGTTTGCGACTGGTGCGCCAGTTGTTCACCGAAAGCGCGTTGCTTGTGACCGTTGGAGCGGTTGCGGGCGCGGCGCTCGCGTGGTGGGGCACGCGTGTGCTGTTGCTGATGGCTTCTAACGGTCCCGAAGCGTTGCCACTTCAAGTCACTCCAAACATTCGTGTCCTCGCATTCACCATCGCAGCATCGGTTTTGTGTGCCGTAGTTTTCGGCACTGCACCAGCGTTGCGCGCTTCTCGAATCGAGCCGAACTCTTCCCTGAAAGGTGGAAAGACCGGCGCGCTGACGACGTTGCGAAATCCACTCGCGAAAGCCTTCGTGGTGGCGCAAGTAGCACTTTCACTGCTGCTGCTCGTAGGCGCAGGACTCTTCGTGCGCACCCTCATCAACCTGCAACGCATTCCCACCGGTTTCAACCAGGAGAATGCGATGTTGTTTAAGGTGGACACTTCCGCAACCGGTTACAAGCAAAAAGATCCGAAGCTGCCCGCCATGCTGCGTGAAGTTGAAGACAAGGTAAAAGCGATTCCGGGTGTTCAGGCAGCTTCATTCGCATATTTCACCTTCCATCAAGGCTCCTGGACCAGTCCTGCTTACACGCGGGAACGGCCGGACCATCCTGAAGACCGCGACAGCCTTAGAAATAACATCGTCGGCCCGGATTTCTTTGCAGCGATGGGTATTCCGCTCGTGCAGGGCCGCGGCTTTGGACCACAGGACACGATCAACTCGCAGAAGGTCGCGGTGGTCAGCGAGTCGATGGCCCGACAATTCTTCCCGAGCGGCTCTCCGGTCGGAAAGCGGTTTGGAATCGATGGTCCTGATTCCACCGAAGCGCTCGAGGTCATCGGCGTGGTGAAAGACGCCAAATATGGAGAATTGACCGAAGACGTATCACCCATTGCTTACTATCCGCATTCACAGCTTCCCGACGTGCTGGGCAACCTCGTCGTGCGGTTCTCGGGGCCGGCGAGCGCGGTGGTGCCGCAGGTGCGGCAAACAATCAAACAGATCGATCGCAACTTGCCGATTGACGATGTGGTGAGTCTTGAGGATCACGTCGGTCGTTCGCTCGTGCAGCAGAAACTCGTCGCGCGGCTCGCGTCGTTCTTCGGATTGCTCGCGTTGTTGCTCGCGTGCGTCGGGCTTTACGGTGTGATGTCGTACGGCGTCGCGCGACGCACGAACGAGATTGGGATTCGCATGGCGCTCGGCGCGCAGGGTCGCAGTGTGTTGTGGCTTGTGTTGCGTGAAGCGTTGTTGCTGGTGGTGATCGGGCTCGTTGTTGGTGTGCTCGCGTCGCTGGCGTTAACGAAAACAGCGGCGTCGTTGTTGTACGAGCTGAAGCCAAACGATCCACTGACGATTGCTTTAGCGACATTGGTTTTGTCAGCGGTCGCTTTGATTGCGGGTTACCTGCCGGCGCGACGTGCCGCGCGCGTCGATCCGATGGTCGCATTGAGGGACGAATAGGTCGTATAGGACCTATAGGACTTATAAGGATTTAGAGCTATGAACACATTACTTCAGGACATCCGCTTTGGACTGCGCATGCTGCTCAAGTCGCCGAGCGTCAGCATCGTCGCCACTATCGCACTCGCACTCGGCATCGGCGCAAACACCGCGATCTTCAGCGTCGTCAACGCCGTGTTGCTGCGCCCGTTACCGTTTCCGAATCCGGATTCACTCGTCGCGGTGTTTGAGACAGTGCCGCAGCTTGGCCGGCAGCGAGGTTCGCATTCATATCCAAACTTCTTCGACTTCCGCGCGCAGAGCACTGTTTTCGAGCGGGTGGCTTGTTATCACGGCAGCGACTTCATCATGACCGGACGTGGCGAGCCTGCACGATTGGAAGGCGCTGTTGTGACTGCGGACGTTTTTCCGCTCCTCAACGTCGCGCCCATGCTGGGCCGAACTTTTCTTGCTGACGAAGATAAACCGAGCGAGACGGGCCGCGTTGTGGTCCTCAGTCACGCGCTCTTTCAACGACGTTTCGGCGGCGATCAGTCGATCATCAACCAGCCGATCACACTCGACGGTATTCGTTACACGGTTGTTGGTGTAATGCCGCCGGCGTTTGAATTTCCGATTCAGAATAATCCGGTCGAGCTTTGGACCACCATCGCGGGCGATGCTTCCGGCAAGGAGCCAATCACGAGCCAGCGCGGCGCACACTTTCTGCGAGTGATCGCCCGCCTCAAGTCTGGCGTCACTCAGGAACAAGCGCAGGCGGAAATGACGACGATTGGTGCGCGTCTTGAGCAGCAGTATCCCGACACGAACACAAACAGAAGCTTGCGCATTGAGCCTGCTTTGACAGCGCTCGTCGGCGACGTTCGTCCCACGCTTTTGATCTTGCTCGGTGCCGTGGCGTGTGTGCTGCTGATAGCGTGCGCGAATGTCGCGAACCTGCTGCTCGCACGTGCCACGGGTCGTCACAAAGAAATGGCAATCCGGTCCGCGCTTGGTGCGAGCCGCGTGCGCGTGATTCGCCAGTTGTTGACGGAAAGTGTGTTGTTGTCGCTGCTTGGTGGTGGTGTTGGATTGCTGCTCGCAGTTTGGTGGTCCGATCTGCTGGTCGCACTCGGTAAGGATGACATTCCACGCGCGATCCACGTTGGTATGGACTGGCGCGTACTCGGATTCACACTCGGCGTGTCCTTATTAACAGGTCTGATCTTCGGACTCGCCCCGGCGTTTCATTCTTCAAAGACCGAGCTGGTCGAGTCGCTAAAGGAAGGCGGGCGCGGCACGAGCGAGGGCGCGCGTCGCAATCGCGTGCGCAATATTTTAGTCGTAATAGAGCTTGCGACCGCTGTGATCCTTCTGGTCGGTGCGGGGCTGTTAATACAAAGCCTGTGGCGTCTGCAAAGAGTGAACAGCGGTTTGCATCCTGAGAACGTGCTCACGTTCAACGTTGTGTTGCCTGAGATCAAATACAAAACGGATAGACAGGCGCAGTTTTTTGTTGACCTGAAGCAGCGCCTCCAAACGATGCCGGGAGCTGTATCGGCGAGTTGGATTTTCCCGCTGCCCCTGAGTGACGACCGCATGGTCATTTCATTCGAGATCGAGGGCCGGCCGTTGGCGCCCAAGGATCATCCTTCGGCCGATTTCTTCACGACCGGCGTCGATTACTTCAAGACGATGGGCATTCCCATCATCAAGGGACGGGACTTCGACGACCGCGACAAGCACGGTTCAACGCCTGTAGTCATCGTTACCGAGAAGTTTGCACGTGAAGTTTTTCCGAACGAAGAAGCTGTTGGAAAGCGTATTCGTCCTGGGATCGGTACTTACGAGGATGAGGATTCGCCGTGGCGGGAGATTGTCGGCGTTGTTGGCGACGTCAGAAATCGCAGTCTAAGTACTGATCCACCGTCGGCTTATTACGTGCCGCAAACGCAGGTTACGTTCACACAGCTAGTCGGTGTTATCAAGACGAGCAACGAGCCACGCAGTCTTATTTCGGCGGTAACGAAAGAAGTCGGGGCGATGGATCAGGACGTGCCGTTGTTCGCGGTGAAGACGATGGAAGAATATCTTTCAACGTCCGTTGCGGGCCCGCGCTTCAGCACGACATTGCTTTCGATCTTTGCAGCGGTCGCGTTGGTGCTGACGATCGTCGGGTTGTACGGCGTGATGAGTTACTCGGTCGCGCAGCGTACGAACGAGATAGGAATCCGGCTCGCGCTCGGGGCGCAGTCGCGCGATGTGTTGCTGATGATTGTCAAACAGGGTGGGACGCTGATTCTGTTCGGGCTTGTGATCGGACTGGCGGGCGCGTACGCGCTCACGCGTTTGATCGCGAGTTTGTTGTTTGGAGTGACGGCGAAGGATCCGTTCACGTTTGGAGCGGTGGCAGTGTTGCTGGCGATCGTTGCACTGCTGGCGTGTTACATACCGGCGTTGCGCGCGACGAAAGTCGATCCAATGGACGCGCTCCGTTGCGAGTAAATACTTAACCACGGATTACACCAATGACTACACTGATTGCTGACATCAAATTCGGCGCGCGGATGCTTTTGAAGAGTCCGATGATGACGTTTGTGGCGTTGTTTGCACTGACGCTCGGCATCGGCGCGAACACTGCTATCTTCAGTGTCGTCAATGCTGTCTTGTTGCGCAGCTTTCCTTACAAGGATCCGGAGCGGCTCGCGCTTGTGTGGGAGAAGCGACAGGGCGGTCGCACAGATCAGAACGTCATCAACCTCGGCAACTTCTCCGACTGGAAAGAGCAGAACCATGTCTTCTCGGACATGGCGGTGTTCTTCGATCTCAGCCGCAATCTGACCAGCGACGGAGAGCCGGAAGAGATCACGGGCCAGCTTGTAACGACCAACATGTTCTCGGTGCTCGGCACCAATCCGGTTTTGGGTCGCACTTTCATTGAAGACGATGGGCGCGAAGGCCAACCGCGCGTGATCATCGTGAGCTATGGCCTCTGGCAACGACGCTTTGGCGGCGACCCGCTGATTGTTGGACGACAAATCCTCGTCAACGAACAACCGAACACGATCATCGGCGTGATGCCTGCTTCCTTTGGTTGGCATATTCGCCGTAACTCACGCGCCAAAAAGCCCGCCGACATCTGGATACCACTTCAGATTTCCAACGAGCTGCGCGAACGTCACGGTCGCTTCGCCGGTGCGGTGGCGCGCTTGAAGCCCGGCGTCACAATGGACCAGGCCCAGCAGGAGATGCAGACGATCGGGGCACGACTCGAACAGCAGTATCCCGACTTCAACACCGGCTGGAATGTGAACGTAGTTCCACTGCGCACACAAATGACCGGTGAGATCAGACGCCCGCTGCTGATTCTTCTCGGTGCGGTGGCTTTCGTTCTGTTGATCGCATGTGCGAACGTCGCGAATCTCTTGCTGGCACGTGCGAGCTCGCGTCGTAAAGAGATTGCTGTACGTGCGGGACTGGGCGCGAATCGCTGGCGCATAGCGCGGCAATTGTTGACCGAGAGCGTGATGCTGTCGTTGCTTGGCGGAACGCTCGGTGTCCTCGTCGCGTGGTGGGGCACAAAGGCGTTAGTCGCGTTGAGTCCACCGGCACTCACGGATCTGAAGAGTGTAAGCGTCAGTCTTCCGGTGCTCGGCTTCACGCTCGGCTTGTCTGTACTCACCGGCATCGTGTTTGGACTCGTGCCCGCGCTCGAAGCAACACGCTTTGATCTCCAGGGATCACTCAAGGAAGGCGGCAAGAGTGTTGGTGGCAGCACCGGCAGTCATCGCATGCGCAGTTTGTTTGTCGTTACGCAAGTGGCACTCGCACTCGTGTTGCTGGTCGGCGCCGGTCTGCTCGTTAAGAGTCTGAGTCGTTTACAGGCAGTCGATACCGGGTTCAATCCCGCTAACCTGCTGGCAGTCCGCGTGAACGTGTTGCCGCGGAAGTACGACACGGACGAGAAGCGCATCAACTTCTTCAAACAAGCAGTCGAGCGCATGAGAGCGATTCCGGGCGTGGAGGCGGCGGGTGCGATCGATACGCCTCCTTTTACCGGTCTTTATAGCGGCACGGGTGTCGATGTCGATGGTCAAAAGCTGCCACCCGATCAGGAATTGAACACGGGAGTGAATGTTACTGACGCTAATTACTTTCAGACGATGCAGATCCCGCTGAAGCTCGGACGTTTTTACACCGAGCAGGAAGTGAGTGAGATGCGGCACGTCGTGCTCGTCAACGAGACGTTTGTAAAGAAAAACCTGGGCGGACAAAATCCGCTGGGCCACAAACTCACGATCTATATGAAAGACGAGAACGTTCCGTGCGAGATCATTGGTGTGGTTGCGGATCACAAACACATGGGGCTCGACATAGCCGTTGAGCCGATGGTGTATTGGCCTCACGCTGAGCTGGTCTATCCGGGGATGACGATGATGTTGCGAACGCGCGGCGATGCGAGTGCGGTTGCGGGCGCGGCGCGCAACGTTATTCACACACTCGATCCGCAACAACCGATCGGTGAAGTGAACACGATGGAGACGTTGCTCTCAAATTCGGTCGCGCGCGCGCGGTTCAGTGCGTCGCTGTTGACGGTCTTCTCATTTGTGGCGCTCGTGATGGCTGCGGTCGGAATTTACGGTGTGATGTCTTACTCGGTTTTGCAGCGCACGCACGAGATTGGCGTGCGAATGGCGCTCGGTGCGCAGCGTTTCGATGTGCTCAGACTCGTGGTGCGAAGGGGAATCGTGCTCGGGGTTGTGGGAGTTTTTGTTGGACTAGCGGCTTCTTTTGCGTTGACTCGATTGATTTCTACGTTGCTCTTTGAAGTTACTGCGACTGACACGGCGACGTTTGTTGGCGTGTCGTTTGGGTTGTTCTTCGTGACGCTACTGGCGTGTTATCTGCCCGCACGAAGGGCAATGCGTGTTGATCCGTTAAAGGCGCTCCGCTACGAGTAAGTCTTTA
>DASTTS010000369.1:0-12557 GCA_035760085.1 Pyrinomonadaceae bacterium
TGCGACACCTACACCTACACCGACACCAACGCCGACGCCAACTCCAACACCAACTCCGACACCAACGGCGACTCCCACGCCGACACCGACTCCAACACCGACACCTTTTCCAGGTTCGTCTGCCGAAGTCGTACTCTATGCTGGTCAAGCCCCGGTGAAGGTCGGCAGTTGGTCCACTGTTTCAGACCTCAGCGCGGCTGCGGGAATGCGCATCCATCACGCTGATGCAGGCGTGCCAAAGATAACAACACCTTTCGTCAACCCGCCGCATTACTTCGAAATGACTTTCACCGCTGAAGCGGGCCGGCCGTATCGCATCTGGATCAGGGCCAAAGCACAGGACGACTTCTGGGGTAATGACTCTGTCTGGGTACAGTTTTCAGACAGCGTCAATAGCAGCGGCGCGCCCGTCTTTCGTACCGGCACCACCACCGGCACCGAGATAAATCTCGAAGACTGTTCCGGCTGTGGTCTAAGCGGCTGGGGTTGGCAGGATAACGGTTGGGGCGTCGGCGTCCTCGGCCCGCAGATATTCTTCCAATCGACCGGTACGCACACTATTCGAGTGCAGGGCCGGGAAGACGGAATCTCGATCGATCAGATCGTATTGTCGCCTTCGACGTATTTGTTCACTTCGCCGGGCGCTTTGAAAAACGACAACGTCGTCTTGCCGGCGTCCAGCGGCGGCACACAGCAACCACAACCACCGACGATAACATCAGTTTTTCCGAGCCCCGGATCGACCGCGGGAGGCACGTCAGTCACGATCACCGGCACGAACTTCGCTCCCGGAGCTACCGTGAAGTTTGATACGACCGCGGCGACAAACGTCACGGTCGCGAGCAGCACTACTATTACCGTCACCACCCCGCCGCACGCTGCTGGTCTAGTTAACGTGACAGTCACGAATCCGAATGGCCAGAGTGCTACGCTCACGAGTGGCTTCACTTACGTGGCGCCTCAGACTGAGACGGTACTTCTCGAAGACGACTTCAACGACAATTCATTGAACCTCGCGAAGTGGAGTTCCAACAATCTTTTCAGTGGCTTCACTGATTCAACGGTTCCAACACTGGAAACAAATCAGCGGTTGCAAATCGGCGGCCTGTTTTCGGGACAGGATGGTTCACACTATAACGGACTCCGATCAGCGGCGGCTTTCAATTTTACGGGTGCTTACAGCTTCGTCGAGCTGGTCCAGGGGCCTGCTGCTACAACCAAAGCTGACGCGATGTTCACTGTTGGCCAGGATCCGGGCAACTACTATCGGATTTACGTCGAACAAGGCGTCCTAATTTGCCAGGCTCGCATAGGTGGAACAAAGAGAACCTTGTTTAGTACAGCTTATAGTCCTTCGGCCCACCGGTGGTGGCAGATACATCACCAGCAATCAACAGGGCGCGTAGTGTTTGCCACCGCCAGCGAAAATCCCGGCGTAGGTGCAAGCTGGGTGACAATATACAGCGAGCCGTGGGACACGGGCGCTGTGCCGTTATCTTCTGTGCTGTTCGAGTTGAAGGCGGGAACGTGGCAACCGGAGCCTGTCGCGCCGGGAACAGTTGTTTTTGATAACTTCCGCGCGGCGCGTCCGTGAGATAATAGCGCCCCTGTGCCTCTTCCGATAGCACACGGTCTGCTTGGCGCGAGCGTGGTGGAGGCTTTGCGTCCATCCTCCAGGCCGCGTTCAGCAAAACTGCTCTTGTTGGGCGCGCTGCTCGCCATCTCTCCCGATTTCGACTATGCCTTGAACTGGCTGCGCATCGCCTGGGGCGGCTGGCATCACGGCTTTACCCATTCGATCCCTTTTGCACTCGTGCTCGGCCTGGTCCTGATCGCCATCTTCAGAGACTGGCATGTGCGCAGCTATCTCGTTTTTACTCTCGCCTATGTATCCCACGCGCTGCTCGACTTCATGTTCACCGAGTCACGCGGCATAGCCCTCTGGTGGCCCTTCACAAACTACCGCTACAAAGCTCGCCTACCCGGTCCAATCGACTATGCGTGGAGTGATGCTTCACTGTCCGCGATGCTGGTCGACCTGCTAAAGCTCTGCCTCATGGAGCTCGTGATCTTTGGTCCAATCTTGTTAGCCGTGATTTGGATCAGATCCGCGTTTACCCGCGAAAATCTGCGGCAAAAACCCTCCAATGTGATAAATTCCTGAGCCCAAATGGATAAGCCCCCGACCCATGAGCTTACTCAACTTCTCGAAGCGTGGAGCGACGGCGAGGAAGAAGCCCTCGAAAAACTCGCGCCACTCGTTCACGCCGAGCTCTACCGTCTCGCCAAGCGCTACATGAGTCGCGAGCGGCCCGATCATTTACTGCAAACTTCCGCCCTGATAAACGAAGCATACGTCCGGCTAATCGACTGGAAAGCCGTCCGCTGGCAGAATCGCGCACACTTCTTCGGCGTTGCCGCACAAATAATGCGACGCATACTCGTCGACTTTGCCCGACGCCGTCCGCGTGTCGACAACGACATGGACGCGATTCGCCTCTCGCTTGATGAGGCCCTGACGATCTCGAGTGAACGAGATCCGGACCTGTTGGCCCTTGATGAGGCCCTGAAAACTCTCGCCACGATGGACGAACGCAAAAGCCGCATCGTCGAGCTGCGTTTCTTTGGCGGACTGAGCGTCGACGAGACCGCTGAAGTCATGCGTATGTCGTCCATCACTGTCATACGCGAATGGAACAAAGCCAAAGCCTGGCTCTATCGAGAACTCAGCAATAACTAATGGACCGCGAGCTGTGGAAACAAGTAGACGCGCTGCTCGAGCAGGCGCTCGAACAGCCAGCGGAAGCGCGCGAAGCGTTCGTGCTGGCAGCGTCGCAGGACAACCCTGCATTGCGCGAGGAAGTGTTGAGTTTGCTGAAAGCGCAGTCTCAGGCGTCGCAGTTCATGGAGCGTTCGGCGATGAACGTGGCCGCCCATGCTCTGGCACAGGATTCGAGGATCACAACGATCGTTTCCACGCTCGTGGGCCAGGAGTTTGCGACTTACAAGATCGAGAAACTCCTGGGCGCCGGTGGCATGGGAGAAGTTTACCTCGCGCGCGATCTCAAGCTCGGTCGCCTCGTCGCGCTCAAAGTTTTGCCGTTGCACTTTGTTGTTGATGGCGATCGGTTGAGTCGCTTTCAACGTGAAGCGCGTGCGCTTTCTTCGTTGAATCATCCGAACCTGGTCACGATCTATGAAGTCGGCGAAGCTCAGGGTCTCCACTTCATCGCGATGGAACTGGTCGAAGGCAAAACGCTTTCGTCGCTGCGAGACAAGTTAAGTCTGAAAGAGCTGTTGTCGATTGTGGCTCAGGTTGCGGAAGCGCTGGGCGCTGCGCATCAATCGGGGATCATTCATCGCGACGTAAAGCCTGACAACGTGATGGTCCGGCCCGATGGATACGCGAAGGTTCTCGATTTTGGCCTCGTGAAACTGGCGGAAGTTGAGTTTTCTCCAAGAACATCTGCCCAGACACAACTCGGCACGGCCATGGGAACGCTGGCCTACATGTCGCCGGAACAAGCCTCGGGCGAGCCGGTGGACCATCGCACTGATATCTGGAGTCTGGGCGTCGTGATCTACGAGCTCGCCACCGGTCAAAAACCCTTCACCGGAGAGACGCGACAGGCCATCATCAACAAGATCCTTTCAGCGCAACCAAGCTCCGCCACCACGATCGACAACGATCTACCACCTGAGTTGGACAGCATCCTCAACAAAGCGCTCGAGAAAGATCGCGATCTGCGTTATCAAACCGCCTCGGATTTTCGCGCCGACCTGCGTCGCTTGTTGCGCCAGATTGATTCGTCTGCTGGTCTTTCCGGATCGGGAGCGACGCCTGGCGCGATGCGTCAGCTTGTGCCGCGCCGTTGGGGTTGGACCATGGTCGCAGTTGTTGCGATTCTAATGACTGCCGTTCTCGCGTGGACGATTTGGCTGAAAGCGAAGCCCGTCACAACTGACTGGTCACGTGCCGCACACCTGCAACTAACAGATCAGCACGGCACCGAGATCTTTCCAAGCCTCGCGCCCGATGGCAGGAGTTTCGTTTACGCGAGCGAGCAGAACGGTAACTACGATCTGTTTGTGCAAAGAGTCGGCGGGAAGAATGCGACGCCACTAACTCCAAACACTCCTTCCGATGAGATCGCGCCGGCGTTCTCACCGGATGGCGAGCGGATCGCTTTTCGATCGACGCGTGAGCCGGCCGGTGTTTATGTGATGGAAGCGAGTGGCGAGAATGTCAGACTCGTCGTGGCTGGTTGTCATCATCCTTCCTGGTCTCCTGACGGGCGAGAAATAGTTTGCAGCACCGCCGGTCATGCAGAGCCGACGACGCGGAATATCGTGCCGAGCAGTTTGTGGATCGCAAATGTTGAAACGGGTGAAAAACGTTTTCTATGTGAAAACGACGCCATGCAGCCATCGTGGTCACCGAATGGCGACCGTATCGCATTCTGGTTCATGCCTCCGAATGCCGGCCGCAGCGACATCGCGACGATTTCGCGTAACGGCGGCGGAATCGAAGTAGTCACGAAAGATGCTTCAACGAATTGGAATCCGGTTTGGTCGCCGGACGGCAAGTTTCTTTACTTCGCCAGCGATCGCAGTGGCAACATGAGTTTCTGGCGCGTTGCGATCGATGAGAAGACCGGGAAGGTGCAGGGCGAAGCTGAAACGGTTTCTACTCCTGCAAATTTCAATCGCCACCTCGGTTTTTCCGCGAATGGCAAGCGCATGATCTACGTCCAGACTGATCAGCAATCCAACATTCAAGCCGTCAACTTCAATGCGAATGCGGAGAAGACTACGGGCGAGCCGTTCTGGATCACGCGTGGCGACAGGCACATCGTGCGTCCCGAGCTTTCACCCGACGGCACCCGGTTCGTGATGCGCGTCTCGCGTCGCACGCAGGACGATCTCGTGGTCGTCAGTCGTGATGGTACGCAGTGGCGCGATCTCACTAACGACAAGGCTTTCGATCGATATCCACGCTGGTCACCGGACGGGAAGCGAGTCGCTTTCACTTCGGATCGTTGTGGTCGTTACGAGATCTGGGTACTGGATGCTGACGCGACTAATCTTCGTCAACTCACTTTTGATAGTCCCGGTGATACGAGTTTCCCGATCTGGTCACCCGATGGTACACAGATTCTCTTCCGCAGTAATTTTGTGAGCTCGATCCTCGACGTGAATAAGCCATGGGCTGAGCAGAACCTGCGACTGCTCCCAATGGCTCCCGATAACCAGAGATTTGTCGCGTGGGATTGGTCGCCGGATGGAAAGCGACTAATCGGGAGTCTGAGTGGGCCACCGTCGGTTGTTGGTGTTTATTCGTTTGAGACAAATCAGTACGAAAGACTGACCGAGTTTGGCGGTGCTGCGATGTGGCTGCCTGATAGCACGCGGTTCGTCTTCCTTTTTAATAAGAAGCTGTATGTGAGCGATATAAAGACCAGGCGCGTGCGCGAGATCTTTGCGTCCACCGAGAACGATCTCCGCAGTGTTGATGTGTCGCCAGACGGAAAGCTTCTTTATTACACAGTCTACTCCTCAGAGAGCGATATCTGGATGCTGGATCTCGAATAATCCTGAGAATCTTGTAACCTGGAACTAAGTATTAGACAGGATTGCAAGATTTGCGGAACTTACAAGATGCAATATCCAATAAAAAGCCACAACTATCTGTTACTCCTCTGAATGGTAAAAATTCCAGAAGAGGTGAAGATCATGCGTAACAAGAGGGTGTTGACCATAATCAACGTATTGATGCTAGTAGCGAGTTTTGCAATTGTCGCGCGAGCCCAGGATGCGCCATACCGGCTCAACGATAAGGAAGTAAAAAAACTGATGGCGCAGCTCAAGAAAGACACGGGCCGTTTCCGCAAGAGTTTCGACTCGTCACTCGACCGAAGCCGCCTCAACGGTTCCAACCGCGAAGACGACATCAATCGCTTCCTGAAGAGCTACGAGGACGCGACCGAGCGGCTGTATAGCCGGTTCAAAGATAACAAGTCTGTCGGCGCGGACGTTGAAGCGGTGCTGGACGGTGCGGCTGAAATCGATCGCTTCATGACGCGACGATTGGCGAGTGAAAGAGCTGAACGCGACTGGAACGAAGTGCGTCAGGATCTGCGCCGGTTGGCAGAAGCTTACAATGTGAGTTGGCGCTGGTGGACGGCCTAAGCCACGTAGTTTAATTTAGCCGCGGATCCGCGTGATCCGCGGTTAATTTATTTTAAAGGACAACGCCCCATGATGAAGACGCGCTCCCTGGCCGGGATCTTTGTATTGTTGCTTGCCTGCTCCTCCGTTGGATATTCGCAGTCGCTAGTCGAAGAGTTTTCCTTCCAGCTCAAAGACTTCAGGATGGACCACCAAACACAAACCAACAACCTGAACATCTCCATCGCGTACCGCTATGCCGCTAACATCCAGAAGTCTCAATATCCCGACTTCCGCTGGCTCGCGAAAGATGTAGAAACATTGCTCGGCAACTATCCAAATGAAGACGACTACTGGGAGATCGTCAACAAGAACATAACCTCGCTGTTGCTGAACAAGTATCCCGCGATCACGAGTGTCACGTGTGAAATAAAAGTCGATCCATCGAGTCTCATCCCTTACTCACGCTCGAGCCGCGTCACGCGCGAGCGCGCCGTGATCAAGTCGAATCGCAAGCGTGTGTAAAAGCATTGGACGCGGCGCCGAGATGGAGTAATATCAGCGCCTCCCCGGACTTCGTCGCGCGTTGCGGAAAATAGATAATCCACTTTTTTGGAGCCTGAACAATGACTACTCATTTCACATGGGCCAAGCCGCGTCTATCACATCTGCTGTCCAGCGTTGCCGTCCTACTCGTGATCGCAACGGCGGCATTTGCACAACCAGCTACAGGTACAGTCAAACGACTGACGATCAAGTCAGCAGTTCTCGGAGAAGACAGGATTGTGCTGGTGCGCACTCCCGCGGGATATGACACGAACAAGCTGAGTTATCCCGTGCTCTACATGACTGACGGTGATGCTCACATGGGCCACACCGCCAGCACTATCGAGTTTCTTACGCAAAACGGTCGCATTCCCGATTTGATCGTGGTTGGTGTCACAAACACCGATCGCACGCGCGATCTGTCGCCCGCGAAGTCGACTGATAAAAACCCTGCCGGCGAGCTGCGCTTTCCGACCAGTGGCGGTGCTGACAACTTTCTGAAGTTCTTCGAGACCGAGCTCATTCCCGAGATCGAGAAGACGTATCGAGTGCAACCGTATCGCATTTTCGCGGGACATTCGCTCGGTGGTCTATTCGCTGTCCACGCGATGATCACCAAGCCCGGGCTGTTCAATTCTTACATTGCAGTTAGTCCTTCGCTGCAATGGGAAAACAGTGATGCACTGAAACGCGCCGAGATCTTTCTGAAGAATCAGAAGGAAGCAAAGTTGACGCTGTTTGCGTCGATCGGCAATGAGCCGGGCGCAATCGGAACGGACTTTGACAAGTTTAAAGATCTGCTGGCGAAATCGAATATCAAGGGTTTTGATTGGCAGGCACAGCGCATGGATGACGAGGACCACGGATCAGTCGTGCTTCGCAGTCACTATTTTGGGTTGCGAAAGGTTTTTGAAGGTTGGCAACCGCCGCAAGATCCGCAAAGTGGCGCGATCATCGGCGGCTTGAAGGGTGCGGACGCGCATTATGCAAAACTGAGCGAGAAGTTTGGGTACAAGATTCCGGTGCCGGAGAACGTGATCAATCTGTTGGGTTACCAGTATCTGTTCGAGAACAAACCGGAAGAGGCGATTGCTATTTTCAAGGCGAATGTTGAGCGCTATCCCGGGTCTGCTAATCCGTACGACAGTCTTGCGGAAGCGTACGAACGTGGCGGGCGACTCGATCTCGCGGAACCGCTTTATGATAAAGCGCGAACGCTTGGTGAGCAAAACAACGATCCCAACACCGCCGTCTACAAAGCCAACTACGAACGCGTCCACGCGAAGCTGAAAGAGACGACCAAGAAGCAGTAGTTTTTAGCCGCGGATCGAAATCCGCGGCTAAAATTTTACTTGAATGGATTCTGTATGAGCCAGGTCAGGATCGGATGCTCCAGCTCGTGCAGATGATTGTTTCCGAACATGTAATCCACATGCCCGTACTCCTGCTTGAAGTTGATCGTCAAACTCGCTGACGTCATCAACTGCGCCGTACTGAACATCGCCGGCCCGAAGCCGTGTCCTCCGGCAAACATGATCACTGGACCACTAAAACTCCCGAGGTTATTCGTATACGTAGTATCACCGGCAAGTCCGCAATTGACATCGCGTATCGACCGGATAGGCACGTAATCAAAAAACGTCGCAACGTTCGCATGGACCAGCGGCTCGTTCGCGTAAAAGAATCGATCCTCAACAAAATTACCCGCCAGATTGAAATAACCCGGTCGCGGCGTGAGCGGCGACAGTGGCGGCGCACTGAGCGCCAACACAAACGCCTGGTGATTAGTCAGTCCCGGAGGAAAACCCGGGAAAACAGTCGGTGCATTCGGAGCCGCCTGGGCCGCCTGGCTGAGCGCCTTTATCCCTACAGTTCCTCCGTCGTAAATGACACCACCGGCGAGCATAGCGTCGAACGTGGTGCAGAAGTTTGCATTGATGGCGCGCACATTTGCGTCCGAATCGTAAAGCGTACCTTCGATCAGAATTGCGCCGGCGTAATCATTCGGTTGAGCGTTTAGAGCAGCTATCGAGGCTATGCTGCCCATCGACAGTCCGCCGATCACCGGCTTCTGGCCAGGGAATTGAGCCGCGATTTGTTGACGTATGTAGGCGACGTCGCTTCCGATTGTCGCTAGTCCCCAATCAGCCATGGGTGAACAATCGATCGCGCCGCTTTCGCACTGACCGGCCGTGAGACTGTGCTGGCGCGGCGAGTAACCAAAGACGACAAAGTTTCGACGTGCAAAGAATGCGACAAATGAATCGTTATAGTTACCGGTTTCGGAGGCTTCGTAGTTCTGAAAACCACTGGCCAGCGGTGGTAATAAAAGGATTACACCCTTCAATCCTTCCGGCGGCGGCCCCGCCTTTCTGACTTGCGTCATCTGGAAGCGATTGAGTGAATTGGTACCGCTTTGAACGGTTGTAACGGTCCTGATCAGATCGTCACCGACAACTGAATCTACAGAGCTAATCGTTTGGTAGGGTTGTGCGTTGCTGGTTGTAGCAGCAAGCAGAAGTTGGGTTGTAATGAATAGGGCGAAGAAGATGTATTTGAAATTAATTGAGGAAGTCTTCACCGTGAGTTTCTCCTTTCAGAAGTTATAGACATCTGATAAGGCGAAAGACTGGACCAAAAAGTATCACTGCACGTGAGGAAATTTTCTTACGAGCAACTGTAGGGGCGGCCACGCAGGGCCGCTCCTACAGTTAATCCCGGGGAAACTTTTTGATCTGGGCGGGAAGGGGTGTCACTGGAAAAGAAGCGAGTGTTTCATTGCCGGCGGCTACTTTGATCGTTTGCGAGCTCATAACAGACTTGGTTTGTTCGGGTATGGTCTTTTCATCAAGCAGGAGGATGTGTTCGCCGGGCGGCAAGTCACCGATGATGAAATAGCCTTTGTCATCCGTGAGCGTGTCGCGACCGCTACCCGTTACAACGCGCACGTCAGGTAATGGCTGTTCGCCATCGTCGAGACGTCCATTCTCGTTTGTATCAAACCATACGAGTCCAGTGATGCGCCCCGTACGCACGACACGAAAGTCCACAATAACGTCACGAGTCGACTCGATCGTGATCTGTTGCTGTGTTTGGTCCAACAGCGTCAGATCGGCGCGCACGGACAGCAGATCGAGATAGACTGCGTGATCACCACGCGAGACACTGTCGATACGGAAGTTGCCGCTGTCATCTGAAACGACATAACGATTCCCGTCTACACGAACTCTCGCATTCGCCTGCGGCTGGTCCACACCCGGATCGAAACGCCCGTTCAGATTGACGTCCTGGTAGACCCGCCCGTACACGGCCGCGTACGAATTCAACTCCGTCAGTGGACCATTGATGGCACGCTCAGCTCGCTTCGATGAAAAGAACAAGCCGTGAAGACTCAGCAATGCGGTCGTACCAGCTTGCGTTTTTAAGTAACTGAATTGCACGGTGGTCTGCCGCGGCAATTTGAGAAAAGCCGAGAACTGTTGCGACATATAAAGCGCCGCGGAATCGCTGCGCGTGTAACCGAGTCCGCCGCTGAAGCCGAAGTGATTGCGAAACAGGTTCGACGTCCGCCATGTGGCCCATCCGTTGAGAAGTCCCTGACTGCCTACCGACTGGCTCACCTCGAGAGTATTTGATTCGTTAATCCGGATATTTCCGCCGGCCTGCACGTTAAGGGCAGTATCGCCGAAGGTCTTGACGCGCGAGCCGTTGACGAACAGAGTCCAGCGTTGAAACTTCTTCGTCGCGCTAATCAACGTGAACGCAGAGTTTCGCAATTGCTCGTTACCACTCTGAGTGTGCGAGATAAAGAGCGACGGCATTGCATTGTCCGGCGCGAGACTCAGCGTCGCAGTCACGTAGCGATTAAACTGATTCGATTTACCAGGAGTCGTCGCTGAGCTGACGCTTACTGCTGCCGTAACCCATGACTTCGGTTGCCAGCTTAGTCCTCCGGCGGTGACGTTGGTCGGTTGGTGCACTCCGCTTTGCGGACTCAGAAATTTCGGACCAACGTAAGCGTAACGCGCTTGCATTATCAGTTGATCGGTCAGCCGGTAAGAGCCGGTGAGATTGATCGCGAGGTCTGAGCCGTTGATGCGAGTGCCGGCGCGATCGATTCCCGAGAACTGGCCCACGGCAACGTCCGCATCGAAACGATTAAGACCTGACATGTACTTGACGCCGCCCGTGACGGTGTTGCCGCTGCGGTTCGAACGGCCGAAGTGCATCGCGCCGCCGGAAAACGTGAAGTCTGATTGACGCGGAGCGTGCGTGGCTGTTGTTATGAGAGCGCCAAAGATTCGCGTGTCGTAACGGACATCGAGCGACGAGAATGGACCAGGCTGTACTTCGTTTGGCTTGAGCGTCTCAAAGATTCCGGAAGTCGATTGCCCGCCAAAAAAATCGAGTCGCACGCGATTGAAAGGTAGTTGGACCAGGCCACCGCGCACTGCGGCCGTCAGGAATTCCAGATCGTTGCCCGTTCCGAACTCGCCGCCCACGAAGCTTTGACCGTTCGGACGATCGAGTCTGACAGTCCCACCTAAAAGATTCGCGCGCGATGAAGTGAATGGCGTGCCGACTGAAGAGTTTGCAATGAAACTCAAACGCGCGTCGCCAACACGGCCAGTGCCGCGAAGCACGAGACTGTGATCGCCGGAGCTCGTGTAGCGACTGAAGTTGTAATCGTATTCGATCTGAAAGATCTGCCACGGCGCATGTTTGGCTCCGGTGCGAATGTTGTCGACTTGAACACCTTTGCGACTGATCACGATCGCCTGGCTTTCGTCGCGCCGGACCACGACATCAAGCAGTGCCGCGACGATTTCCGCCGGAAGCATGAGCTCGTTCGGTGTGGGAGGGAAGACCAGATCGGCAGTGCCGGAAACGGTGAGAATCACAGCGCCGTTCTCGCGCACTTCATTCAACGGTGCATTGAAAACCGCGGTCGTGCCGTTTTGACGACGAATCGTCACGACGCGCAACGTTGAGTCGGAGCTGAGCGTGTCGCCGAGTGCTTGAGCGATCGTGGCGACGGGTAGAAATAGTCGTCCGCCACGCAATTGCGCTGCACTGTTTGGTCCAGCGAGAGTGCGCTCATTGACGATGATTACGGAGTTTTGCTGGGCCGCGGTTTGGGCCGAAAAAAGGCACAAAAAGCACAAAATGCTTAAGAGCGACGCTTTGTGCTTTCTTGTGACTGTCATAGTTGTGATATAAGACCGGGCAAATTAACTCAAGGAGTTCTCACATGAGGCTGCGGTGTCGTCTGCTCACGCTCATTGCTCTCGGGGTGTTTGTGCCTGCGGGTGTGAAAGCACAATCTTCAGTGACACTCACTGGCCGCGTCAGCGAGACCGTCACTCTTTCCGTCGCACCGAATTTGAAAGAACCCGGTATGGACGTGATAAGCAACGGCGGCACGGTGCGCATAACGTGGTCGGGTGCTGGTGACAGGGTTGTTCGCGTGCCTTTGCTTGTTCGTTCAAATACCGATTTCAAAATCTCTGCTCTGTTTGAGTCAACCACGGCAGTGTTGAGTCAGTTATCGATTGAGGATGTGCGCCCGACAGGAAGGTTGGCGGCGACGCAGAGTATTAATACCTTTCATAACAAGCCGCAGCTTAACCCTGATACTTCCCAGCCCTTGTTCGTAGCCGCTGGACCACGCGTTTCGCTTGGCGGCACGCTTAATTCACCAAACAACGCCTTGCAAATCACCGTGCTCATTCGTTTGAAACCGCTCGCCGACAACTGTACGGCCCAGTTGAATTTTGTCACGATGAAGTAACTGTAGGGGCGGCCCTCCGTGGCCGCCCCAGCGTTGCCACATTGTGTTTCCG
>DASTTS010000370.1:0-3338 GCA_035760085.1 Pyrinomonadaceae bacterium
TCAACCCTCGCAATTGCTAACGCGAAGTTCCTCCGCATTTCGGTTCACATCCGTGTTATCTGTGGTGTTTTTCACGTTCCGCCTTGACACCCGCCCGCATTTAAATAAAATACGGACGTTCGTTTTTATAGGGCGGAATGCAAAAACTCAGTCCCAGCGCGATCGAAAAGAACAAAAACCGGATCGAGGAAGCGGCCAAGAAACTCTTCATCAAGCAAGGTTTTCACGCCACCTCGATGCGCAACATCGCCGCCAGGGCAGGGACGTCGCTCGGTAACGTTTACAACTATTACCGGACCAAAGAGGAGATCCTGGGTTCGATCATCGGCAAGTATCAGACGACCATCGACAGTCGCCTGCGCTCGATCTTCGACGAGATCGACGAGCCGCTAAAGCCGGAATCGCTCATGCGCTTTGGCCAGCAGATCAAGAAGATGGTGAACGATCACCACGACTTCTGGCTGCTCATGTACATCGACGTACTCGAATTCGAGAACCGCCACTTTCGCAAGATGTTTGAAGGGCTGGTTCACAACCTGCGAAGACGTTTCGCTACGCAGTTTGCCGAGCTGAAGAGCTGTGGCGCGGTTCATGGCGACATGGATCCGGCAGTCGGTTTCACCGCCCTCTACATGCAGTTCTTCAACTACTTTCTCGTTGAGAAGTTGTTTGGCGGTAATCGCCACTTCGGTTTGACTGACGAGCAGGTGATCAAACAATTGACAGACATGTACTGTCGCGGTTTGTTGCAGAACCACAACGGTGGTTCGACTAAGTCTTCCCGTTCCACGAAGAAGCGCAAAGTATAAGCGGGACCCGGCGCTACCGCGCTCGGTTCTGTGCTTTTTACGACTCGAAAGAAAAACGAACGTTCGTTGTTTTTGCATTGGTTTCAGACTTGTAGGAGGAAGGATCATGCATAAGTCGATTCTCAGTTTTCTCTTCATCATTTTGTGTGCGGTGGCGAGCGCCTTTGCACAGGGCGGCACCGGACAGTTGAGCGGCAATGTCGTTGATGCGAACGGCGCGGTCGTACCTGGTGCCCGCATCAAGCTCACCAGCCTCGTGACTGCCCAGGTGCGCGAGACCACGACCAACGACTCCGGCGATTTCGTTTTCACGCTGCTGGCTGCCGGTGCTTACAAGCTCGAAGTCACTGCCACCGGCTTTCGGACCGTCGTCGTCGACGAAATCAAAATCAACGTCACGCAAACGACAACGCTGCCGGTGCGCCTCGACGCAGCGACAGTTTCCGGCATGGTCACGATCGATGCGGAGCCGCCACTCGTGCAACAGGAAACGTCGCAGGTTGGTCGTACGATCGAAGAGCAGACGATTCGACAACTGCCGCTGCCGACCAGAAACTTTCAACAGCTTCTGACGCTTTCACCTGGCACGTCCTCATCGGTAGCCAACAACACCGAGCTCGGACGCGGCGACGCGATCATCTCCGTCAACGGCCAGCGCACAACCAGTAACAACGTCCGCATCAACGGCATCGACGCAAACTCGATCGGCACAAACTCGACGCCCAACATCGCCGTTCCAGCCACCGACTCGCTCCAGGAATTCATTGTCCAAACGAGTCTCTACGACGCGTCGCAGGGACGTAACGCGGGCGGCAACGTCGAAGCAATCACGAAGTCGGGCGCGAATCCCTTTCACGGCAATGCTTACTACTTCCTGCGCAATGACGCGCTGAACGCGAACGATTTCTTTCTCAATGCCGCCCGCCGGCCACGACCGACATTGAAGCGTAACCAGTTTGGCGGCACGCTCGGTGGTCCAATCGTCAAAGATCATCTCTTCTTCTTCGGCTCGTACCAGGGCACGCGTGAGCGCAACGGCGCGTCGCTGAACAACAGCTTGATGTTTCCGACCATTCCGCCGCAGCTACGCGACAACAATCGTACGGCCGCAGGTTTGGCTGCCGCGTTCAATCTTCCCGTCGCGGCGATTAATCCCGTCATCGTCAACGTGCTCAATGCGCGCCTGGCGAACGGTCAATTCCTGATTCCGTCGGCTGCCACAGCGAGCGGTTTGACTCCGATCTCCGGTCTGTCGCGCTTCACCGAAAACCAGTTCAACGCAAATTTCGATTGGCGTCTGAACGACAAGCACACGATCAACTCGAAGAACTTCTTCGCCAGCAATCCGACGTTCCAGGCCAACTACAACTTCGCCGGTCTTGGCAACGGCGTGACACAACTGCCGGGAACCGGTGGTTCGCTCGACATCATTCAGGATCTCAACTCGATCACTGACACTTACGTCTTCTCGCCAAACGTCGTGAACCAGGCACGCTTTGGTTTTAGCCGCTTGCGCGTGACGTCTTCGGCGGAAGAGCCTTTCACCGCGGCGCAGTTTGGTATCAACAGTCCGCTGCGAAATCTTTTCCCAGGCATGCCGACGTTGACTGTGACCGGCTTGTTCACGACCGGTTCATCGCCGTTTGCGGATCAATCATCGCGCATCAACGCGTTCACTTACGGCGACACGCTCTCGATCGTCGCGGGCAATCACCGTTTGCGCCTCGGCGGTGAGTATCGTCGCTCGCAGGTCAACTTCTACTTCAACGCGTTCTCGCGCGGGCAGGTGATCTTCTCGAGCTTCAACAACTTCCTGATCGGCAACGGCGTTTCGATCATCGGCTCGGGCGTGTTTGATCGCGCGTTGCGCGTCAATGATTGGAGTGGTTTCGTGCAGGACGATTGGAAGTTCAACTCGCGACTGACGTTCAACCTTGGCGTGCGTTATGACTTCTACGGTTATCCGGTCGACACGCGCGGACGTCTCGTCAACTTCCTGCCCGATCAATTTCGACAGGGAACGAACGCCGCGCCTGCTGGTTCACCAAATGGTTTTGTGCAGGCCGGCAACGGCACATTGCCAGGCGTGCCCACGGTTGAAGACACGCTCGTCCCGACTGACAAAAACAACTTCGCTCCGCGCGTCGGTTTTGCTTATCGCTTGAACGACTCCGGAACGCTCGTCGCGCGTGGTGGTTACGGCATCTATTACGATCGCTTCTCGACTCGCTACGCGAACACGCAGTTGCTCAACTACCCGTATCTCGCGTTGGCGGTCGGACTGCCGGGCATTCTGCGCACGATGGCTGATCCGTTTATTCCCGTGCCGCAGCCGGGACAGTTTCCGGTGAACCCGACGATCCCGTCACCGCTTTCGCCGCTCGCGCCGATCGTGGGCGTTCCGATTAGCGGTATCTTTATCGATCCGGAGCTGCGCACGCCGTACATCCAGCAATACAACGCAAACGTGCAGTGGGAGTTTGCGAAAGACTTCCTGCTCGAAGCTGGTTATGTCGGTTCGAAGGGAAC
>DASTTS010000371.1:0-7725 GCA_035760085.1 Pyrinomonadaceae bacterium
CCTGCGGGTGTTAATAACGCCCAAACCGGTTCGTCTTCAGGGTGTAGACGAAGGAGAAACACCCTTGCAGGCAGCTGTTAAACCCTTGCGATTAGTGACAAATCAACCCGCCAGCGAGCTGGAAGACCTTTTCCAGGCACATCACGGCCGAGTTTTTCGGACCGCACAGCGGATCACGGGCAGCGTTGCTGACGCCGAAGATGTGCTCCAAACCGTCTTTTTGCGCCTTGTAAAAGGCCAGGACGACTACGATTGGTCACGAAATCCGGAAGCTTATCTTTCCCGCGCCGCCATCAACGCCTCGCTGGATTTACTAAGGAGCCGCACGCGCTCGAAGGCCGTCGCCCTCGACGAAAGCGAAATGGAGTCGATAGCCGGCACTTACAAGAGCCCGGAAACGGTTCACGCCGATCGCGAGCTCCAAACCCTTGTGCGCGAGGCTGTTTCGCGGCTCGGTAAAACTGCCGGTGAGATGTTTGTCCTGCGTTATTACGAAGGTTTTGACAACAAAGATATCGCAACGATTATGAATACTTCACCGCTGGTGGTCGGCGTAGTCCTCCATCGCGCTCGCACAAAACTCAGAAAAGAGATTGGGCACTATCTGGAGAAACACAATGAAAAGTAACAAAGAAGACCAGATTCTCGACAAAGTTACTGCCGAGATCCGCAATGAGAAAGTAGATCCGGCCGCAGTTTCCGCGGCAGCAGACCGTGTTTGGGCGCGTGTCTCCACGGCCGCGGGTGCGACGGAGTTTCAGTTACCGACTGTCGACCGGATTGAAGGTTGTGCAGATTTTCAGTCACTGATTCCCGCGCATCTCGCAGGGAAACTTTCCGAAGCGCGCTCACTGCTGCTGGTGGACCACACCCGCGAGTGTATCCCCTGCCGTAAGGCGATGAACGAAGCGCGCGCGAAACGTTCGGTCACGTTCACACCCGCCACCCGCAACAAGCGCTACACGATGCAACCGGCCGCTATGCGCTGGGCCATCGCGGCGGCTGTGGTTATTGGTATCGGACTGCTTGCAGTTCCGTTCGTGCAGCGGTTCTGGCCCTATGGCGAATTTGACGCGACTGTTCAAGCCGCTGAAGGACAGGTTTACCAGATCGCTGACACGCAGACCGCGGCAGTCGCGACCGGTGCGAAGCTGCAACAGAATGAAAAAGTACGCACCGCGAAAGACGGTCGCGCAGTTGTTCGTCTGAGTGATGGCTCCCTGATCGAGATGAAGGATCGCTCGGAGCTTTACCTGACGAAGGCAGGCAAGAACACCACGATTCACCTCAACCGCGGCAGCATCGTCGTTGAAGCTGCAAAGCAAAAAGACGGGCAGTTGTTTGTTGAGAGCGCTGATTCGCTGGTTTCAGTTACAGGCACTGTTTTCTCGGTGAACAACGGCACGAAGGGTTCGCGAATCTCCGTTATCGAAGGCGAAGTGAACCTGAATCACGCGGGCAGTGATCGTGTGCTCCGTCCGGGTGAACAAGCCACGACAAATCCCGCAATCACGACGATTCCCGTCAAAGATGAAGTCGCCTGGAGCCGCAACGCTGATCGCTATGCGTCAGTGTTGAATGGTCTCGCCAGCGTTAAGAACGCGTTGAAGGGTGTTCAGCAACCCGGCGTGCGCACTTCGACGCACTTGCTCGACCTGATGCCGGAAAACACAGTTGTCTATGCCGCTCTGCCGAACCTCGCGAATACGATTGTTGAATCGCATCGCGTGATTCAGGAGCGCATGAGCCAGAACGCAGCGTTGCGCGAATGGTGGGAAAAAGAACAGTCAGGCCGTGGGCAGAACATGGACCAGGTGGTCGAAACGATCCGCCAGTTTGGTTCATTCCTCGGCGATGAGATCGCAGTTTCCGTCGCGATGGACAATCAAGGTAAGCCGACCGATCCGCTCGTGCTCGCGGAGCTGAAAAACTCGCAGGGCTTCCGCCAGTTTCTCGAGCAGGAGATCGCTAAGTACTCGGACAAGAAAGGCAAACCCGAAATCGTGTTTGTCGAGAACCCGATGTCAGCCGTTCCGCAGTCTGACGACAAACGCGAGAGACTGTACGTTTGGATTCAGGAAAACTTGTTTGCAGCCAGTCCGAAGTTGCAGCAGCTTCAAGGTGTTGGAACTGCTCTGGCGAACGGAAACGTGACGAGTTTCACGGCCACGCCGTTCCGCAACCGCATCGCGCAGGTTTACCAGGAAGGCGCGGGGTTGGTTGTTGCAGCAAATCTCGAAAAAGTCGTGACTGCTACGAAGGGCGAACGCGCTAAGAGCCCTGACGCTGCGAAGCAGGAAAGTGCTCTGAACCAGTTGGGCATTCTGAGTGTGAAGTATTTCGTGCTCGACCAGAAAGACACGAATGGCAAGACGCACACGCAAGCTTCACTCTCGTTTAACGATGCGACCCGCGGTATTCCTTCGTGGCTCGCAGCGCCGGGACCGATGGGCTCACTCGAGTACATCTCGCCCGACGCGAATGTCGTAGCCGGTTTCGTTGTTAAGAACCCGGCGACCCTCGTTGACGACTTGCTCGGCGCGCTCTCGACGGTGTCGCCAGACTTGCGCAAGAACCTCGACGAGCTGCAATCGAAGCACGGTGTGAACATTCGCGACGACATCGCTGCACCGTTGGGTGGAGAGTTTGCCTTCGCAATCGATGGACCGATTTTGCCGACGCCTTCATGGAAGCTGGTGTTTGAAGTCAACGATCCGGCGCACTTGCAACAAACGCTCGAACGCGTTGTAAGTGACGTGAATAAGCAGGCTGCGTATCTCGGTAAATCAGGGTTGACCTGGGAAAAATCCGACCTCGCGGGCCGCACGTACTATACGCTGCGCTCCGTAGACTTCGGCTCGCTCCAGGTGAACTACGTTTACGCTAATGGTTACCTGATCGTTGGTCCAAGCCGGGCCCTCGTTGAGAAATCTTTGAGGTCGCAGGAGAACGGATTGTCACTCTTGCGCTCGGCGAAGTTTACGGCGGGCTTGCCGGCTGACGGTAACGCCAACTTCTCGGCGGTCTTCTATCACAACATCGGCGGGCTCGTGCCGGCTGGTGTGGCGACGGCCGCGCAGAACCTTCCGAGTGGACCACAGCAGGCGATCAAATCGATCGCGGCTGATATGGCGCCGACGCTCGCTTATGCTTACGCACAAGGCGACAGCATAACGTTCATGGCGAACACTGAAGGTGGACCATTCGGGCTAAGCCCGGCAACGCTGCTGGGGATGCCCAACTCGCTCGAGATGCAAAACATCATCCAGCGGGGCATGAGCAATAAGAAGTAATTAGACGCGGATGAACGCGGATGAACGCAGATTAGAAATGATCGGCGTTTATCCGCGTAAATCCGCGTTATGAAAGTACTGAAATGAAGCTCGTTTTAATGTCCCTCGTCTCGTGGTTGTTCGGTCTCCTGATCCTCTCGAGCTTTTATACAGGAAACGGACAGGGTCTCAGCGTCACCGTTACCTCAATGATCATGGCAGCGCTGCTCTTCTCGCTCGCCTATGCACCATCTCTCTTCTGGCTGCGCCAACGCATGGGTGGCTGCAAGCCGGCGCTACTCTTTCCGCTCGCTTCCGCTGTCGTACTCAACATACCTGTGTTCCTGATCGAAATTCTTGCAATCGGCAGAACTTTAGCACCCTCAGATGCGTTAGCATGCATTGTTGCTTTTCTGTTGATGGGCACGATCTTCGGCCTCGGTTTCGTTTGGAATTATCAGAACACAGCGTTATAAAAAGAGTATGGCACTCCCCGCTTCGGTTCCGGACGAACCGATAAAAACTCAAATGGCTCTAACTGAGCCGCCCGTGATCGATCTTCATGGTCTCAGCGTCTCTTTCGGTCGCCGGCCAATACTGAAAAACCTTCGCGGCGATTTGCGTGGTAAAGCGATCGGTCTGCTCGGTCCAAACGGCGCGGGCAAGACTACGCTCATTCACACGCTACTCGGATTTCACGCACCATCCGCCGGCACCGCACAGATATTCGGCATGGACATCATCGATCGTGCTAAACAGATTCGATCCTTGATTGGCTACATGCCCGAGCGCGACTCGTTCATTGCGAAGATGAGCGCCGTTCACTTTGTGCGCTTGATGGGTGAGCTTTCCGGTTTGCCTTCCGAAGCCGCGCTGGAGCGCGCGCACGAGGCACTCTTTTACGTCGGACTCGGCGAAGCGCGTTATCGACGTCTGGAAACTTATTCTCTGGGCATGAAGCAACTCGCCAAGCTCGCACAGGCGATTGTTCATGGACCGCGTTTGATCTTTCTCGACGAGCCGACCAACGGACTCGATCCGCCGGCGCGCCTGCGTATGATCAAGTTGATACGCGAGATTCGCGATAGCGGTCACGCGCACATCGTGCTGTCGTCGCACCTGCTGCTGGACGTCGAAGAATGTTGTGACGAGATTTTGATCTTGAAGGACGGCCAGATTGCCGTCTACTGCAATCTCGAAGAAGAGCGTAAATCGAATCGCAAGTTTCTCATGCTCGAGACGCGCGGCGATCAGGAGAAGTTTGTTAAAGCAATTGAGAAACTCGGTTGCGAGTATGCGATCTCAGGCGATCACCGGCTGAAGATCGTTTTGCAGGAAGGCATCGAAGTGCGCGATCTTTATCGTCTCGCCGCAGAGCATCAAGTGCAGCTCCGGCGTTTGAGTTACAAACGCGACTCGCTCGAAGACATTTTCCTCAAGGCAATGGAGAACGGCTATGGCGGTTTATGAGCAGACTTATAAGCCGTACAAAGGCAAACTGACTCCCGACTGGAGCCGCTTCCTGATCATCCCGCGGCACACGTTGCGAGGTGTGTTCAACTCCAAGCTCTTCACGGCGTTTTACGTCATCTGTTTTATACCGCTGCTCATCGAGGCGGTGTTGATCTATTTACATCACAACGTTACGGCCCTCGCGATCATGAACCTGAACGCGAGACAGTTGATACCCATCGACGGTTATTTCTTTCAGTATTTCGTCAACATCCAGGGTGGTTTTGCGTTCTTTGTCGCGTTGCTGGTTGGACCACCACTCGTTTCGCGAGATCTGCGAAACAACGCGTTGCCGCTTTATCTTTGCCGTCCGTTCACGCGCACTGAGTACGTGATGGGGAAGATGTCGGTGTTGATTATTCTGCTGTCGTGGATCACGTGGGTGCCGCAGTTGCTGATGTTTCTGTTCCAGTCGTACCTCGAAGGGTTTGCCTGGTTTCGCAGCAACTTGTGGATTGCGAGCGCGATCATTATCGGTGGCCTCGTGTGGATCCTGTTGCTGGGATTGCTGTCGCAGACAGTCTCTGCGCTTTTGAAATGGCGCATTGTGGCGAGCGGGGCGATGCTTGGTCTGGTGTTTATCCCGTCAGTGTTTGCGGGCATCGTCAATCTGATTTTTCAGACGCGTTGGGCCAACATCATCAGCCTGTTCGCGCTGATGGGGAATGTAACCGCAGGCCTGTTTGGCACTTTCGATCGCGTTACGGGCACCATTCAAATCGGCGACTTCGAAGGGAATGTAATCAGAGAAGTACAACTCCTCGAGCCGCCGCTGTGGGTCTGCTGGGCAGCGCTGTTCATCTTTAGTGCCATTTGTCTGGCCATCTTGCATTGGAAAGTTAAAGCATACGAGGTCGTTCGTTAATCCGTGTCAGACGTCGCTAATCAACTAATCATCTTCGACAACGTCTCCAAGTTCTATGGCGAGATACTCGGAGTGAATCGAGTCAACCTCCAGATCGCGCCTGGGATTACGAGTCTCGTCGGGCCGAACGGAGCAGGGAAGTCGACGTTGATGAACCTGATGACGGGACTGCTGCGACCGTCGCGTGGCTCGATCTCGATTCTGGGGATTCCCACGGATCAACCGGAGCAGCTTTTTCGCAAGGTCGGTTACTGCACGCAGTTCGACTCGTTTCCACGCGGCGTGACGGGCCGCGAGTTTATCAATTCGTTTCTCTTCGTCCATGGTTACGATCGCAAGCAGGCAAACGAGCTTTCCCAGCTTGCGATCGAACGCGTCAACCTCGCTGATGCCGCGGATCGCAAAGTGGCTGCTTACAGCAAAGGCATGCGACAACGTATCCGGCTCGCGCAGTCGATCGCACACCAGCCGGCAGTTTTAATTCTTGACGAACCGCTGAACGGTCTCGATCCGATGGTGCGCGCTGAGACGATTGCGCTCTTTCGCAAACTCGCCTCGGAAGGTCTGCACCTGATCATCTCGTCGCACATCCTGCACGAGGTCGACATGATGTCAGATCGCGTCGTGCTGTTGAATAACGGTTACATCGTCGCTGAGGGTAACATTCACGGCGTGCGCGACGAGATGGAAGAGCACCCGATGCAAATCCTGATTCGTTGCGATCAGCCTGCGAAACTCGCGTCGTACGTTTTTGCACAGAATCACGTGGTCGAAGCGCGGCTGCACGACGATCGTCGCGGTCTGTTTGTAAAGACGCGCGATGCGGATCGGTTTTACCTGTTGTTGAATCGCGCGGTTGCTGAAGGTGAAGTGAACGTGGAGTCGGTGGCGCCGGTTGACGACGATCTCAGCGCGGTTTACCAGTACCTGATCGGTACGACGGGTGGCAGCGCATAGGAGTCTAGTGAATGAGTTCTGCGGTTGAGGTAGCTGAAGCCACATCTGAACAGATGCCGTCGAGCTGGGGACTCTGGCTCCGGCAAATCGGCGCGATCTTTCGTCTCGAGATCGAGAAGAACTTTCTGAGCCGTCGCTCGGTGCTGATCTATTTAATCGCGTTGCTGCCGCTCTTTCCGCTCGCGCTGCTCGCACTCGTCACGCCGCCGGGAAACGAGTGGCGAGATTTCAATCAATACAGCGTCATCTACTCGATCATTTACAACGGTCTGATTCTGCGCACGCTCATCTTCTTCGGTTCGGCCTGGATTTTCATGAACCTGTTTCGCGGTGAGTTGGTGGATCGCAGTCTGCACTATTACTTCCTGAGCGCGGTGCGAAGAGAGGTGCTGGTTGTCGGCAAGTACATCTCCGGTCTCGCGACGTCGATCATTCTCTTTACGACGACGACCGTCGTAGCGATGCTGCTGCTGTATTTTCCACACTTTTATTCGCAGAGTGTGCGGTACTTTACCGAGGGACGCGGCCTGACGCAGTTACTGACCTATGCGGGCATCACGATACTCGCGTGTGTTGGTTACGGCGCTTTCTTTCTCGTTGTCGGGTTGTTTATTCGCAATCCGATCATTCCCGCGCTGTTGCTTTACGGTTGGGAGTGGCTCAACTTCCTTCTGCCGCCGCTGCTGAAAAAAGTCAGCGTGATTCACTATCTCAATTCGCTGGTCCCGGTCCCACTTTCCGAAGGTCCGTTCGCTGTGGTCGCCGATCCGACGCCTGCTTACATCGCGATTCCCAGCATGTTGGTAGTGACAATCATCGTCCTGATTCTCGCCGCCTACCGCATTCGCCACATGGAAATCCGCTACGGCAGCGACTAATCCGCGCTTTATCCTCATCCTACTAAAGTTTTAGTTGACATGCGTCGTCCAGTGCGCTATCGTCTCCACCTAAAGTCTTAGGAGGCAAGATGCCGCGCCGGAAGAGCGAACAAATGACACCGCTTGAGCTGGAGATCATGCAGGTGCTCTGGGAAACCGGACCCGCCACCGTGCAGACCGTACAACGGCAACTCAAACGCGAGTTGGCCTACACCACGGTGCAGACGATGCTGACCGTCCT
>DASTTS010000372.1:0-9750 GCA_035760085.1 Pyrinomonadaceae bacterium
AGCGCGCGTTCCGTGTGCTTAGCAAAATCTCTCGGCATGAACTGATCTGTTGGCGCGACGCCTTGAAGTATCGCGGTACGCACATGTTTTGGATGTCGCTTCAGGTAAGTCAGCGCCGCGCGCGTGCCGTATGAGCCGCCGAAGAGATTGAGACGCTCGTAACCGAGGGCCGCTCTGAGATCGTCCAGGTCGTCGGCGGCGATCGTGGTTACGTACTGCTTGAGATCTGAATTGGGCTCCAGTTGTTCGCGGCACTTGCGAACTTCCTCGAGTGGGAAAAAGTGGCCGAGATACGTTTGCAGATCGGCGTCGTCGTAAAACTTGCAATCGAGTGGATGCGAGCGACCGGTGCCGCGCTGATCGACGAAGAGCATGTCGTGATGCGCGAGGATCTGCGGGAATGCCTGGAGGAGCCCGCGGGCTTCTTCGGTCGCGGCGCTGCCTGGTCCACCCGCGAAGTAAACGAACGGATCCGGTTCGCGCTTCTCGCCCGTTGCGGGGATGAGGACGACGTTCAGAGTAATCGTCCGCCCTTTCTTTGTGGCGCGGTTTTCATAGACTTCGAAGGTGCCGCACTTTCCTTTACCCGCAAAGCCCTGGATCGGGCAATCCGTCAGGATAATTTTTGGTTCACCTTGCCTGACGGCGCTTGCGGATTGGAGAGTGATTATTACAAAGAGAGCGATGAAGGATAGTGTTTTGATCATTGCAGTGCGTGTTTAGTTAAGTCAGTTTTTTACAGGATGACACGATTTACGAGATTTACAAGATTTTTGATCACAAAAAATTGGGGCGGCCATTGCGGGCCGCCCCTGGAGTAATCGACAAGTGATGCTAAGTAATTAGAATTCGCGGATGCCGGAGACGTTCGTGCCGGATCCGAGTGCAGTGGTCAGCGCGGTTGAGTCGTACTGGATCGTAGAATTACCACCACCTTGTGTATTGAACGTGGGTGCAGTGAAACCGCCCGCAGTACGATTGAAGGCTGCGATCGTGATCCCACCGTAGATCTCGCCGTTACCACCGCCATCGCGGATCAACTTGCCTTCGCCCAGCACGAGAATCACGCCCTTGAAGTTGGTGTTTCCTCTCATCGTCAACGTGCCGGTGACGACGAGAATTCCCGAACCGCTCGTCAGCGTGCAATCACCGTCGACAAAGGTGAACATCGGACGGTTAACCGATTCGTCCACGGTGATGGCGTCACCATCGGCCGGCGTGAAAAGGCGGTTCAAAGACTTTGCCTTGACTTGCAAACTATTGAGATAAGCGCGCGCACGATCAGCGCTGTCCAGGAACGACGGTGTTTCAACCGTGCCTGGCGTAGTGTCGTCATCACCGAGAATACCAATCTCAGGATCGACAACGGTATCGTGCTTTGTAATGCCTGCGTTGACGGTGTCCTTATCGCACGGTGAGACAGCAAAAGCGGGACGTTGCGCTTCTGATCCACCGTGGTCCACACCTGAGTACCACTTCGCGCCGCTGCTGCCCGCATCGAATGTTATCGGCGAGCAGTCGTCAGAGCCCTTCGCCGTGAAACCGGCAGGTGATTCAAACTCGAAATTCGCGTGGTTAACCATCAGCTCGAGACGCTTCTCAGCGCCCTGTGGTCCAAAGCCGTATGATTTGATCAACAAGCGCTTCGGATCGGGAGCAGTTACTTTGGCGGGAATGCTCGTGGTGGTTGGCGATGAGCTGTAAGAAAGATTGAGCGCCGTCGTGGCACCGTCGAGATTGAGCGCATACTTCGTTCCGTCAGCCTTCACGTAAGCTTTATCGAACGTGACTTTGACCGACGTCGCGGTAGTGTCAACATCACCTTCGAACGTGCCTTCGAGGATTGTCGTTGCCGCCCACGGAAGAGACTGAGTAATCGTGATTTCAAAACCAGTCTTCGGGATCGATACGTCTTCCGCCGTGCTGCTCGCTGGTCTCTCGATGACGAAACTGCCGAGCGTGGAATCAACCGTCAGCGGGAAAGTGTGTGGATCCGGAGTCAGGGTCGTGGCGCCCTGGCCTTCGTAGCGAATCGTCACTTCATCATCTTCGCCGGGGTTGAACGTCCTTTGATACGTCTTGCCCGCATCGCCGCCGGTGATCATTGCCGAAGTTTGGAACTCAACGATGTGACTGTTGGGATCCATGTTTTCGACTGTGACTCTGTAACCGCCAGTGATTGATCCGATGGTAACCGGAACGAGGCTCGCGGCATCTGCGGGATCGTTGTACGGCAGCCAACCAGCGAAACGCGACGTGCCGCCATTGCCACCATTCGAGATGCTCGGGATGACGGCCGTGCGAAAACTCATCTTGTCACCGTCTACGAGCAAAGGCTTCGTGTTGCCACGCAGCACGTTCAGTGCTGCCTGCATTCCCGATTCGGCAACGTAATAAGCCTGCATCTCGGCGGTTGAGCCGACCGAGTTGTTTGCCGACATCATCGTCGTCGTGATCAAGGCGCCGCCTGCACCGAGAATCAGCACAGACACGAGCAACATCGTTACGAGAGCCGCACCTCGTTCTCCTCGTTCATCCGTACGGTTGTTAGCATTCATTTTCGTTTCGCGTTTCATGGTGGGTATCAGGCTCCTTCAGTAAACGATTGAGTTGCGCAGGACTACGTCGGACGTGAGTTGTACTTGCGAGGGGGGCTGATAACCGTCCGTGTTGGGACTGCCGACCGCAGGCAGCGTCACGCCGACTGCGATCACGACAAACTTCGCTTCACCGGGCGACACCTCAGTTTTATCGACGCCGAGAGCATTCTTCACATTCGTGATGTCGCAAATTTCAGTGCCGTCGATTGTTCTGATGGTCGTGTCGTAAGTGACTTTCTCGTCGTAGTACCGAAAGATCAGCGAATCGACGCGGTTCGCGAGCACAGTCGTTTGGTGGGTGCCATTTCTTTCATAACGCACGATGTAGCGCTGGCCGCGCTCTGCATCAACGTACATCAGAAACTTCAGATCTTCGTCGGTGTCCTCGACATCGGAATCCTCAAAATAACCGTTGGCCGTATCAGGCATACCATTGAGATTCGAGACGATGCGTAGCGATTCGTTATCGCTGTCGTTAGTAACGACGCCGTTCTCTGAAACGGCCGGCAGTCCGTCGGGCACCTTCAAGCCGGAGTTGCTGATCTCGCGCGTCATGATGTTGAGCGCGCGCTGTACGTCGGCCACTGCGTCTGACTTACGATCTTCGCGGGAGCGCACGCGGAAGCTGGCGGCGAGTAAGGTAGTGGCCAGGGTCAGGATCGTGATGGTGATACCCATCGCGATGAGCACTTCGAGCAGAGAAAACCCGGCCTGATTGTTTGAACGTCGCATTTTCATCGGTGTTTGCCTTGTTAGGAAGAAAGGGAGTTTAGTCAGTGACGAGGTAACTGCCGGCGGCAATTGTCGAGCGATAAGAGACGAGCACAACGGGTGTGCGTGTCCAGTTTGGACCGGCTGCCTGCGGCGTCACTGTAATCGTGATTGTCTTCAAGTTTTTCGGTGTGTTGTTGGAATTGGTTTGGTCCACCACTTCTCTTTGCACGTTGTAAGTTCGGCCACTGGTATTCACCGTAAAGTTTGTAGTGCCTGCCGTCAGCGTCGCATCTTCGTAGTTGACGCTGCGGATCTGTTCCAACTGTTGCTGGGCCACACCCATCGACATGGCACGCTCACTGCCACCGACGTTGTTCTGTATTGAGAAAACAAACAGCGAGGAGCAAGCGAGGGCACCGACCATCATCACGACAAACGCGATGGCGGTTTCGAGGAGGGTAAAACCACCTTCACCGTTTGCTGTTTTGTTTTTAGGAGTTCTCATTTTCATGGGGCGATTCCTGTTTCGTGTTTCCGGGTCTTTAGAGAATGACTATGACCGGCACCGTTTTCGATCCGCAACCGGCACTAAACGTAACTGAGTAGATTCCGATTGTTTTCTTTGATTTGAGTGTGAATGTTGCTGAGCCTCCAGCGCTGATCGTTTGAGCTGAACTCGGAGTTACTTGCAAATCCGAAGGCTTGCTCGAACTCGCAGAGATCGAAACGCTCGTCGAAGAACTATGACTGACCTTGATCGTGCCGGTGCCCAGCAAGCTAAGACTTAGCGACGAAGGATCCGTCGTGATCGTGCAAACCGCGGGAGTCGGGGTTGGGCTCGGTGTAGCGCGCGGTGTTGGTGTAGCGCGCGGCGTCGGCGTTGGATCGGGCGTTGGCGTTGGATCGGGAGTCGGCGAAGTACCATCGCCAGGTGTTGGCGTTGGTGTCGCATTCGGGTCCGCGCCATCAACCGGATCTGTTCCGCCAGTGCCATCAGGCGTGGGAGAAGGCGTGGTTGTGTCAGGTGTCGGTACGGGAGTCGCGCCCGCTGCCAGGTCACCGACTTTAAGCTCAACTTGTGGTACTTCGTCGTCGAAAACTTTGCTGTCGATCGTGATGTCGCCTGAGCCGGTGACGTCGATTGAGACTGCATCCGAGCCGTACTTCAAAGTGATCGAGACCTGCGCGTTCGACTCGGTATTTCCACCGGCAGTGTTCCAGGTGCGGCCGCGCCAGTCGAAAGCGATCGTCTCGACTGTTTTGAACTCCATTCCGGACGGAAGATTGATGGTGCGCGTGTCCATGCCACCGTCACCGTCGAGGTCCATCGTTACGTCGTAGCTGTTCTTATCATCATTGATCGCGACGCTGGCTCGCTTGCTTGCTTCGTCAGCGTGACGGCGAATGGAATAGAGGCGGGCTTTTTCGATGTAAGACGCAAACTCGCGGGCTGAGCCCGCCAGACGAATGCTTGCTTTAGCGCGGCTGATTCCCATCAGGCCAAGGCCGGTAACGATCGTCAGGATCGTTGCTGTGATCACGAGTTCGACGGTCGAGAAGCCGTGAAGGGTTCGGGGCGATTGTTTGTTCTTCTTCATTCCCATCGTGGTGGTCCAAAAAGAATTTGTGGTCCAAGTCGAATGACCACTGGGCCATTGAGCAAGCGCGGTGCCACGAGAGTTCTTCCGTCAAAATTCCACATAGTGAGAGTGCGGAGATTGGTGGAGTTGACTGAACTTTAGTCAAATTGGTTTGAATTCGGTTACAGCGATGTCAGATTGAAAGAAAGAAGTTTCCCGCAAAGACGCAAAGGCGCAAAGAGGGACCACGAAGCGTGATCGTCCTTTGCGCCTTTGCGGGAAAAAATCTGATCACCAATCAGTTTGCCAGAGGCTTAGCACACTGACCGAACATTGACATGTTTTTAGTTGGACCATCAAACCGCACCAAACCATGTAAACTACTGATCCATATGATTTTCGAGATTTCTTCAAGCACACGCGGGTCGGCGGCATAACGCTTGCTGCCATCACGTGTGCCCCTTCCTCCTGCTCTCCCTGAGCAACTGTATTGGAGACTCAATATGAAGAAGACTGATTTCTCAGAGCTCGCTTCGAACCTGCTTGTGGTTGGCTCGATCTCGCTCGCCTTCGCACCATTCGTGCTCGGCGACCGCTTGATCCTGATCGTGACGGGCTTGATGCAAGAAGGCGGGATCATGATCAACCAGTTCGGCAACTACCTGACCTGGCTAATCTCATAACCCGCCTGTTGTAAATCCTGTTTACGATTTGCTTACAACATTGCCTTCCGCATCGTAGATCGTCACCTCACCAAACGGCGTGACCTGGTCCTTGACCTTATCCCAGTCGCCCACAATCACGATCGCCGCGCGATAAGTATCGAAGTACTTCGCTGCCGCACGTTGAATATCGGCGGTGGTGAGCGCTTCAATCTTCGGTCGAAAGTCGTTGATGAAGTTCTTATCGAGATCGTACGTGTAGACCGTGCTGATGCGACCCGCAAGCCCGATCTGGCTCGCAAGTTCGACGGAAAAGTTACCAGTACTGTATTCCTTCGCCGCACTCAGCTCCTCATCTGTCACCGGCAGCACGCGCATCCGGTCGAGCTCGTAAAAGATCTCGAGCAACGTTGGACCAGTTACTTCGTTACGCACGAAAGCGCCCGCTAAGAATGATCCAGTCTTCGCTCGTGTATTCGACGAGCTGAACGGTGAATACGTGTAGCCTTTCGTCTCGCGTATGTTGCGTGTCAGTCGCGAATAGAATGAGCCGCCGTAGATCGTATCGGCAGTGCGAATCGCAAAATAGTCTTTGTCTTTACGGGGAATGCTCACGTTGCCGATGTAGATGGCCGACTGAATCGAGCCGGGCCGGTTCACAAAATAGATCTGACGCTTCTCGCGCTTCGGCACCGGCGGATTCTCATCGGGCGGCACCGTCCCACTCTTCCAACTGCCAAATGCCTTCTCGATTTCCGCGAACGTCTTGTCGACGTCGATATCGCCGACGACGACAAGATGCGCCGCATTCGGAATATAAAACTTGGTCACAAACGCGCGCAGATCGTTGCGCGTGAGCGCGCTGATCGACTTCTCATCCGGCACGACAAAACTGTACGGGTGATTGCCGAACACTGCCTTCTGAAATCGCTCGTTGACGAGAAAGCCCGGATCTGCACGGCCTGCGCGAATCTGCTGGATTGTGTTTTCCTGGGCCAGCTTGACTTCCGTTTCCGGAAACGACGGGTGTTGGGCCACGTCGCTCATCAAGTCAAACAGTCGTGTGGAAAATTCAGACAGGGAAGTGGCGGTCATTGTCGTTGAGTCGGCATCGCTGCCGAGCCCGAGTGACCCGCCGATGGAGCGCAGTTCTTCTTTGATCTGTTTGCTGGTGCGTGTGTCAGTACCTTCGTTTGCGACTGACGCTGCGATCTGCGCGATGCCGGGATGCGCCGCGCGATCGCTGGCCGTAGTTGCCGAGCGAAACGTCAGCATCGCGGAGACCTTCGGCACGTTTGGCAGCGGCGCAAGCACGACCGTCAAGCCGTTTGCGAGTTTCTTTTCAGTGATCTTTGGAAGATTCAGAGGCCGCGCCGCGCCAGGCGGTGGCGGCGTCTTCTGTTGTGCGAATGCAGTAGCGGTGAACAGTATGATGGCGAGTAGTGTTTTCATCTCGATACCTTTCGGTGAATCCGTCGTTACTTCTCTGATTTGGGCTGGGCCTTTGCTTCCGGAACGCGATCGATCACGGTGCGATTCGCAGGCACCAGATACTTCGCGGCAGCAGCTTTGACCTGCGCTGCGGTGACGCTCTCAAACGGCGACAACAACGAGTTGATCTGCTGCGGATCGTCACGGAATAGCGCCAGCGCTGACAGCAAGTGTGCTTTGCCCATACTTCCTTCGAGCTGGTCGTAGAGGTTCGAGCGATAACTCACCTTTGCGTCTGACAGTTCCTTGTCGGTGATGCCTTTGGTCGTGATGTCTGCGATCACCGCGTCCATTTCCTTGATGATTTCATCCGCGGTGTGACCTGGCTTGTACGTTGTGCGAGTGGTCATGATCATCGGTCCGGTGTAATCAAACTCGTTGCCGAAGTAGTTAAGACCGCCCGAGAGATCGAGTGTCAGCTCTTTCTCTTTCACGAGACGTTGATACCAGCGCGAGCTTTCGCCGACCTGAAGGATCCGGACCAACAACGCCATCGCGGGAAAGTCGGGCGAGTTTTGCGGCGGCAGGTGATAGCCGGTTGCGAGTGCGGGCAGGTTTGCGAGCTTGTCAGTCTGCGAGACGCGCTTCTCCTTTGTTTGTTGCGGCTCGCTGAGATCGGCGCGCGCCGGCATCGGCTGGCTCGGAATACCCGCAAAGTGTTTCTCGACCATCTTCTTGACATCGTTCACGTCAACATCGCCGACGATCGTCAGCACGGCATTGTTTGGCGCGTAGTAAGTCTTGAAGAAGTTGCGAACGTCTTCGATAGTCGCGGCATTGATTTCGGCGAGGTCTCCGTAACCGTTGTGCGAGTTGTTCCAATTCGTGAAAGCGTTTTCCCAGAGACTGATCCACTCGAAGAACTGGTAAGGCTGATTCAGCACATTTACGCGAACCTCTTCGCTGACTACTGCCTGCTGGTTCTTCAGATTTTCTTCGCTGATGTCGAGCGAGCGCATGCGGTCGGATTCAAGCCAGATTCCGAGCTCTACGCGATTGCTGGGCATCGTTTGGTAGTAGTTGGTGTAATCAAAATCCGTGTGGCCATTCAAGCTGCCGCCGTTCGCCTCGACGAACTTTGCGTGCTCAAACTTCTTCACGTTCGCCGAGCCCTGGAACATCATGTGTTCGAAGAGGTGCGCGAAGCCGGTGCGGCCCTTGGGCTCGAGACGGAAGCCGACGTTGTAATAGACAGCGACAGTTACAACGGGCGCGTTGTGATCCTCCGAGACCACGACTTTGAGGCCGTTCGGAAGTTTGTAATAGACGACCGGAATGTTGAGCGGTTTAGCCTGAGCTCTGGGAATGTTGGTGAAATTGGAGACCGTAGCTATCAGCAGGAGCATTGATAGGCAGGTCACGATTAAGCGTCGCATATTCTGGGAGTCCTCACTTTGAATAACAAAGAATAAGAGATCAGGGTTTGATCCGAGATCAAACCCTGTCTCGAGAGAAAGGAGACTGATCAATTACCCGAAAAACCGAAATGAGCTACGCAGATTTGGATGAAAGGTCTTCTCACCCGTAGTTTAGCGTACTACGCGATGAATTGTCAGAAAGTTTCTGTGTGTGAGGTGAGAAATCTTCTTTGCGTCTTTGCTCTCTTTGCGCCTTTGCGTGAAACTTCCTTGAACCCTACAATGCGAACGCTTATGTATTGGAAGCCGAGCACTGTTTTTGTTGTTATGGCGTTGGTGGTATTTTCCGTCGTCGCGGAGACCCGAAAAATGCATCGCATTCCCACCGGAACCTGGGGCGGACAACACATTCAAATGACGGTTCACGCGAAGTCCGCCACGATCGAATACGACTGTGCGACGGGCGTCATCCAGGGACCGCTGGTTGTCGATGCGAATGGCAATTTCAATTTGCGCGGCACGCATCGAATGCAACGCGGCGGGCCGGTGCGCGCCGATGAAACTCCGAAAGATCATCCTGCCACTTACACCGGATCGATCAAAGGCAACACGATGACGCTCAAGCTCAAACTCAGCGATTCAGACGAGGAAACGTTCACGTTGGAGAAGGGAAAAGCGGGCGAGCTATTCAGGTGTAAGTAGGTTCACGAAGATGGGAGTTGCGAGAAAGTTTTTTATCAAAGGCGAGGTGCAAGGAGTCGGGTATCGTTTCTTCGCGCAGCGAGCGGCAGCACGGCATCAGGTAGTTGGTTACGTGCGCAACTGCGCGGATGGAACTGTTGAAGCATTTGCGGAAGGACCGGCGAGCAGCGTTGAAGCTTTCAAACACGATCTCGCGACTGGACCGCAGTGGGCTGTAGTTGATCAAGTGGAAGAGATAGTTCTGGAGCCGACGGGCACTTATTCTGCGTTTAGGATTGAGAGATAAACTGAGACGATGGACCATCTAAAATCTTTGATTCGCGAAGTGCCGGACTTTCCCAAGCCCGGCATCAATTTTTATGACATCACGACGTTGCTGAAGCATCCCGAAGGTTTGCGCAACACGGTTGACGCGCTCGCTTCGGAGTTTGAAGGTGAGAAGGTTGATTCCGTGATCGGCATCGAGGCGCGCGGATTCATTTTCGCACCGGCGCTGGCGTATCACCTCGGTGCGGGATTCGTGCCCGTCCGCAAGCCGCGCAAACTGCCTGCTGAGTGTGCCTCAATCTCCTACGATCTCGAGTACGGTCAGGACACGCTTCAGATCCATCGCGACGCTGTTGGCGACGGACATCGTGTAATC
>DASTTS010000373.1:0-5446 GCA_035760085.1 Pyrinomonadaceae bacterium
GCGAAGTGGACGGGCATTCCCGTTTCGCGAATGCTCGAAGGCGAGATGCAGAAGCTCGTTACGATGGAAGACCGTCTCGGTAATCGCGTTATCGGTCAGGAAGAAGCACTCGCAGCAGTTGCAAACGCCGTCAGGCGTGCACGCGCAGGCTTGCAGGATCCGAATCGTCCGATTGGCTCGTTTATCTTTCTTGGTCCAACCGGTGTTGGCAAGACTGAAACTGCACGCGCGCTTGCGGAATTCCTATTTGACGATGAACGGGCGATGATCCGGCTCGATATGTCGGAGTACATGGAGAAGCACGCTGTCGCACGCATGATCGGAGCACCGCCGGGATACGTTGGTTACGACGAAGGTGGACAGCTCACAGAAGCAGTGCGTCGCCGGCCGTATTCAGTCGTTCTCTTCGACGAGATCGAGAAAGCACATCCAGACGTTTTCAACGTTCTGCTTCAAATTCTCGACGACGGCAGACTGACGGATTCGAAAGGTCGAACGGTTGATTTCAAGAACACCGTTCTGATCATGACTTCGAACCTCGGCTCGCGTGAGATCCAGGCTGCCGAGGGCGACGAGAAACAGGTGCGTGAAGCTGTCATGCAGGAGTTGCGGCTTAATTTCAAGCCGGAGTTTCTGAATCGTATCGACGACATCGTGGTCTTCCACCAGCTTTCGCGCGAACAGATCGGCAAGATCATCGACGTTCAACTGGAACGACTAACTTCAATGTTGAACGAGCGAAACGTGACGCTCGTGTTGGAACCATCCGCGCGCGAACTCTTGATGCGCGAGGGTTACGACCCGACCTACGGCGCACGGCCATTGAAGCGTGCAATTCAGTCGCTGATTCAGAACCCGCTTGCGGTAAAGCTTTTGCAGGGAGAGATTTTGCCCGGGCAGACCGTGAGAGTGTCGGCGAAGGGCGACGTGATGGAGTTTAAGACTGACGCGGCGTTTGCGACCGCTTGAGGAGTTTTGAAAAGATGTCACAACAGTGGAACCCTTTACAGGATTTGATGGTGCTGCAAGATCGAATGAACAGGTTGTTTGAAGATGCCACACAACGGCGCAACCAGACGGATGCGGGCGCCGGCGATGAGTTTGAGCGAGCGGATTGGACGCCGGCTTCCGACATTTACGAAACTGAGTCGGGTTACTTAATCGCGCTCGACTTGCCGGGAATCGATCGTGATGCTTTGGAAATCGATATCGACGATAACCGGCTGGTGGTGAAAGGCACGCGCGCGATTGCGGAGCCGCGGCAACACCGGACGGAAAGACCGCGCGGAAAGTTTTTGCGCACATACAGTGTTCCGGGGTCGGTCGATCAGGGAAAGATCGGGGCGGAGTACAAAGACGGTGTTTTGCAGATCAGTCTGCCGAAGCGAACTGAGCAGAAGCCGAAGAGGATCGATATCAAAATTAGTTAGGACAGGCCGATTATGAGTAACGAAGAGAACGAGCTAAGGGTGACGGATCGTCGTCGCGTGTATCTCAACGACGAAGAAACAGAACGCACAAACACCGAAACCGAACAGCCAAGCCTCAAGCCCGTGTACGTCGAAGAGCTCGAAGCGCGTACGAAGGCGGCTGAAAAACAGGTACAGGAGGTCCAGGCACGTTTCGATCAGTTGCGGCAACAACTGCAACGTGAGACTGACGAAACGCGGCAGCGTTTGAATCGTTCGGCGGATGAGCGCGCCACCGGCGAGAAGGCGAAGTTCATCGCGTCGCTGCTTCCCGCTCTCGACAACTTGAACCGAGCAGCCGCATCCGGAGATGCGCCGCGCGAAGCAATTCTCGAAGGCATTCGCAGTATCGCGACGACGTTTGAAGCTGCGCTCGCAAACGCGGGAGTGGAACCAATTCAGTCTGTTGGTGAAGAGTTTAATCCCGAGCTGCACGAGGCCGTGGACACTGAAGAAACTGACGGCGAGATGGACGGAATGGTGCTGGAGGAATATAGTCGCGGTTTCCGAATGGGAGATCGTCTGCTGCGACCTGCGCGAGTTAAAGTCGGACGCGCATCAAGACAGGCCAGGCAGGCCACAGATAACACAGATTGAGGAGAAAACAGAGTGCCGGCAAAAGAGCTGAAGTTTAGAGAGGAAGCACGCAACTTGATGCTTCAAGGTGTGGACGTGCTCGCCAATGCGGTGCGTGTGACGCTTGGACCAAAAGGTCGCAATGTTGTGCTAGGCAAGAGATTTGGCTCGCCAGTGATCACTAAAGACGGCGTGACCGTGGCGAAAGAGATCGAGCTCCAGAATAAGTACGAAAACATGGGCGCGCAGATGGTCCGCGAGGTCGCCGTCAAAACCAACGACAAAGCAGGCGACGGCACCACGACTGCAACTGTCCTCGCGCAAGCCATTTTTCGTGAAGGCGTGAAGAACGTCGCCGCCGGCGCAAATCCGATGTCTTTGCAACGCGGTATTCAGCTTGCGACCGAGCAAGTCGTCGCGGAGCTGGAACGCATGTCAAAGCCGGTCAAGAGCAAGGACGAGCTGACGAACGTTGCCACCGTCTCTGCAAACAACGATCGCCACATCGGCCAATTGATCTCCGAAGCGATGGACAAGGTCGGCAAAGACGGCGTCGTCACCGTTGAAGAATCGAAGACCTTGCTAACTGAGTTGGAGATCGTCGAGGGAATGCAATTCGATCGTGGTTTCCTGTCGCCATACTTCGCGACGAACGCCGATCGCATGGAAGCAGTTCTCGACGAGCCCTACATTCTTCTTTACGACAAGAAGATCTCCGCGATGCGCGATCTGCTGCCGCTACTGGAACAAACTGCCGGCGCCGGACGCGCACTGCTGATCATCGCAGAAGACATCGAGGGCGACGCACTGGCAACACTCGTAGTCAATCGCTTGCGCGGCACGATCAAGGTGTGCGCAGTAAAAGCACCCGCGTTTGGAGATCGTCGCAAAGCCATCCTCGAAGATCTCGCGATCCTGACTGGTGGACGAGTTATCACTGAAGATCTCGGTATCAAGTTAGACAGCGTCACACTCGAAGATCTCGGCACTGCGAAACGCGTGCTCGTCGACAAGGAGAACACGACTATAGTCGAGGGTGGCGGCGACAGCAAAGCCATACAAGGTCGTGTGGCTACGATTCGCAAACAGATCGAAGAAACCACGTCTGACTACGATCGTGAAAAGCTTCAAGAACGACTTGCAAAACTTGCCGGTGGTGTGGCGGTTGTCAAAGTCGGTGCGCCGACTGAGACCGCGATGAAAGAAATCAAGATGCGCGTTGAAGACGCGTTGAATGCGACCAAAGCAGCCGCGCAGGAAGGCATCGTCGTTGGCGGCGGTGTGGCGCTGTTACGTGCAGCGAAAGTGCTCGAGAACCACGACCATGAAGATCCGGACGTTCGTACCGGTGTGAAAATCGTGCAGCGTGCTCTCCAGGAGCCGCTCCGAAGAATTGCAGAGAACGCCGGAACAGAAGGCGCAGTGGTCGTTGGAGAAGTCCAACAGTTGAAAGGAAACAGAGGCTACAACGCCGTTACCGGCGAAATCGAAGATCTTGCCGCGGCTGGCATCATCGATCCAACCAAAGTTGTGCGCACAGCGTTACAGAACGCCGCGTCCATCTCGGGGTTGTTGCTAACAACTGAGGCTGCTGTAACCGACTTGCCGGAGAAGAGGAAAGCAGGCCCGCCGGCGTCCGGCGGTGACGACTACGACTATTAAGAGATGGCCCGATCTCTGCGGCTCTCTGCGTACCTCAGCGTTCTCTACGTAAAAAATAGAGATTAAACGCAAAGTACGCTGAAGTACGCAGAGAAATCCAAGGCTACAACGCAGATCAACGGCAGCAAATTTGCATCAACCGCTCGCCAGGAATGTTATTGCATTGAAACGCAACGGCGCTTATGCTGGCGACATCCAAGTGCAGCAACTTGGATAGGGCCGAGTTGTTTGAAAGTGAGTGATTCGTCGCACTAAATGCTGATCAGAAAGAGTGCGACGGTCGTAAAAGAGATATGGTTGATTTAGGTTCATACAAAGACAAATTCGGCGACAGCGGTCAGCGCATTCTTGAACATGCACTGAATGAATCGCGACGTCGCGACCAAAATTTCGTATCTGTGGAGCACATCCTCCAGGCTTTGACTATTGAGGAGCCTGACATGTTCAACTCCACGATGCGTGAGTTATCGCTTGACCCGGTCGTGGTTAAAATGGCGATTGAGAAGCGCCTCACCAACAGCCGGCAACAACATGTTGGAAAAGGATTTCGCATCGGCCCGGATACGACTGACCTGTTTAAGCGCGCAATGGAACGTGCCCGAATGCAGGGCCGTAAGGTGATTGAAGCGACAGACATCTTTGAAGCATTGAGCACCGGCGATAGTCTGTTCGTTGACGTACTGAGAAACATGGGTGCAAGCCCTGAAGCTGTTCAGGAAAACGTGCGTGCACAGGTGCAAAAGCGGGAACAGGAAGAAGAGTTACACCGGAAGAAATTTGAGCTTCCGCCTTATCTGAAACACTTCGGAGTTTCACTCAACAGGCTTGCTCGAGCCGATAAGATTCCGCCCACCATCGGACGAGAAAAAGAAATACAGCAGATCATCGAGATCCTGTGTCATCGCGAGCGTGCGAATTCGCCGATGCTCGTGGGTGAGCCAGGTGTAGGCAAAACTGCAGTCATCGAAGGACTCGCACGTTTGATCGAGTTGGAACCGGAAAAGGTTCCGGCGCGTCTGCGTTCGTCTCACATCGTGCAACTACAAATGGGTGGCATCGTGGCAGGAACAATGCTGCGAGGCATGTTTGAAGAACGAATCAAGGGGATCATTGACGAGGTCAAAGAACGCGATAACCTGATTCTCTTCATCGACGAAGCACACACGATCATCGGCGCCGGCGCGGCGCTCGGTACGTCTTCCGATGCGGCCAACATGTTTAAGTCAGCGTTGGCGCGCGGCGAGCTGCGCATCATCGGCGCGACTACGCTTTCGGAGTACAAAGAGTACATCGCTGACGACGAAGCACTCGCACGTCGCTTCCGTATGGTGAAAGTCGTCGAGCCTACTATTAACGAGACCAAGGAGATCCTGCTCGGTCTGCGTCCGCGACTCGAAAAAAACTACTCTGTCAAGATTTCGGACGAAGCCATCAACACGGCATTGGAAATGGCGCCAAAGTACATCCGCAATCTGCACCTGCCTGACAAAGCCATCGGCTGGCTCGACACGGCGGCAGTGAAGGTTGAGATCAACGAGCCGCAGAAGATGGTGGTCCGGCCTGAACACGTTATCGACGTGATCTCGCAGGAATCGCGGATTCCGCGCGACATGATCTTCCGCGACACAGGCGATCGCTTTGCGATGACTGAATCGATGTTGAGTCGTCGTGTTATCGGCCAGAAGGACGCGATCAAGGCAGTTGCTCAGCGACTACGACTGAACAAAGGTCCACTGAAA
>DASTTS010000374.1:0-7476 GCA_035760085.1 Pyrinomonadaceae bacterium
AGACCTGAATTTGAAATGTGCTAAAGTTCACTGAATCTGTTGTCATGAAGTTTTCTGTCGTTATCGCCACCTACAACCGCGCCGAGGAGCTGGAAAAGACCCTCGCATCGATGAGCAAGCTTCAGGTCGCGGATCCGTGGGAAGTGCTGATCGTCGACAACAACTCGCCCGATAACACCAAAGAAGTCGTTCTCAAAGCCGCCGAAAACTTTCCCGTCCCGCTGCACTATCTTTTCGAACGCGAACAAGGTCGCTCCGCCGCCCTGAACACCGGAATCCGCGCCGCCCAGGGCGAAATCATTGCCACCACTGACGACGACGTGCGTCTCGAGCCTGACTGGCTCACGAACGCAGAGCGGGCACTCCAAACACTGAACTGCGATTACCTCGGCGGCAAAGCGCTCCCGATCTGGTCGGGAAAACGCCCCGCATGGCTTCCTGAAACACGCAGCATTCACTGGGCAGTCATCGCCTTGCTCGACTACGGTCCAAAGCCATTGCCGCTGATCGACTACGTCGCGATCGGCGTCAACATGGTTTTCCGGCGCGAGGCTTTCGATCGTGCAGGGCTTTGGGACAACGCTTACGGCCGCAAAGCCGGAACTCTTCTCGGACAGGAAGTGCGCGAATGGTGCCAGCGCGCGCGGGCGGCGAATCTGAAAGGCTTCTATTCACCCGATCTGGTTGTGCATCACGTTATCCCAACTGACCGTCTGACGAAGAAATACTTTCGAAGCTGGTTTTACTGGCACGGCATCAGTCGCGCGCTGATGTACAAGACGAAAGGGCTCGACATGGAATCGCCCGAAGACAGCGTAGTGGACTTTTCCAAGGTGCCGCATATCGCCGGCGTTCCGCGCTACATGTTTCGCACGTATCTCCAGTCGTTTTTCAAAACGATCTCGGCGACGGTGCGCGGCGATGAAGTTACGGCGTTCGAAAACGAGCTGGGCCTGTGGTTCTTTGCGGGTGTTGTGAAGGAACGGTGGAAAGACCGGCGGCAGCCCATCCCGCGCCGGAGTTTGGTTACCCAGGACAACTAATGAAAGCGATCATTCTTGCGGCCGGCAAAGGAACACGACTGAACGGTGTCGATCTGAAGCCGAAATGCCTTTTTGAAGTTGGCGGTGAAACACTTTTAGACCGCCAGATAGCAACACTGCGTGAGTGCCGGATCAACGATATCGTTATCGTGCTCGGCTTCGAAGCGGAGCGGATCCGACGGCGCTACGAGCACGCGGCTTCGTTCGTCATCAACTCACGTTTTGAAGAGACGAGCAGCATGTATTCGTTGTGGCTGGCGCGCGAACATTTGCTCGACGGGTTTGTCGTGCTGAATTGTGACGTGCTGTTTCATCCGCAATTGCTGGCGCGACTGTTGACATCGCCTGCCGCGGATGCGCTGCTGATCGATCTGGTTGACAAGAACAACAATCATCTCGGCGACGAAGAGATGAAGGTAAAACTCAGCGATGGCCTCGTGGTGGATATTCGCAAGGATATGGATCCGGCTGAAGCTGACGGTGAGAATGTCGGCATCGTTAAGTTCAGCGCTGATGGGGCACGACGGCTTGTTGAAGAGATGGACACGCTGATCTCGCGCGGGCAGTTAAAAGACTGGGCGCCGCGCGCCTTTCGCGAATTTGCGACGCGTTTTCCGTTGCACGCTATCAGCACCGAAGATTACCCGTGGATCGAGATCGATTTTCCCGAAGATTATCGTAGGGCAAAAGAGGAAGTGTTTCCGCAGATCGACGCGATGGCTGATTCCCGTGTATGAATTCACGTGACTACATTGAGTGGTTGCGTGGGCTGGACAAACGTTGGCAGCGAAGTCGCGGCGGTGAGCGACGGCAGATCCTCATCGATGGCCGCACCGCGATGAATTATGCGACGGTCGCACCGATCGTCGAACGACTGCAAAAGGATCCCCGCATCAAGATCTTTCTTACTGCCAGCGAGAGCCCGCAACTTCTCAAACAAATCTACGCCGACGCCCGACCGCCACACCAGTTAGTCAAACCAAAAGCCGCTGCGTTGATGCATTTCGATGCGTATCTGACGGCTGATTTTCTGTGGGCGCGGTTGCCGCGCGGCACGCGTCGCGTGCAGACGTTTCATGGCGTGGCCGGGAAGTATCGAACGGTCTATGATTCACCCGCGGATTCGATGCGCGGTTGGCACCGGCTGTTCTTTATCAACAAGCGGCGACTGCAAAATTTCATCGACACGGGCGCGGTTGACGCGGATAGTCCGGCGATTCGTTTGATCGGGATGCCGCGGCTGGATTGTCTCGTCGATGGGACTTTGCAGCGCGACGCGATCTTGAGCTCGATCGGTATTGATCCGTCACGAAAGACTGTTTTGTACGCGCCGACGTGGTCCAGGTATTCGTCTGTGGCCACGATGGGCGAGGACATCGTGAAGAGACTCGGCGCCGCAGGTTATGCAGTGATCGTCAAGCTGCATGATCGTTCGCGACAGGCTGACGATTACCACTCGGGCGGTGTCGATTGGGGCACGCGATTGGAGCCGTTGTTGAAAGCGAATGGTGGAGTGCTCGCGACGGGCAGCAATTCTTCTACCTATCTGGCGGCGGCGGATCTTTTGATAACGGATCACAGCTCGGTTGGGTTTGAGTATTTGTTGCTGGATCGGCCGTTGATTCGTATTCACGTACCGGAGTTGTTGGAGAAGACGGATATCGAGCCGGTTTATGTGCAGTTGATGTCCGATGCGTCGACGAGTGTTTTGAATATCGATGAATTGTGCGCCGCAGTCGATCAAAATTTCGGCGACCCGAATGCGAAGTCGGGTTCGCGCCAATTCGTAGCCGGTGAAATGTTCTACGAACCCGGCACCGCCACCACCCGCGCCGTCTCCGAGATGTATGAGGTGATAGAGTTAAAGCCTTATACAGGACTGACATGATTTTTCAGGATTTACAATTTAATCCTGTCAATCCTGAAAAATCTTGTAATCCTGTCTAAAATGAGTTCCTTTACAACCAAAATCAAAAAACTCAAGCGGCTGAGGATGGATGAGATCAGTGTGCGCGTGGCGCAGCAGGTCGCGATTCTGTCCGAGCGCAGCGGCTGGTCGAAACAGGCAAGCCTGCCGAGCGACGAACAGTTGCTCAAGCTGAAGCACAAGTCCAGAACAGAGCCGCAATTCTTTCCATCGTTCAAGTCAAAAGATGAAACGGTTTCCGAATTTCGCCGCCGCTGGCCCGATGCGGAACAACAGATCATCAAAACAGCCGATCGCATCTCTGAAGGCACGTTCAACCTTCTCGGTCTGCGCGATCTGAACCTCGGAAAGTCGCCCGACTGGCATCTCGAACCGATGTCAGGCAAGCGCACGCCGCTCCTGCACTGGAGTCAGCTCAACTACCTCGACGCACAACTCGCCGGCGACAAAAAAATCACGTGGGAGCTAAACCGGCACCAGTACTTCCTCACGCTCGGCCGCGCGTACTGGCTCACCGGCGACGAGCGCTACGCAGAAGTCTTCGCGTCGCACGTCACGTCGTGGATGGACCAGAACCCGCCAAAGCTCGGCATCAACTGGGCCAGCAGCCTCGAGATCGCGTTTCGCTCGATCTCGTGGCTCTGGGCGCTTCAGTTCTTCAAAGAGTCACCGTCGCTAAACACTGATCTCGTTGCGCGGATGCTGAAGTTTCTTTACCTGAACGCGCTGCACCTCGAGACGTTTCTCTCAACTTACTTCAGTCCGAACACGCATCTGACAGGCGAAGCTCTCGGCCTCTTCTACATCGGCCTGCTGCTCCCCGAATTCCGCGACGCGGATCGCTGGCGCACACTAGGCCTCGAGATTCTCGTCGCACAGCTTCCGCGACACGTCCAGGCTGACGGCGTCTACTTCGAGCAGTCGAGCTACTATCACCGCTACACGACAGACTTTTATATTCACCTCGCCATCCTGCTACAGGTCAACGGTCTCACGTTGCCGCACGAGCTGAAACCAAAGCTCGAGCTATTGTTGGACCACCTGATGTACATCACGCGCCCGGACGGCACGACGCCGCTCTTCGGCGACGACGACGGTGGGCGTCTCGTCATGCTCGACGATCGTCCTGCGAATGACTTTCGCTCGTTGTTATCAACAGGCGCAGTGCTCTTTAATCGTAGCGACTACAAATTCGTCTCCCGCGGCGCGGCTGAAGAGACGTTATGGCTGCTCGGCGTCGAAGGCTTGCGTCGTTTCGACCAAATCGAAGCACAACAGCCAAACAAAGAATCAGTAGAGTTTCGCGAAGGCGGTTACTACGTCATGCGCGACGGCTGGTCGCCGACGTCAAACTACCTGCTCTTCGACTGTGGACCACACGGCATGGCGAACTGCGGGCACGCGCACGCCGACGCGCTCGCCATTGACCTCGCCGCGAATGGTCGCACCCTCCTCGTCGATCCGGGCACGTTCACCTACACGGGTGCGAAAGAGATGCGCGACTGGTTTCGCAGCTCAGCCGCGCACAACACGCTGACCGTCGACGGCCAGTCGTCATCCATCTCCGCCGGCCCTTTTTCGTGGCAGACAATCACGAGCTGCGAGCGCACGGCATGGATCGAGAACCCGCGGTTTACGTTTGTCGCAGGCCGGCATCGCGGTTACGAGCAGTTATCGCGCCCGGGCATTCACACGCGCAGCATCCTCTTCCTGAAAGGCGATTACTGGCTCGTCCGCGACCGGGTCGAGCTCAGCGGAAAGCACCAGGTCGACCTGTGGTTTCACTTCGATTCGGGGACGTCGCCCGAGGCTGGAGGGCTAAAAATCGCGAGTTTTGCGCCCGGCGGACGCTGGAGAGAGGAAGATGGCTGGGTTTCGCACTGTTATGGAGAAAGAGCGCCGGCCCCGGTGTGCGTGTTTTCGGCCGAGGCGGAGGGCGCATTTGAAATCATCACGTTCCTGCTTCCAAATGGGCGCAGCGTCGAGGAGATCGAGGGTTCGGACGGGCTTGGGTTCGAGATCCGATCGGAACACTCCCGTGACCTTCTGATCGTAAAAGGGGTCGAGTACACTTGGCAGCGAACAAAGGCTAGCGGTGGAGAGCCAGAGGAAATACGTTTTTCATCTGTGTAATCTGTGGCTAAAAAAATTATATGTGCGGAATCAATGGAATTGCGTTTTCAAGCCGGTCGCGCCGTCGTGTTGACGCCACTGAGCTGAAAACGATGCGCGATGTGATCACGCATCGCGGGCCGGACGACGAAGGGATCTACATCGACGAGAACGTCGGACTCGGCCATCGCCGCCTCAGCATCGTTGACGTTGCTTCCGGTCATCAACCGATGACCAACGAAGACGGCTCGCTTTACATCGTCTACAACGGCGAAGTCTACAACCATGCCGACTATCGGGAAGACCTGGAAGCACGCGGCCACGTCTACCGCACTCACTGCGACACCGAAACAATTCTCCATCTTTACGAAGACTACGGCGACGCTTGCGTCGAGCACCTGCGCGGCATGTTTGCTTTTGCGATCTGGGATCGCAACAAGCGCGAGCTGTTCATCGCGCGCGATCGTCTCGGCGTCAAGCCCCTCTACTACGTTCACACCGCCGACGGCTCGCTCTACTTTGCTTCCGAGATCAAAGCGCTGCTCGAAGCACGCGCGGTCAAAGCGGAACTAAACTTTGCAGCCTTTTCCGACTATCTCGCGAACCACGCAACGTCAGGCGAAGAGACGCTATTCGCCGGCGTCAAACGTCTGATGCCGGGCCATACACTTACCTGGCGCGACGGCGAGATCACGATCAAGAAGTACTGGGACGTCAGCTTCGCGAAAGTCGCGCCAAACGGACACAGCGATAACGATTACATCGCCGAATGGAGCGAGCTGTTTCGGAAGTCAGTAGAACTGCGACTGATGGCCGACGTTCCGCTCGGAATGTTTTTGTCGGGCGGCATCGATTCGTCCGCCATCGCCGCCGTGATGAGCACACTCGTCGACGAGCCGATCAAAACGTTCTCCGTCGCTTTCGCAGAACGCGACGCGAACGAGCTCGAATACGCGCGACTCGTCGCCAACGCCTACAAGACAGACCATCACGAAGTCGTCGTCACTCCGGAAGAATTCTTTGCAGCGCTGCCGGATTTGATCTGGCATGAAGACGAACCGCTCGCACATCCGTCAAGCGTCGCGCTCTTCTTCGTGTCGCGGCTGGCTGCGCAACACGTCAAAGTGGTTTTGACCGGCGAAGGCAGCGACGAGCTGATGGCGGGCTACGCACGTTATCGCAAGACGATCCTGAATCTCGCGGTCGGCGAGCGTTATCACCGCATGGTTCCGGCCGGCGTTCGCGATTTGATTCGCGGACAGATCGCGGGCATGTCGGCGTCAAAGCTGCGGGCCAAGCTGAGTCGTACTTTCCTGAGTCTTTCGCCTGACATCGAGAGCATCTACTTCGACAACTTCGCCGTCTTCCCGCGTTCCGATCAAAATCAACTGCTGACGCGCGACACGATCGATCGCATTGGCGGCATCGATCCGTATGCAGGCGTTCGTCGCGTGCTTTCCGAAACTGACGCCCACTCGCTGCTCGATCGGCTGCTGTACGCCGACATCAAAACGTACCTGCACGAGCTGCTGATGAAGCAGGACCAGATGAGCATGGCGGCTTCGTTGGAGAGTCGCGTGCCGTTTCTCGATCACAAGCTGGTGGAGTTTACGTCGAGTCTTCCCGAACGCTTGAAGCTGCGTCGTTGGACCACGAAGTACGTGTTGCGACAGAGCATGAAAGGTGTTTTGCCGGAACAGATCCTGACGCGACCGAAGATGGGTTTCCCGGTGCCGGTTGGTGCGTGGTTCCGTGGACCATACGCGCAAGTGTTGGATGAATACGTTTTGAGTAGTCGCGCGACAGAGCGCGGAATTTTCAATGCCGGCACGGTGCGGACGCTCGTCAACGAGCATCAGCGTGGTGTGGCAAATCATTCGGAGCGACTATGGTCTCTCGTGAATCTCGAGATGTGGTTCCGGCGCTTCATCGATGGTGAAGTCGCGTCGCCGCGTGTCGAAAGTGCTTATGAAGGCGTGCTCGCCACCGCGCGAGCGTAGAAGCGAACAATGGGTATTATCGGAGGAACGCTCGGATACAACTTGCTGCGACGCATCAGTGTCGACGGCGAGACTGGTTACTGCGATGGCAGCGCGTATCAGGGCATCAGCAAGATCGAGAAGCTGCTCGGTGAAAACATCTGGCGCGACACGCACGACAAGGTCGTGATCGACTTTGGCTGCGGTGATGGCGAGGATGCAGTTGAGGTCGCGGCGCGTGGGGCGCGGAAAGTTATTGGTGTTGATATTCGTGAGCGTGCGCTGGCGAATGCGCGCGAGGCGGCGGCCGCGCGTGGTGTGGCTGACCGATGTACGTTCACGACGCGCACCGATGAAAAAGCGGATGTGATCTTGTCGCTCGATGCGTTCGAGCATTTCGATGATCCGGCTGAGA
>DASTTS010000375.1:0-7619 GCA_035760085.1 Pyrinomonadaceae bacterium
AAACTTCGCGACGGACGTGCGCGTGATTCAAGGCGATCGCTTCATCGGTTTTGACGGGGCAAGCGACAAGAACGAGCAGGAAGTGCTCGGGTTTGTGCAGCAGTTCATTGCCGAGCGACTTCAGTCGGCCGAGTTTCATCCTGACGCGTGGCCTCCGATGGTCGTCCGCGATCCGCAGCAAGTCGACGCCCAGTTGAAAGCGGTCGCTGGCGACAAGTACAGCTATCGTCAGATGGACGATTACACCGATCTGATCGAGAAGACGCTCAAGTCCATTCCGCAAGTGTCGAAGGTGAGCCGTTCCGGACTGCTGAACGAGAACGTGTTTCTGCTTTATTCGCAGGAGCGTCTCGCTTCTTACAATATTCAGCCGGGCACGCTCGAAGATGCGATGCGCGGCCGCAACATCTCGACATCGGGTGGCCAGGTCAACGTCGAAGGCAAGAACGTGACGCTCGAACCCGGCGGCGAGTTCAAGAGCGTAGAGGAAATCGGCAACGTTCAGGTGCGTGCGTCAAACGGCACGATGGTTTACGTCCGCGACCTCGTCGATGTGGTTCGTGGTTACGAGAGCCCGGCGCGTTTTCAGAACTTCTTCAACTGGAAAGACAGCAACGGCAACTGGCAGCGCAGTCGCGCGATCACGCTTTCGGTCCAGATGCGATCGGGAGAACAGATTGCGGAGTTTGGCAAACAAATCGACATCACGCTCGACAACTTGAAACAGCAGATGCCGGCCGACCTGATTTACGCGCGGACTTCAGACCAGCCGTTGCAGGTCGAAGAAAGTATCGACCTGTTTATGAAGAGTCTTTACGAAGCGATCATTCTCGTCGTCATCATCGCTTTGATTGGTTTCTGGGAATGGCGCTCGGCGTTGTTAATGGCGATTTCGATTCCGGTCACGCTCGCGATGACGTTCGGGATGATGCACGTTCTCGGTATTGATCTTCAGCAGGTTTCGATCGCGACGTTGATTATCGCGCTCGGCTTGCTCGTAGACGATCCGGTCGTGGCGGGCGATGCCATCAAGCGAGATCTCGCAATTGGTCATCCGCCGGTGATTGCCTCGTGGCTTGGACCAACGAAGCTCGCGACCGCGATTCTTTACGCGACCATCACGAACATCGTTGCCTACCTGCCGTTCCTGATGATCAAAGGCTCGACCGGTGAGTTTATCTACACGTTGCCCGTTGTGATTGCCTGTTCGCTGGTGGCTTCGCGACTCGTGTCGATGACGTTCATTCCGTTGTTGAGTTACTACCTGCTGAAACCGAAGTATGAAATGCCGATCGCGGAGCGACGCAAAAAAGGTCTCGCCGCTCGTTACTACAAAATCGGTACATGGGCTATCGATCATCGTTGGAAAGTGATGGCTGGTGCGCTCCTGTTTCTCATCGGCGGCGGCATCTTCATGTCGCAGTTGAAGACACAGTTCTTCCCGAAGGATCTTTCGTACCTTTCGTATGTTGATGTTTGGCTGCCGGCGGATGCGCCATTGTCTGCGACGCGCGAGGCGGCGGCACATTCTGAAGAGATCATTCGCGAAGTAGTTGAGGAGTACGGCCATCATCATAAGGATGACGACGGTAATCCGCGCGAGGTGTTGAAGTCGTTGACGACGTTCGTTGGTGGTGGTGGACCGCGGTTCTGGTTCTCGTTGTCGCCCGAGTTGCAGCAGTTGAACTACGCGCAAATCATCATTCAGGTGAAGGACAAGCACGACACCGCTCATCTCATGGGACCGTTGCAGAAGGCGCTTTCGGAACGAGTCCCTGGTGCGCGAATCGACGTCAGGCAATTGGAATCGGGCAAAGCAGTCGGATTGCCGGTCGCGATCCGGCTCAGTGGTGAAGACACGACGATGCTGCGAGGTTATGCCGACCGTGTGAAGGCGATCTTCGAAGAGACGGCGATTGCTGATCGTGTTCGCGACGATTGGGGCGAGGAGAGTTTTGCAGTTCGACTCAAGACTGATTCTGAACGCGCCAACACGGCTGGATTGACGAACTACGATGTGGCGATGGCGTCGCAGTCAGCGATGTCAGGTCATCAGGTAACGCAGCTTCGCGAGGGCGACAAACAGATTCCCGTCGTTGCGAAATTGCGCATGGAAGAGCGCGCACAGCTCGGCGATCTCAATAATCTGTATGTCTATTCAAGTAAAGGCTCGCAGAAGATTCACCTGCGACAGGTGGCGTCGCTCGAGTATGGAATGCAGACTGAAAAAATGCGCTCGCGCAATCAGTTTCGCACGATAACAGTTTCGGCGATGCCTGGTGATGGGAAGCTCGCTTCTGAAGTCATGAAAGCGGCGCGTCCGAAATTGATGGAGCTGCAAAAGGAGATGCCGGCCGGTTATCGCATGGAGATCGGCGGCGAAGAAGAAGACCAGGTGAAGAGTTTTAGAGACCTCGTGATCGTGCTCTGTGTTTCGGTGCTGTTGATCTTCATGGCGCTTGTGTTTCAGTTCAAGAACGCGATCAAGCCGTTCATCGTGTTTGCGGCCGTGCCGTTCGGTATGGTGGGCGCACTGGCGGCACTGTGGATCATGGGCCAGCCGTTCGGCTTCATGGCGTTTCTCGGGATCGTGAGTCTCGTCGGCGTGATCGTCAGTCACATCATCGTGTTGTTTGATTTCATCGAAGAGAAACACGCCGAGGGTGCGCCACTGGTTGAGGCATTACTCGACGCCGGCATCATGCGTTTGCGTCCGGTGATGATCACGGTCGGCGCCACGGTGATCGCGCTGTTCCCGCTGGCATCGCACGGTGGCCCGCTCTGGGAGCCGATGTGTTACGCGCAGATCGGCGGCCTCAGTGTGGCAACATTCATCACCTTGCTGCTCGTACCAGTGCTCTACGCGATCTTCGTGCTGGATCTGAAACTCGTTAAATGGGAGAAGGTGGAAGAAACACATCCGCAGCCTGCTAAGCAGGTGATCGCGTAAAAACCTTTCTCACGCAACGGCGCAAAGGCGCAAAGGAAGACCTCCGGCACCGAAGGTCTTAACTTTGCGCCTTTGCGTCTTTGCGTGAGAAAACTTCTTATCCGTCGTCCCGCTTCGCGGGTTTGATTCTCACACGGTTGCGTCTGGCGGCGCGTTCGGCTTCGGTGATCGCACGCGCCTCGGTAAGTAGCGCGTTGCGAAACGATCCGAGCACCTTCAGCAGCAGATCGAGTTTTCTCAAACTCTCACGCCGGGCACGCACAGTGCCGAGAAAGAACTCGAGTTGAATCCGTCGACGACAATCAGCAATCGTCAACATGCAGTGGCCCCACTTGTTCTCACCACCGCGACTAGATTCGACTTCCGCGAGAATGAAAGAAGTGTGACCGGTTGAAATCGATGCGAGAAATACACGTTTGCGAAAAAATTGATATTTCATGTGAGGGTCATGCCCTTATTCAGTTGAAAATTAAGGCCGTGCGCGTATAATACGAGCCCTCTGCCTCCTTGTCAACGATATTGGTGAAATGTCGTCCTCATAAAGGATGAGAAAAGAGGAATAAGGAATGGACTTGCTCGATCACATCGCAGCGACAATCAGAGATCTGCGCCTCAACTACAACAGCGGTGAAGGACTCTCACAGGAAATACTCGCAAAGCAGTTGAAGGTTGCCCCCAACACCATCTCCAGGTGGGAAACAGGAACGTATTGTCCGAGTTTCACAGACGTCGAACACATCGCACGCTTCTTTGGAGTCTCGATACTGGCGTTCATTCCACCAGAGCTGGTCGACGAAGGAGAAGACGAAAGCCTGAAGGCCCTGCTGCGTACTGCACGCCAACTCCATCCAGCCGATCTGGAAGAGTTGCAAAAGTACGCAGAGTTTCGCAGGGCTCGCGGTATTTATCAGGGAAAGACTCGACCAAAAGCCGGTCGAAAAGGGGGAAAACATAAGTGAACACTCAACAATACTACGAAGATCTCAAACTACTTGCGCGACAAGTGCGTGCCGAGCACGGATTGACGTCACCACGCGTGCTGCCCAGCGACCTCAAAAGAATTTACGCTCACTACGGAATCGAAGTTGACGAGTGGCCCTATAGATTTAGGAATCTGCGCGGTGCTTTTATCAACGATCATCTCGGGGCCACGGTGATGCTGGCGAAGGGGCTGCCACAGGATCCAATGGTCTTCACGATGGCCCACGAACTAAAACATTACTTCCGCGATCGCGATCTCGGCATCTCGTATTGCGATCAATCAAATTTGAACAAGACTCTCGAGATCGGCGCGGAGATTTTCGCGGCAGAACTCCTCTTTCCCGATCGCGATTTCATTTCGCACATGAGCGCGATGGGAATCAGGCGAGATCAGTGTCTTCCAAAGACACTCATTCAACTGAAACGAAAGACAGGAACGACTCTGAGTTATGCAGGCTTGGCGATCAAAGCGGAGCGACTCGGATATGCACCATCTCATTCATTAACAACGATCAAGACATGGCGACGGTTGGAGGCGCTGCATAATCCTCCGGTGCGCAGACCAGTAAGACGAAGAAGCCGGTTCGAAATTTAACGACGGCGCGCGACGGATCGTCCGCCGGCATTGTTTCTGGTTGCTAGCGGGCGAAATATCGGAGTCACCTGGCCGCGCACTCTTGCTTCTTTAAAAGGAACGGGAATGTCCGGCGGCCTGGTTGACTCGCGGTGCGAAATCAGCCGGAGTGTGTCGCCGCGGCGCTGAGCATGGCAGCAGAAAAACCTGCTTCTGTACTCAATCAGGTAAATCGGACGATCAAACTCCGAAAAAGTACCATCAGCAACGGTTCGGACCGTTTGGTCCAACTGTAGCAGGCTGCCCGGCGGAAGCAGCGGCCACATCATTCGATCCGCGGTCCCGATCAAAACCAGCGGCCCGCGCTCCCAATCCACATCGAGCATCAGCAAAAGCGGAACATCGCGCCATATCCGCAAGAGACGGTGCGTTGCGCTTTCCGTGTCCTCCAAAATCGTCGTGAGCTCACGCAGATCCATATTCGCTAGTTCTTTTTGCTGAGCTTGTCGGAGTCTTTTTTGATCAGGGTACTGAGTTGGATGAGGCTCTCGAGGTCCCGGCGGGCGCGAGGTAGCTGGGTCGCGTCCACTAAATTCGGGTTCTCGATGACCGGGTTTGTGACGAAGCTGCGGATCTCTTTGCAGAGTTTTATCAATGAATCTTTCAGTTCCGGCGCTGATGTTTCGTTGACGGGCGCATCGTCCGGAGACAGACGGAGCGCGAGGGTCGATTGAACTCGACTGGCGCGTTTCTTGATTTCTGCGGTCGCGTCGGAAACGAAGTGGTAATCGAGATCCTTTTTTGAAGAAAGTGCGCGGGCGATTTCGTTATGCAGGGTCAGGATGCGCGTGAAGTCTTCTTCAGTCTGCGCCATCAGCGCTTTGAGTTGTCGCTCATCCTTCGGTTTCCCTGGTTGTGTTCCAAAGTTCCGCAGTTGCCATTCACGATTACTCATATCCTGCTGGCGTATGCGGTCGGTATTTGCACTACGATCTATCGGCGGCGGACCGCCGGTAGGAGATTGCGAGAAAACGGGGGCTACGAAAAATAGGAGGAGGATAAGCGCGTTCGTGAAACGATTCATTGCAGGCCTCCCGATTTTTTGAGTGGAGCTAAGTATAACGCCGCTTAGAGTCGAAGGGCTAGAATAAACGTGCTCAGTTTTTGCACGTCTTTGCGGCTAATCTACAAAAGCAGTTGACGGATTCTGAGCTATGTACTAATTATTCTTATCGATTACCTATTTGCATTCTGGCCCCGCTCCTTCTAACTTCCTTCCTTGGGCGCACGGCGCCGGCGGTTTTGCGGTATGCGACGGATAGACTTAAAGAAGGCAAACGTAGCGCGTTCGAACACGATCCGGGATATCAATCGGCAGATTGTTCTGAACTACGTACGCGAGCGCGGTCCAATCTCACGCGCTGAGATTGCCCACGAAACAGCGTTGCAACGCTCCACAGTTTCTTTGATCGTTGAGGAGTTGCGCGTCGACGGTCTGATCGAGGAGGTGAGTGGTGAATCGACGGGTGGACGACCTCCGATTCTCCTGTCGCTTCGTACGGCAGACGCTGTCGCCATCGGCGTAGACGTTGGTACGACGCGCACGATCGTTGCCACAAGCGATCTGGCCGGTCGCGTGTTGGACCAGGAACACTTCGACACTAATCCCGACGCCGAAAAGACCACGAAAGAGATCATCGATCGAGCGAACAAGTTCATCCGGCGAAATAACGGCACGATCGAAGGCATCGGCGTCAGCCTTCCCGGTCTCGTCGATCCGGAAGGCAAAGAGTTATTCATCCCGACTTTCCAGTGGCGCAACCTGCCGCTTGCCAATCAAATCAGCGCTGCGACTGGATTGCCGGTGACGATGGACAACGACGCAAACGCTGCGGCGCAGGCTGAGCTATGGTTTGGCAGACCTGAGATTCGCGAAGTGCGTGACTTCATTCTCGTGCTCGTTGAAGACGGCGTCGGCACGGGCATAGTTTTCGACGGGCAGGTTTATCGTGGTGAAAACGGCGCGGCAGGTGAGTTTGGACACATGACGATCGGTCAGGGCGCGCCAGTCGCTTGCGCGTCGGGTAGTCGTGAGTGTTGGGAAGCATTTGCTTCCGAGCGTTCAGCCCTTGCGCGCTTCAAGAATTTATCGGGCGGACGGAACGGCACGCCGGGTACAAACTTCGGTGATCTGATCGACATGGCGCTCAGTAGCGAAGGCGCTGCTCGCACCGCGTTAAAGCAGACTGCTTATTACCTCGGGATCGGCATTGCGAATTTGATCCGTGGTCTCGCGCCTGAAGCAGTGATCGTTGGTGGTCCAATCGTGCGAGCCTGGCCGGTGATCTCGTCTGACATTAAGAACACTGTGGAGGCTACGATCTGTCGCGGCCTGCCATCGACACGCATCATTGCTTCCACACTCGGTCCGGAGCCAACTTTAATGGGCGCTCTCAGCCTTGTTCTTGCCAGTAAATTTGCTTCAGTCTCCGTTACTTAAGACTCTCCGCCATTGTTCGCTCTGCAAACAAAGTCCTCCGTTTAAATTTTACTGATAGGAAAGTTAAAAAATTCTTGACAAGGATACGGATTAGTATTAAAAACTTTTGCTAGCCTCTGCAACAAAGTAACACTCAGTACAACTTAGCTAAGGATTTAACCTTTAGGGTCCGGCGGGCGCTTTATGAATTCTTGGATTTCACTTCAGAATTTTCTGAGGAGGTGTTGTATGTCGTTCAGGTCTTGGATGCAGGCGTGCTTACTCCTGCTGAGTATTGGTCTGCTTATCGGCGTGCATGCCCAGTCAGCCACTACCGGTAACATCACCGGCACGGTGAGAGACCCGCAAGGCGCTGCGGTGCCTAAAGCGGAAGTCACGATCACCGATGAGAAGACTGGCGCAACTCGCACGATTACGGCAACCGAGGACGGCTTCTACACCGCCACCAGCTTACCTGCCGGTATGTACACCGTCAGCACTGCGCCGACGGGGTTCAAGAAAACGGTCACGACGGGCGTCGAGCTTCACGTTAACGAAAACAAGACTGTGAATCTCGACCTGCAAGTCGGACAGGTAACGGAAACAGTTACCGTCACGAGCGAAGCGGCTCCGGT
>DASTTS010000376.1:0-5800 GCA_035760085.1 Pyrinomonadaceae bacterium
TCATCAACCCGAACTTCCTGCTTCCGATCAATCTGCAAAACCTCGCGCGGCAGATCGGCGCGTTTGGCATTTTTAGTATCGGGCTGGGGCTTGTGATCATCACCGGAGGTATCGAGCTGTCGGTTGGCTCGATGATGGCGCTGCTTGGCGTGCTGCTGTCGATGATGCTGACTGAGTGGCGACTGGGTGTGGTCATCGCAGTGCTCGCTTGCATGGCTATCGCGATGGCGCTGACGTTGGGTCACGGGTTGCTGATTACACGTCTGAACATGCAACCGTTTATCGTCACGCTCTGCGGCCTGCTTTTTTATCGCGGCCTCGCGCGCTTCGTCACAAACGACGAGACAAAAGGATTCGGCACGGTTGAAGGTCTTGATTTCCTTCGTTATCTCGCCAATGGAAATCTCGGCGGCATACCGATGCCATTCGTGTTGTTGCTAATCATTGCTGCGATCACGTGGGTGCTCCTGCATCGTTCAGTTTACGGGCGCTATTTGTTCGCGACCGGACGCAACGCGGAAGCAGCGCGCTACGCGGGCATCAACACAAAGTGGATCATCACACTGACTTACATGATCGCCGGTGCACTCACTGCGATCTCGGGAATGATCTTCGCCTTCTACACAAACTCCGTGTCGCCGGCAAATCACGGTAATGCGTACGAGCTTTACGGCATCGCCGCCGCGGTGCTTGGTGGCTGCTCGTTGCGCGGTGGTGAAGGCTCGGTGGTGGGCGTTCTGATCGGCACTGCCCTGCTCCAGGTGCTGCGAAATCTCGTCAACCTGCTCGGCATTCCGAGCTCACTCGACTTCGCAGTGATGGGCGCGGTGATCTTGATCGGTGTGATGGCGGATCAAATCTTCACTGAGAGACGCAACCGGCGGCAGGTCGCGCAAATGCGCCAGAGTAGTGCGGTAGGAGAACAGTCATGAGAAGACTATCCACGTTTTTCTTTGCGGCGCTGCTGTTGGTCTCGTACGCGGCGTTCGCAACGGCGCAAACCGTCAGCAAACAGAGTTTCGGCAAGACCGCGGACGGGCAAAACATTGATCTCTACATGCTTCGCAATACTCGGGGCGTCGAAGCGACGATCACCAACTATGGCGGCATTCTCGTCTCGCTCAAAGTTCCCGATCGTAATGGCAAGTTTGACGACGTCGTGCTTGGTTTCAACGACCTCGATAATTACCTGACGAAGAACGATCCGTACCTCGGCGCTATCATCGGCCGCTACGGCAACCGCATCGCAAAAGGCCGCTTCACGCTCAATGGAACCGAATACAAACTCGCGGTGAACAATGGCGAGAACCATTTGCACGGCGGCATCAAAGGCTTCGATAAAGTCGTTTGGACCGGACACGACATGAAGACGAAAGCCGGACCGGCTGTTGTCTTAACCTATCTGAGCAAAGACGGTGAAGAAGGTTATCCGGGGAATCTGAATGTGAGAGTGGTCTACACGCTCACCAACAACAACGAGATCAAGATCGATTACTCCGCGACAACCGACAAAGATACGGTCACGAACCTGACGCACCATTCGTATTTCAATCTCGCGGGTGAGGGCAATGGCGACATTCTGAATCATCTCGTGACGATCAATGCGAATCGTTTTGTGCCAACTGATGCGGGATCAATACCGACGGGCGAATTGAAAAACGTGGCCGGGACGCCGTTTGATTTTCTGAAGGCGACGGCTATCGGCGCGCGGATCAATGATGACGATGAGCAGTTGAAGCTTGGGAATGGATACGATCACACGTGGGTGATCAACGGTCGCGCAGGCATGATGCGATTAGCGGCAACGGCTTACGAGGCGGGTTCAGGGCGCGTCATGCAAGTGTGGACAACTGAGCCGGGCATGCAGTTTTATACGGGAAACTTTCTGAACGGGACGTTGACCGGGAAGAGTGGGAAGGTTTATGCGCGGCGGAATGGTTTCTGTTTCGAGACGCAGCACTATCCTGATTCGCCAAATCAACCATCGTTCCCGACGACGACGCTTAAGAAAGGCCAGACATACAAATCCACGACGATCTACAGGTTCTCGAGTAAGCGGTAGACAGGATTTAAAAGATTGAACAAGATTTACATGTAAATCCTGAAAAATCTTGTAAATCCTGTCTACAGCGGCAACCTCAATCGCGCCTCACAACCTTTTAGCTGTTCCCGATTCTCCAGCGTCAACGTCCCACCATGCGCCTCAGCAATCTGTCGCGATAACACCAACCCGATCCCCGATCCCTGCGCCTTCGTCGTAAAGAACGGCACAAACAAATTCGCCGTGCTCGCGAGCCCCGGCCCCTCATCGCGCACCCACACTTCTACCTGCCCGTTCTTCTGCTGCCAGCCGACATCAACACCGCCGCTCGTCTCCATCGACGCATCAACCGCATTGCGCACGAGATTGATCAGCAACTGTTCGAGCTGCACATCATCTCCCTGGACCACCAGCTCCGGCCCCGACACGACATTCACCGGCAACCTCGTCTCCAGACGCGCCACACGCGATACGAGCGCACCGATCTTCAACGGCTCGAGCCTTGGCGGCGGCAGTCGCGCCAGCTTTGAATACGACTCGACGAAACGCGCGAGCGAATCTGCACGCGAAGAGATCACCGCTAGTCCACGCTGCATGTCATCGCGCAAATCTGGCGGTTCCGGTTCCCTGCCCATCAAATCCGCCAGGCTTCCCGCCACTGATTTGATCGGCGCGAGCGAGTTGTTTAGTTCATGGCCCAACACGCGCAAGAGTCGCTGCCACGCCGTGCGCTCCTCCTCACGCAGCGTCTGGCTCAGGTCAGTCAGCACGAGCAACTGGTGTTGCTGACCGCCTTCACGAAACGTGCTGCGACGGACATCCCAACGTCCCACACCACCCGGAAAAACCATCTGCATCGTTTGCGGTGCAGCGCCCGCTGACGAGTTGAGACACGCGGACAGTCCAAGCTCGTCGGCAGTACGACCTAACAAACGCGCCGGTGGTTGGGCCAACAATCTCTCACCCGCGCGATTGACAAGTTGCAGACGCTGCTCACCATCGAACGCAAAGACGGCGACGTCGATCTCCGCCATCACGGTGCGCAACAGCGCCGTCGCTTCCATCGCGCCGAGTCGTTGCTCGCGTAGTGTCTGGCCCAGGTCGTTGACTTCGAGCATCACTTCGCCAAGCGCGTCGCCCGTAAGTGCGCGACGCCCGCGAATCGAGTAGTCGCCCTCACGAATCGCCGCGAGAATGTTTGAGAGTGTTTGCAGTGGCCGGACGATGCGTGTCTTGAGGTTGAAAGATATGCCGAGCCACAGCAGGACGAGAAGCAGATCGACGGTCCATTGCACCTGCGCGGAATAGCCGTCGTACCAGAGCAGGAACGCGCACAAACCAACTGCAGGAAACCCGGCGGCCAGCGATAGCAGAGTGATCCGCCCTTCGAATTTGAGCCGGCCGCGCTGGAGTTCGGGATCGAGAGACGAGAATGACGGCGCCGGCTTGTGCGCCTTTTGTGTCTCTTTGTGGCTAAGTTCCGAGGCCATATTTCTGCAAGCGACGATACAACGCGCTGCGGCTGAGGCCAAGTGCTTCGGCGGCTCGATTCGCATTGCCTTCAAACCGCGCGAGCGCTTTCTTGATCAGGAGTCGCTCCGCGTCTTCAAGGCTCATTTCTTCGAGACGCGCCGACAGACGCGCATCCGGCGTCGACTCGAGCGCGAGATCGAAAGCGGTCACGATATTTCCCGGACTCATCAGTATGGCACGTTCAATAACGTGGTCCAACTCACGCACGTTGCCAGGCCACAAATGCTGGCGCAACGCATCGATGGCTTCCGGCGTGAAGCCCATGATCGGGCGCCGGTAACGCTCGCGATGCAGTTTCAGAAAATGCTCGGCGAGCACCGGAATGTCTTCGATACGATCGCGCAACGGCGGCAGGCGAATCTCCACCGTGTTGAGCCGGAACAGCAGGTCCTGACGAAAACGTCCCTGCGCCACTTCCGCATGTAGATCTGCATTCGTCGCCGACAAGAGACGTACATTCACCTTCTGCGTCTTCGACGATCCGACACGCTCAAACTCACCGGTCTCGAGTACGCGCAACAATTTCGCCTGAAGATTCAACGGCACGTTGCCAATCTCGTCGAGAAACAACGTTCCGCCATCCGCCAGTTCGAAACGCCCGACACGATCGCTCTTCGCATCCGTGAACGCGCCGCGAACGTGTCCGAACAACTCGCTCTCAAACACGCCTTCAGCCAGTGCGCCCGCGTTCAAAGAAATGAGCGGCTTCGTGCGTCGCGACGAGATCGAGTGCAGCAGACGCGTGATCACTTCCTTGCCCGTGCCGTTCTCGCCCGTGATCAGCACGTTAGCATCGGCAGGACCAATACGCTCGACGAGATTGAGCACTGACTTCATGGCAGGCGACTCGGCGACGATCTGCGGCAACTCACTCGACGATTCGTCGCGCAGCGCCATGTTCTCGGCTTCGAGACGACGACCACGACGCAGCGCCTCAGCAAGCTCGACCTGTGTGCGCAGGACTGCCAGCAGACGCGCGTTGTCCCACGGTTTCTGAATGAAGTCGCGCGCGCCGCGGCGCATTGCTTCGACCGCAAGATCGACGCTGCCCCAGGCAGTCATCACGACGACCGGAAGCGTCGGATCAGCAGCCCGAATGCGACTCAACAAGTCGAGACCTTCACTGCCCGAAGTCGTATCGCGCGCGTAGTTGAGATCGATTAGCACGACGTCGAACTCGTGTGTGTCGATCGAACGGAGCACGCCTTCGGGCGAGGACGCGCTCGAGATCTGGTAGCGCTCTCCTTTTAATAAAAGGGTCAACGCCGCAAGGACGTCAGCCTGGTCGTCAGCGATTAGTATGCGAGGCATAGATCTGCTTTTTAAATCCGCGTAATCCGCGGTTTATTCATATCGTAGTGCATTCAGAGGATCAACTCTCGAAGCGCGCCAAGCCGGTATTAAGGAGGCTGAGACTGCAGCACCGAGCGCCACGAGCAACACGATGACGTACGTCGCCGGATCAGACGCAGAGACGCCAAACAGCAGCGACGACATCCAGCGCGTGAGCGCAATCGCGCCCGCCAAACCAATCACCGCGCCGGTTATCGTGAGCACGATTCCCTTCTGCAACACCATCCTCAAGATCGCCGGACGATTCGCGCCGAGCGCCATGCGGATGCCGATTTCCTGCGTCCGCAAGGTGATCGAGTAAGAGATGACGCTGTAGATCCCGAGCGCAGCAAGTAAGAGCGCGATCGCAGCAAACACGCCGAGCAACAGCGCATTGAACCGTCGCGGCGCGGTCGTGGTGCTGATCACCTGCTCCATCGTCTTCACACTCGTCAGCGGTTGTTGCGGATCGATTCCTGCCACCGTGTTGCGGATCGTAGCCGTGAGCGTGGGCGCCGGCAGCGCGCTGCGCACAAAGACATATCGATGTCGCTGTGGCGCCACGAGTCGCGACGCATACCAATCTGGCTCAGGTTTCGAATCGACCGCACGATGCGGTACATCTCGCGCGATACCGACGATTGTGATCCAGGGATTGTCAGGACGCGGCAAGCCAAGCGTGATGCGACGGCCGATCGGATCTTCGTTGGGCCAGTAGCGTGCAGCCATGCGCTCATTGATGACTGCAACGGGCGGCGCGCCCGGCTGCATATCCTCGGAAGTAAAATCGCGACCCTTGACGAGCGGAATACCGAGCGTCTTCAGATAGTTTGCGCCCACGAGTTGCCAGCCAGCCGAGGTTAGATTTGTGGGATCGAGCTTCCGTCCTTCGAT
>DASTTS010000377.1:0-2912 GCA_035760085.1 Pyrinomonadaceae bacterium
CGCAAAACGTCCGTCGCCTGGCGCTGAACCTCGCGAAATCGGTCCCGCAACCGGTCTATCTTCAAGACGAGCGCTTGACTTCCCGCGCCGCGACAGAGAATTTAAAGGCTGAGGGTGTCAAGCCTGAAGAAATCCCGGCAGTCATCGACGGCGAAGCAGCGGCAATGATCCTGCGCGACTTTCTCGTCACGGATCAAAAAAGAATTCGCGTCGACCCAGAGCAAAATAGCTAACTCTCCTACGATAAACATGAAGCGGCTTATACTGTTGATAATCCTGGTTGGAATTCTGGCCGTAGCCGGATTCGGCGCCTGGACCTACTCCGACCTGCACAAACCGATAGCCCACACTAAATCCGGGCAGTACATCGACATTCCTAAAGGCACTTCCCCAGGTGCGATCGTCCACAAGCTAGCGGAAGAAGGCGTCATCAGCCATGAATGGCCGTTAAAGCTTTACTTGAAGGCCACGGGCAAAGGTGCGACGTTGAGAGCCGGTGAATACGACTTCCCTTCGCCCATCTCGCCACTCGGCGCGCTCGCCAAACTTCAGCAAGGTGAACGACGACTGAATCGCATCACGATCATCGAAGGCTGGACGCGCTGGGACATTGCGCGCGCTATGGTGCAGGTGCCCGAGTTTAAGCTCGCGAACGATGCTGAGGCCCTGGAGTTAATGAATAACGTGAGCCTCGTCAGCGACCTTGATCCCGAAGCCAAAAACCTTGAAGGCTATCTGTTTCCCGATACGTACGAGTTCTCTCCTGAGACGACGGCGGCCGAACTGGTCGAGATGATGGTCAAACGTTTTCGCGGCGTCTGGAAACCTGATTGGACTGACCGTGCCCGCAGTCTCGCGTTCACTCCACGCCAGATCGTAACGACTGCTTCGATCATCGAGACTGAAGCGAAACTCGCGGATGAGCGTCCGCTCGTTGCGTCAGTGATCTACAACCGTCTGAAGAAAGACATTCCGCTCGCGGTAGATTCGAGCGTGATCTACGCGTCGAAACTCGAAGGTAAGTGGCGTTACGACGGAAAAGTTTATCGCAGCGACATCGAGCGGCGTTCGCCATATAACACTCGAATTTACGCCGGCCTGCCTCCCGGACCCGTGGCCTCACCTGGCGAGAGCTCGTTGAAGGCCGCACTCAATCCAGCCACATCAGACTATCTCTATTACGTGCGCAATCCCGACCGCGACGATGGCGCGCACAACTTCTACAGCAACGGCGCCGAGTTTGAGACCGGCGTCCAGGCACTACGACGCTGGGAACGCGAGCGCGACGAGGAAGAAGCGCGAAAGAAACGCGAAGGCGGACAGTAACTTGTGCCTGTTGCAAACAGCTGTAGGGGTGGCCCTCCGTGGCCACCCCAGCGTACATCTCAACCGGGGCGGGCAACGGACGGCCGCCCCTACAGTTAAGCTCGAGATAAGTAAAACTTTGCAGCTTACTAAGGCAACAATTCCCTCGTTTTTGCACTCTCAAACTATGGCTTGTCTTTGATCGACCGTTAATCTATTCTCGGTTACGGATCCCCTATGAAGCTCATTGTCAGTCAAGCAAAAGGGTTATAGCTATGTTGCGCATAATTACTGGTCTACTGGTGTTGATTGCGTGTTCAGTTCCAGCATTCGCACAGGCTGCAAAAGGTGTCGACAAACAAAACGAACGCGTCCGCGACAGTGGCTCGGAACGCACGCCCGCTAATAACGGTAACAAGACCGACGTCGGCGCTGGTCGCGGCATGGACTTCGGCAGTGGACGTACTCCGGTAGCACCGCCGCTTCCGAATCCCTATCGACTGAGTGGACGTCGTGACGTGATCATCACGGCCATTCAGGATCTGATGCGCGATCGCAAGTTGGTCCTCGACGAGTCTGCATCAAGACTCAGCGACGGGATCATCGTCAGTCAGCCTTTCACGTTCACGAAGGGCGCAGTGGTTGCGGAGGCCGATCTCAGCAGGTATGCAGACGTGCCCACTTCGAGCGCGAGAGGTTGGACGCGTGGTCGCTACACTCTGACTGTCGAAGTGCAACCGATCGACGGCACGACTGCGAACGTCGCAGTTAATGCAAAGGTTGAAGGTCGCACCGACGGACTCACTGGTGCTGAGTGGACCACCTTGCGGAGCACTGGTCTTGCTGAAGATAATTTTCTTGAAGGATTAATTCTGGCGGTAACAGGTGCGGCCCCTCCGGGACGAACTCCGCAGCCCTAACGTTAAGGTTTTACGTAAGCTAGAGATTCAATGATTAACGACCCGTTTCACCCTGAAGACGCAATCGCCCGCGAGCGAGAGTCGAATAAACGAAAACTGCTTGCAGTTGTTTGCGCGGTTGGTCTAACTGCAATTGTCCTCGTCGGCTACGGCTACATCCGCAAGTATCACGCGCAAAAAGTTCTTGCTGAGAACACTCCACCGCCTGTTGTCGAGAAAGCCCCGCCGTTGGCCCACGTCGTTATTGACGAGCCGACACTGGAAAAAGGGATGACGACGATTGGCGGTATCGTTAAGAATATCTCGAAACAGGAATTGAGCGGGCTCTCAGTGGTAATTGAGTTGCGCAGGCGTAAAGACAGCGGCGTCGAAGAGAGCTTACTACCCGTTACGCCGGCTTTGTTACAACCTGAGCAGGAAGGTTCGTACGCGCTTAAAGTGTCGGCTCAGGATTTTTCTTCGATTCGTCTGGCGGGCTTGAAGGGCGAGCCGCAGTCATCTTTAATTGCTTACAGCTCATCACAGGGAAAGAAGCGAACACCCGAACGACTCGAGCCGAAGACGATCGTGGTCAAGCGCGCAGGCAAGCCAGGCGAGTTCATTAACACGCCCGACAATCCCGTGCGCGTTCCGTAGTCTCCCACTTTAACGATTGAAGTTTTTGTTTAGGAGTCGGCGTGCCGATTG
>DASTTS010000378.1:0-7386 GCA_035760085.1 Pyrinomonadaceae bacterium
GTGAATCCGGTATACTCTTCGAGTGCTGCTTGGCGATCTACCTCCAGGTGAAAAGTGGCGAAATTTCGAGTTGAAAGCTCTTGGCCTGCGCGACTTCGCCCGCGTCCGCAATGACCAGCCCTTAAATCCCTTCGCGCTCGCACGTTTTGCAAATCTGATCGTGATCCGCTTCGAACAAGTGGAAGGCTTGAGCGAGAGTGCGCGCGAGCACCTGCTCGGCTCCGCTTCGGAGAGCTGGTCCGGCGGTGCGTGTACGCTCCCGAACGGTATGAAACTGGTGATACTGAACCCGACTCACGGTCGTTCGCGCACCAACTCGACCCTGATGGAAGAGATTTGTCACGTGTTTTTGGGCCACCAACCCAACCGTCTCTCGGTCGTAACGAGGGATGATCGTGGTAAGGTAATGAATCGCGACTACCGCAAGGCCGATGAGGAGGAGGCCTACGCGGTGGGGGCCGCGGCTCTGGTGCCGTACGCGTCACTGAAGCGGATGCTCCGGCAGGGAAGGACTTCCACGGAGATTGGATTACACTTCCGTGTTAGCCCCGAGCTGGTTGAGTATCGAATGAAGGTTACGCGGCTCTGGCACGAGCACAAAGATCGCTCACGCAAAGCCGCAAAGACGCAAAGAACTGACTAGATTTCGGCAAGCCTTTGCGTCTTTGCGACTTTGCGCGAGAATCTGTTTTTGCAACTCATGACAGAAAAGCTTAGAGAATTGGTATCGCAAGGTTTGTCGACGACCGACAAGCTGCGCATGCTGCTCGACATCACCAAGAAGATCAGCCGTTCACTCGATCTTCAGGAAGTGCTCAACCTGGTGATGGACACGCTCGATTCCCTGATTCCTTACGACGCGGCGGGGATCTTTGTGCTCCAGTGTCTCGACCCGGAACTCGTCCCTGAAGGTGAAGAGCCTTGCACTTTCAAATCGGAAGCCGTCCGTGGTTACGACATTGACGAGCTTTCCGATCTCCACCTGAAACTCGGCGAGGGCTTTATCGGCAGTGTCGCCTTGAGCGGAACACCGATCATCTCTCACGACGTCCGTAAAGATCCCGTTTACATCAACGCGCGCGATCGCACGCGCTCAGAAATGGTCGCGCCCATCATCTCGAACGACGAAGTGATCGGTGTCTTCGATCTCGAGAGTGACGAGCTCAACGCTTATTCAAATGACGATCTCGAAGTGTTGATGCTCCTTGCATCGCAGGTAGCAATCATCATCGAAAAGGTGATGTTGCACGAGCAACTAATCGAGAAGAAAAGACTACAGGGCCAGTTGGAAGTCGCGCGCCAGGTTCAACTCGAGCTGTTGCCGCCGCGGGATCCGGAGTTACCCGGTTACGACATCAGCGCCTACAACTTCCCGACTGAAGAAGTCTCAGGCGATTACTACGACTGGGTGCGAATCCATGACGATGAACTCGGGATCGTGATCGCTGATGTTTCGGGAAAGGGAGTGCCGGCGGCGATCCTGATGGCTTTTCTGCGATCGAGTTTGCGGGCCGCAACGCACATCGGTTACGCGACGAACGTCTCGCTCGCGAAAGTGAATTACCTGCTCTGGGAGTCGATCGAGCGCAACCAGTTTGTCACTGCGTTTCATGCCATTCTCGATGCGTCGAACCGGACGTTGACGTATTCGAATGCGGGGCACAATCCGCCGCTTCTGTTGAATGCGAAGGGCGAGACCAGTTTTATCGAACATGGCGAACAGCCGCTCGGAATGTTTCCGGAGACGCGCTATCACCAGTATTCGTTGTTACTCGAGCCGGGCGACATCATGGTGCTTTACACTGATGGCGTGACGGAGGCGTCGAATCCTGACGGCGTGGAGTTTGGTCGTGACCGGCTGGTGCAGGCGGTGAAGGACAACTCGGATCGCCCTGCGCGCGAGTTGATTGCGAGTTTGGAGATGGCGGTTTTGGAGTGGACCGCCAACCGGGGCGCTAATGATGACGTGACGTTTTTCGTGATCAAAGCGCTCAAGAGTTGATTTTCACGCAAAGGCGCAAAGACGCAAAGGAAGAAGAAATTCCTTTGCGTCTTTGCGCCTTTGCGTGAGAAATTGTCTTAGTGCGCGGTCAGCGAGCAGTGGGCGTGATCACCGCCCGGTGCAAGTGCAGCACGATAGTCGCCAAAATGAAACTCAGCTTCGGCCTCCGATAACGCATACACATCGAAGCCATATGCATCGAGATAGTCTGCCAAATCATCGGGGGAAAGAAGATATACGGCAGGCGAATAACCCGCTTCAACACGAATTTCCAGCAGGCGCTCGAGTACTTCCAGTGGTGCAAAGCATCTCACAGGATCTCTATAGGTTGCCATGTTCCAGCGCCTTTCTTTTCAATTTCGGAGCACGGTCCAACTTTTCGTCTGCCGTGCTCTTTTAGAACGAACTCTTGGATGTACGTAAGCAGGAAGTAGTTTGTTCTTCATACGACAAATATTCGTTAGCGAAAGTTGTTGCGTTATTCGACGCGCCACGTAGACATAAAGTTCCAAAATGAGCAGCCAACAAACACCGACCTCAACGACTCAAACTCCGGCCCCACCAGCTCTTAATTTCATCGCCATCCTGCGGGAAATGCTGCGTGCTTCAACGAAAGTAAGCGATCTGATTTTTAGTCCGGGACGGCCACCACAGGTCGAATTGGCAGGAAAACTCGTGCCCGTTCGTGTTCCTGGTCTCGAGAAATTGACGCCGGCCCACACCGCGGGCATCGCGAAACTGATCATCGGGAATCAGCAGTCGGCAATCGACAGCCTTGAAAAGACCGGCTCAGCGGACGTTTCGTTCAGCGCGCCCGGCGACGCTCGTTTCCGCGTGAATATCTTCAAGCAACGCGGCACCCACGCGATCATCATGCGCGTGATTCCGATGCGGCCGCCGCAGTTCAGCGATTTCAATCTGCCTGAAGTACTGAAAGAGATAGTAGATATAAAAAACGGGATCGTGCTCGTCACTGGACCAACTGGAAGTGGCAAGAGTTCGACACTGGCTGCGATCATCGATCTTATCAACGAGACGCACTACTACCACATCGTCACGATCGAAGATCCGATCGAGTTTCTGCACACGCACAAGAACTCGACCATTCACCAGCGCGAGCTGCACTCGGATACGCCAAGCTTCTCAATCGCACTTCGCGCTGCGTTGCGACAGGCGCCGAAAGTGATCCTCGTCGGCGAGATGCGCGATCGTGAAACGATCGAAGTGGCGCTCGAAGCTGCTGAGACCGGCCACCTTGTGTTGTCGACACTGCACACGATCGATGCGTCGAAGACTGTCGATCGAATTATCGGTGTGTTTCCGAAGAATGAAGAGAAAGTGATCCGGACGCGCGTGGCGCAGTCGTTCCGGTTCATTGTTTCGCAGCGTTTGATTCCGCTTTCTGATGGAAAGGGACGGGTCGCGGCGATTGAGATTTTGAAGTCGACGATGCGCACGCGCGAGTACATCGAGAAGGGTGAGTCAGAAGGGAAGTCGCTGATCGATGCGATGGAGCAGGGTGATCAGGACGGAATGCAGACGTTCGATACGGTGATTGAGAACTTCATTCGCGAGGGTGTGGTAACGATTGAGACTGCGATGCCGTACGCGACGAACCAGAACAATCTGCTGTTGAAGATCTCGGATCTCGCCGGCGCGCCGCCGCCCGAGAAGCCTGCTGAACCCGCGCGCGATGAGACCTCGATGCTGGATCTAATCGAACCGTAATTTAACCGCGGATTACGCGGATTAAGGACGGATTTGTTATCATCGCCCGGTGTTTTTGAAGGTTCAAAAGGCCCTGCTGGGCCTTCTATTTCTGGCAGCCTTCTCCCCAGCGACAGCCTACGCCGATGACGAGATCCGCATAGATTTACCTGCCGGCGGCGAGCTGAGAGTTCGCAACAACTTCGGCGACGTCACGGCCGAAGTCTGGAGCAACAGCCATGTCGCCGTCTCTGCCGTAATCGGCGGTGATGGATCAACCAGATTAACGCGGTCGCCCATCATCATCGATAACCGCGGCTCCGTCATCACGATCTCCGTTGTGCGACGACCAGTCGATCCCGTTGTACCGATTCATCTCAAGATCAAAGTTCCTGACAACGCTGAAATCACGGCGCGAACTGCACGCGGGGACATCCAAACCCGCGTGGGAAATGGTGGGCCAAAGATCGACATCCAGACACAGGCCGGCACGATAGTCCTCGGTTCGACGTCACGACCAGAGATTGCAACCACCAAAGAGCCTGAGCTCCTCGGCACGAATGGTCCAAAACGTGCCGCCGGTACTCCCGCCGAGCCGGTAAACAACAGCGACGACCTCAGCGAAGGCGACGTCATTCGCGTCGATTCACAGCTCGTAACCCTCAACATCAGCGTCATCGATCGAGGCACTAATCGCGGACTCTTAGATCTGGCGCAATCAGATTTCAAACTGTTCGAGGATGGCCAGGAGCAACGAATTGTTCAGTTCGAATCGTCGTCAGCGCCTTTCGATCTCATGCTCCTGATCGATTTGTCGGGCTCGACGAAAGAAGTCATCAAGCTGATTCGCGCTGCTGCGATTCGCTTCGTTGACGCAGCCAGACCCGCCGATCGCATCGGCGTCATCACCTTTGCCGGCGAAGCAAAAGTCATTTCAGAGTTGACCGCCGATCGCGATTTGCTACGACAGCGGATTGAGACGATCGATACCGCGCGCGGTGACACAAAACTCTACGACGCAACCAACTTCGCGATGGATGAATTGTTGAAAGAGTCAAAGAAGTCGCGCCGGAGCGCTATCGTACTGATGAGCGACGGGCTCGATGGAACAATTCCCGGCGTCAGCGGACAACAGGGCTCGCGCAAGAGTTATCCGGAAACGCTCCGAAACATTCAGGAGTTCGACGGTGTCTTATACACTTTGTGGCTGAACACCGAGTATCAGGCGATGAGCCCGGAGGACACGCAGCCGGAAGCGTTTGATGCCGGCCACGACCGCATGAAGGAGATGGCGGACGCGGGCGGCGGTGTTTTTTATGAAGTGGAACGACTGACCGATCTCGCGGGCGCTTACGAGCAGGTGGTCGCGGATCTTGGAACGATGTACAGTTTGGCGTATCGTCCCTCAAACAACGCACGCGATGGAAAGTGGCGAGCAATTCGGATCGGCGTTAGTCGCACTAACGCGGTCCCGCGCGGCAAACGTGGGTATTATGCGAACTAACAGATTTCTCACGCAGTGGCGCAACGACGCAGCGAAAGATGCAAAGTTATTCGTTGCGCCGTTGCGCCGCTGCGTGAGAAATCTTCTGTTGGCCCTCCTGTTTGTTGGCACTGCCGCAGCGCAGGATCCGGTTGAGACGATTCGCATCGACTCAGACCTCGTAGATCTGAAAGTCAGCATCCTCGGATTTCCTCCCAACATGCCGCCGCCAATGCTCGACCGGAAAGATTTTGTCGTGCTGGAAGATGGCGTGCCGCAGGAGATCTCTTTCTTCGCCGCTGCTGACACGCCGTTCGATCTCGTACTGCTCCTCGATCTTTCAACCTCTTCCAAAAAACTGAAGATGGTTCGCAACTCTGCGAAACGATTTGTCGAGGCAGCCCGCGATGTCGATCGCATCGCGATCGTAACGTTCACCGATCATCCGGCGCTCTACTCCTCATTCACACTCGATCGTAAGAAGTTGAAAAAGACGATCGACGAGATAGACGATGCCATCGGCGGCACAAACTTCTGGGATTCGATGGACTGGGTACTCCGCGATCTCATCCCGCAAGGATCAGGACTGCGCCGCAGTGCGATCGTCGTGATGACTGATGGCGTCGACAACGCGCTGCCTGGCGTGGAGGGCGTTGGTTCGCGAATTAAGTTTGAGGAACTGCTGGCGAGGATCAGGAATTCAGAGACACTCGTTTTTCCGATCTATCTCGACACGGAAAAAGAGAATAAAGACCAGTACGATATGACACCGGCCACCTACGCGACCGCGCGCGAACAACTCTCGCAGATTGCGAACGCGTGCGGCACGCCTTTTTACAAAGCGTCGCGTTTAAGCGATCTCGATTCGGTATATGCACAGGTGGTGCGCGACCTCAGTACTGTTTACAGTATCGGCTATAGTCCGACGAACAAGGCGCTTGATGGCAAATGGCGCTCGGTGGAAGTGCGTTTGGGGACGCGCTCCGATCTGTTCGCTCGCACCAAGCGAGGGTATTTCGCGAAGAGTCGTTCTTAGCTTAAAAACTTGTAAATGCGCCTGACCAGACTATAATGCTCAGGAGCTTAAGCGCCCGCCCCACAATTTGTATCGCGAATCGGAGGGTATTTCGATGAGAAAAGCTTTCAGCCTCCCGGCGTTGTTCACTCTTTTAGTGGGCTTCATCCTCTGCTGTTCGAACGTAAACTTCGCTCAAAACCGCGAAAAATTCGTGATTTCCGCCAAGGCGGGCGGGATTAACGCCATTACCGGACAGGCTGACGTGCATGCAAAAGGCGAGTCTGACTGGCAACAGCTCTCGATTACCGATGATCTGGACGCGGGCGACCGCGTGCGCACTGCGAATGACGGCCGCGTCGAAATCCTTCTCAATCCGGGTTCGTACCTGCGTGTGGGTGGCGACTCTGAAGTTGAGCTCCTGAACAACACCCTCGCGAACCTGGAAGTTCGCCTGCTGCGCGGCACCGCGATTGTCGAAGCTACCGGGGCCGATGACCTCGAGCTCAATATCAACATCAGCACGCCTCACGCGAAGCTCGCGATTGTGCGCCAGGGACTTTACCGTCTGAACGTGATTCCAAACGACGCCACCGAGCTGATCGTCCGCAAAGGCCGCGTCATCCTGAGCGATTCGCACACGAAGGTTAAGGGCGGCAACAAGGTTGTTTTCAGTGCCACCAACGTTTCAGTCGCAAAACTGACCAAGGAAGAGAAGAAGGTTCAGGAAGACGTCGATAACTGGAGTAAGGAGCGCGCGGAAACGCTCGCGAAAGCCAACCGGCGAATTAGCGATAGGATGATGATGTCGGCCTTTTCCACTTATCGAGACTGGGATCCATTCTCGCGGTCGTATGGATTGTGGTTCTACAACAGCCGCCTCGCCTGTTACACCTTCCTGCCTTTCGCTTATGGCTGGGGTTCGCCGTACGGCGGTTCGTACACGACGTCGATTTACGGTCCGTATGGTTATCCCCGAGTTAGCTGGCCTCAGGGTATCAGCAACAATCCGAACGGGTCCTACCCGCGCGGTTCAAACCCCTCAGGCGGAACACCTTCCGGCGGCTATCCGTCGCGGCCGGGTACGACGCCGACAACTCCATCAGGTTCGATGGGTAGCCCCATGGGTCGCCGTGAACGGATGATCGATCCGGACACCGGCAACCGCATGCCGCGAAA
>DASTTS010000379.1:0-2426 GCA_035760085.1 Pyrinomonadaceae bacterium
TTACGAAAACTAGTCGCATCGGATCTCGATCCGGTGGTGCGCGGCAATGCCGCTCGTGTGCTCGGCGTGACTGAAGACAAGCAATCTTTCGAACCACTTGTAACTGCCGCCACAAAAGACACCGACGCACGCGTGAGAGTCAGCGCTATTCGCGCGCTCGCTTCGTTGAAAGATTCACGCGCTGTCGAGCCGCTGTCCACCCGCGGACATCAACTGACGCAGCGCCCGTTCGCATCACGACCCGTCGAGCTTAACGAGATACTGGAAATCGCCACGACACTCGGCCGCCTGCTGGCGCAAAAAGAAGATCAGACCACCATCACGTGGCTGAGCGAGCTCAACAAATCCCTCGTTCACACCGCGCCTGAGATCGAGCTTGCATTTGTACGCATCGCTCCCGCGACTTACCTTCGCGAATTCGGCACGGGCGATCAGGCCAGAAAAAAGGCGCAGGAAACCATCCTGCTTAACTGGCGCTCCGCCGCGGGAATTGCCGCAGGTCTCGGCGAGGTCGCCGCACTGCCGGAATCAACACCAAACAAATCCGAGCTCGCCGCCACCGCACAGTCGCTCCTGCGTGCGCTGCTCGATTATCGAAACTCCGGCTTGACCATCAACACACTCGTCGCAGTTCATTCTGAGTACGCAATTCCCGACGTGATGCGCGCGCTCGCTGCATTCAAACCTCAGGATCTCGCGTCGGTGGCTACAGCCCAATTCAAAGAAAGCGACGTCATCATTCGCGGCACTGCGGCCGATCTGCTCGGCGACCTGCCGCCTTCAGAAGAGATCACCCGCGCACTCGCAGCCGCATGGCCGCAAGCCGCAAACGACACGTTGAACGATGCCGCGCTCTCGATCCTCGACACGCTCGGCAAACAGAAAACAACCACCGCAAACGATCTGATCAAAGAAGCATTGAAATCTGGCGATCCGCTGATCCGTCGCCGGGCGGTCGCTCTATTAAAAGCCAATGGCGCGGGAGATTTTTCTTCGCAGATCGGCACGGTTCAGACGCGAAACACGGAAGCAGACTACAAACGGGCCCTCGCGCGCATCGGCAAGACTACGCGTGCCGTCGTGACTACGCGCAAAGGTTCGTTTACTATTGACCTGCTCCCCGAAGCAGCCCCCCTTACCGTCGACAACTTCGTTCAACTTGCCCAACGGGATTATTTTCGAAACATCACCATTCACCGGGTCGTGCCCAATTTTGTGATTCAGGACGGCGATCCGAGAGGCGATGGAAACGGCGGGCCGGGCTACCAGATTCGCTGCGAGATCAATCAAGTGCCTTACGACCGCGCCGCAGTGGGCATGGCGCTCTCAGGCAAGGACACGGGCGGCTCGCAATGGTTTGTGACACACTCACCGCAGCCGCACCTCGATGGTGGCTATACAGTTTTCGGGCGAGTCGTGACGGGAATGGACGTAGTTGACAAGATCGTGCGCGGGGACGTGATTCAGTCGATTACAATCACTCAAGGACCTGTTCGCAAAAGAAGTTAGCGATAAAGATGTACAAAAGGCAGAAAAACATAACGCCGGGCGAAATACTCGTGCTCTGCGTTTTCGTAAGCGTTTGTCTCGCAGCTTCGTACCAGGAGCTGAATGCGCAAACGCCGCGGCCGGCGGATAGGCACTCATACAAGATCGATCTGAAGATCGATTTCGATCGTCTCACTTACTCCGGTACGGAACGAGTTCGCTGGATCAATCGCGGCGAGAAGCCGACTTCGATCATCTACTTTCACCTCTATCCAAACTTGCGCACCGGCGAGCAATCGCCCGCAAACGGTGCGACGCCCGATGCAGATGAACCGCGCATCGACATTCTCGAAGTGCGCAACGGCACTGACGACTCGGCGCTCTTCTCGTCACTCGACGATCAGGGCACGACGCTTCGCATCAACCTGCGAGAGCAGGTGACGCCGGGCGGCGCTGCCGAAGTCGTGATCAAGTTCAAAGGCTCGGTGCCGGAGATCGATCGTGACGAAACCAGCCTGACAACGCACGTGGTGAAGCAAGTCAGCGCGGCACTCCGCAGTGAGCGCGAGATGCGTCGCGCCCGCGATATCAACTTCCACTGTCGCGGCGTGATGCTGCTCGGTTCGGCTTACCCGGTGCTCACCGTTCATGATGGCGATGAGTGGCGACGCAAGCTCGAACCATCGGTCGGCGATTTTGTTTTCAATGAAGTCGCGGATTACGAAGTCACGGTGGCGACAAGCTCGGGCGTTGACGTGTTCACTTCGGGCATTGAAACCGGCCCGCGCAACGACAAAACCGGACAAACGTTCACCGCCTCGTCACTGCGAGACTTTGCAATCCTCGCCGGACGCGGCCTGAAGAGCGAACACACGGAAGTTCAAGGCGTCAACATCCGTTCGATCTATCTCGCAGAACACGAGCGTGTCGGCAGACGT
>DASTTS010000380.1:0-5463 GCA_035760085.1 Pyrinomonadaceae bacterium
ATTGGACCACCGATGGTGCCGCCAAACTGATAGCGCACGTCTTCCGGCTTGAGCGCCTCGCGCGTCGACACGCCGTTGACTAAACGGTTGATGAACGTGTTCGGGTTGCGCGCGCCCCACTTGTTGTTGCGATCATAAAGGAACGCGGAACCGTGAAACTCATTCGTTCCTGATTTCGTGACGGCGTTGATAACACCGCCGGCCGAACGGCCGTACTCAGCCGCGAAGTTTGAAGTGTTGACCTGAAACTCGCGAATCGCAGCCTGGCTGATCGAGTACGAAGCGCGCGTGCGGCCTCGCTCTTCTGAGAAGAATGCCTGGTTGTTGTCGCCACCATCGACAGTGCTGTTGTTCAGCAGTCCCGAGATGCCGCGAAAACTGATCAGACCGAAGTTGCCGTCCGGAACCGCGCCGGGAGTAAGAATGGCGAAGTTGGACCAGCGCCGGCCGTTGACAGGGAGCTCGTTGATCGATGTTTGGTTGATGTTAGTAGAGAAGTCCTGCTGGGTGGTATTGATTACGGGCGCTTCAGCGCTGACATCAACCGTACCAGTTACCGGACCAACGCTGAGCGAGACTTCAAGGCTCGTCTCGCGTCCGACTTCAACCACAACGTTTTCCGACGTGCTCGGACTGAACCCCGTGGAGTTAATAGTCACGGCATAGTTTCCAGGTTGCAGGTTTGCAACTTTGAAACGTCCGGTGTCGTCGGTAGTGGCCGTATCTTCTCGATTCGTGCCAATGTTTTTGACCGTGACTGTGGCACCCGAAACGACCTCTTTATTTGGGTTCGTCACAACGCCACCGATCGAGCCCGTCGTGGTCGACTGCGCCAGCGCAACGGCGCTAAACGCAAACACCAGCAAGCTCACAAACAAGAACCGTACAGTTTTCGCCATACAAGGGAACTCCTTAGACTCAAAGGACCTAAAATCAATTTCAGAAGGAATGTGAAAGCTAACCCACGCAGGAATTTAGCGTCCAGCGAAAATTGGCAATCGTTGTGCCGGATAAATGTTGCGCCGGCCCTGGCAGACGAAGCTGATTCCTGCCAATACTTAACTCCACCGGGCAGGCGCGGATCGTCTCTGCACCTGCACAAGAATTTGGATTTTATTTAAAAATCAGGAAAACAAAGATTAGGTCCGGTACGTTCTACCGGACCTATTCTTCTCTACACACGCTCGACGATCATCGCGATGCCTTGTCCGCCGCCGATACACGCGGTCGCAAGCCCATAGCGTTTGCCGCGACGATGAAGCTCGTGCAGCACTGTTAAAACCAGTCGCGTTCCCGTCGCGCCGAGCGGATGTCCGAGCGCAATCGCACCGCCATTGACGTTTGTACGGCTGCGATCGAGTCCGAGTTCTTTCTCAACGGCCAGGTACTGCGCCGCAAACGCCTCGTTTACTTCGATGAGATCGATATCGTTCAGCGACAGCCCTGCCTTCTCCAACGCCAAACGCGTCGCAGGCACTGGCCCGATGCCCATGATCTCCGGTTCTACACCCGCGTAAGCCCAGCTCACGATCCGACCCATCGGCTTCAGATCTTTCTGCTTCACAAACTCTTCGCCCGCGATCACGAGTGCTGCCGCACCGTCGACAATGCCTGAAGCATTGCCCGCCGTGACAAATCCATCGTGCGCGAATGCGGGTTTGAGTTTCGCCAGAATCTCGATCGTTGTTTCCGGTCGCGCGTGATCGTCGTCGGTAACCTGCGTCGTTCCTTTGCGCGTCTTCACATCAACGGCGACGATCTCTTCCGCGAGAAAGCCCGCGTCCTTCGCGCGCTTCGCTTCCTGCTGCGATCGCAATGCGTACTTGTCTTGCTCTTCGCGCGAGATCTCAAACTTGCGTGCGAGGTTCTCAGCAGTTCCTGCCATCGGCGTGTTGCAGTAAGTATCAAGCAACGCGACCATCAGGCTGTCTTCGAGTTTTCCCTGACCAAGTGCGAAACCGGAGCGCGCGCCGCGAATGACGTGTGGCGCCTGCGACATTGACTCCATGCCACCGACCAAACACGTTTGCGCTTCGCCGAGCTGAATCATCTGCGCGCCTGACACGATCGATTGAATACCACTGCCGCAGAGGCGATTAACGGTTAACGCCGGACGCTCAAAAGGAACACCGGCTTTGAGGGCAACGTGACGTGCGCCATAGATCGCGTCGCCGGAGGTTTGCAGTGCGTTGCCGATAACTGTGTGATCGATTTCTTCCGGCTTCACGCCGGTCGCTTCGAGCGCGCCGCGCGCAGCCACTGCGCCGAGATCGATTGCTGAAATATCCTTCAACACGCCGACATACTCACCCATCGGCGTGCGCTTACCACCAAGTATGAAAACGTCCTTACTCATGTTCACATCCCTCTATTACAAGATCATGACCCAAAGAAACCTTTGAGATTAACATAGGGCACAAAAAGCACAAAACAGAACCAAAAAGTGGTGTCTTAAATTGAGTGATTTTCTCTGCGTCCTCGGCGTATCTCAGTGTTCTCTGCGTTAAAGGGTAACTCAAACGCAGAGAGCGCAGAGATACGCCGAGAACCGCAGAGAGGATTTCAAATTAGGGCACTACCCAAAAAGCGCAAACCATTTTGTGGCTAAGATCTGAATCGATGTTCGTCGTGATAACGGTGCAGGAGTTCCTCGAGGAACCCTTCGTAGGTAAACGTGGCGAGGTCGTACGCCGGTCGAATCTTAAAAAGGATCGGCAGTGAAACTCTCCACGCCATCCACTGTCGCGGCATCTCAGAAAGATCCCAACGACGACGCAGAAAAGTCTCGACCACCTGAATCTCCGAGTCAGTCAAACTGCTCAGGTTCGCAGTGAAATCTACGGGCTTGAAAGATCGCCGCATCGCCGGATCGCTCACCGGCGTCGCAAACACTTGATCAAACTCGGGCGCCTCGGCTTCGCGTTCACGAACGACAACCGTGCCGCCAACCATGTCGCCAATGCGCTGATCGCGCGTCGACGCAAAGACGGCGATTAGTCCGATCGAATACGAGCCCATCGGAAACATGTCGAGCGGGCGCAGCAGATTTCGCACTGACGCTTCCCAGAACGTGATCGGCCGCCCATCCTCGCGAATGACGCGCAACTTCAACCAGCGCTTGCCAGGCGTTTGTCCACTCCAGATCCACTCGAAGAACGTGAAGTAACCCGCGAAGACCAGAAACAGCAGAATGATCATCACTGCATAGACCCACTTCGGCGCGCTCGCCAGCATCTGCTCGAGGACCGAAAGATTCGCGAGCACCGCGGCGGCGATACCGATGAGGATCAACGCGAGTGCCTGAATCGTGTGGTCGATCGCACAGGCAAGAAAGCGGTTCCCGATCGACGCGAGCGCGAAGTGCAGCGGCACCCGCTCAGGTGTCTCGATGATCAGAACTTCTTCAGTTGCGAGTGTGGCTGACATCAATCCGTATAATCCGCGGTTACCCTCTTACGCGAACAAAACGTCTCTTTCCTACCTGGACCAACACCGAACGTTCTGCACTAATCCCAACTTCGAAATCATTCTGCGTCCGTCGCTCACCATCAATATAAACACCACCTTGCTCGATCACTCTCCGCGCTTCAGCCATCGACGGCGTAAGCCCGAGCTCGACCAAAAGCTTCGGCAGCTTCCACGTACCTGACGCAATCGATCGCTCTTCGATCTCTTCCGGCGCCTGCTTGTTACGAAACATCGCATTGAACTCTTCCTCAGCTTTGCGCGCGTCAGCTTCGGAATAAAAATCACCCACGATGCGTTTCGCGAGATCCGCTTTGATGTCGCGCGGATTGCGCCCGCCGTTATTTGCGTTCTCACGCAGCGCTGCAATCTCTGTGACGGGAAGATCCGTGCACAGCTCATAGTAACGCCACATCAGATCGTCCGTGATCGACATCACCTTCCCGAAGATCTCCTGCGGCGGCTCATTGATGCCGATGTAGTTACCCAAACTCTTCGACATCTTCTGCACACCATCAGTGCCTTCGAGCAATGGCGTGATCATCGCGACCTGCGACTCTTGCCCGTACTCTCTTTGCAGGTTGCGTCCCATCAACAAGTTGAACTTCTGATCCGTGCCACCAAGCTCGACGTCCGCTTCGAGCGCAACAGAGTCGTAAGCCATGACGAGCGGATACATCACTTCATGCAGCGCCAGTGGCCGATTCGCTTCCAGTCGTTGTTGAAAGTCATCGCGTTCGAGGATCTGTCTCACGGTGACGTGTCCGGCGAGACGCAGAAATCCGGCGGAGCCGAGCGTGTCCATCCAGCGCGAATTGAAATCGATGACCGTCTTTTCCGGATCGAGCAGCTTGAAGATCTGCTGTTTGTATGTTTCGGCGTTTGCGTTGATCTCTTCGCGCGTGAGCTGTGGGCGCGTGGTGCTCTTGCCGGAAGGGTCGCCGATCATTCCGGTGAAGTCGCCGATAAGAAAGATCGCGGTGTGGCCCAGTTCCTGGAAAGCACGCAGCTTGCGGATCACGACCGTGTGGCCCAGATGAATGTCGGGCGCGGTGGGATCGGCTCCGAGTTTCACGCGCATAGGCTTGCCGTTTGCGGCAGATCTCTCGAGCTTCGCGCGCAGCTCGGCTTCGCGAATCACCTCGATCGTGCCTTTGCCGAGGTATGAGAGTTGTTCGTCAATAGTCATCGACCGATAGAGTAGCTCAACTGTTGAAGGGTGCGCTATCCTCGTTTTATGGCTGATACAAATCCTCTTAGCAACTGCCGTTTGGCATTTATCGGGTGTGGTGTGATGGCGGAGGCGATCATCGCCGGGATGCTCCGCAAGAAACTCGTCGCACCGGAACAGATTGTGGCCAGTCACCCGCGGCAGGCCCGTCGTGAAGAGATGCACGTGAAGTATGGCATCGAGATATTTGAAAGTAATCGTGAAGCAGTGACTGACTCTGCACCAGAAGGACCGGACGACAGCTCGCTGATCGTGCTCGCAGTGAAGCCGCAGCGTTTGCACGGTGTGCTGGAAGAGTTGAAAGGCGCGCTCGTGAAGGAGCAACTCGTTGTTTCGATCGTGGCCGGAGCAAAGATGGAGACGATTGCCGAGCAGCTCCTGCACGCGACGATCGTGCGCGCCATGCCCAACACGCCCGCGCAGATTGGTGAAGGCGTGACAGCGTGGACGGCGAGCAGCGAAGTCAACGAGAAGCAGGAGAATCAGGTTTGCGCGATGCTCGAAGCGCTCGGGAAGACGGTGCGGGTCGAGAATGAGCGACAGATCGACATGGCGACGGCGTTGAGTGCGACTGGACCAACGTATATCTTTTTAGTAATGGAAGCGCTGATCGATGCGGGCGTGCACATGGGCTTCTCGCGCCACGTCGCACAGGATCTGGTCCATCAGACAATGCTCGGAGCAGTGCTGTTTGCGAGAGAGTCGCACAAGCATCCAGCGGAGCTGCGCAACATGGTGACGTCGCCGGGCGGCACGTCAGCGGAAGC
>DASTTS010000381.1:0-23823 GCA_035760085.1 Pyrinomonadaceae bacterium
TTTCGACGTGAAGTCGATGGACTCCGGCGCGGGCACTGTCGTCTTCGAACAGGCCGGTTACGTGCACGAGCTCGATCCGAAGAGTGGCAAGACGAAGATCGTCAACATCGTCGCCGCCGGTGACTTTCCGTGGATGATGCCGAACTGGGAAGACGTGTCGAATCGTTTGACGAACATGGCGGTATCGCCAACGGGCAAGCGCGTCGTGGTTGAAGCGCGTGGCGAGATCTTCACGATACCCGCTGACAAAGGCGACGTGCGGAACCTGACCAACTCGAGCGCCTCGGCGGAACGCGATCCGGCGTGGTCGCCTGACGGCAAGTTTGTTTCGTACTTCAGCGACAAGTCGGGCGAGTACAAACTCGTGATCGAAGCGCAGGACGGGCTCACGCCGCCACGCGAGATCACGCTCGCGAAGCCAACGCACTACTACACGCCGTCGTGGTCGCCCGATTCGAAGAAGCTGCTGTTTACTGACACGAATTTGAAAGTTTGGGTACTCGATCTCGCGACCGAGCAGGCGAAGATCGTAGGCGAGGATCCGTGGATGGTGCCCGCCCGTACGTTGAACCCGACCTGGAGTCCGGATTCGAAGTGGGTGGCGTATTCGAGCCGTCTGCGCTCGCTGTATCACGCGATTTTTATCAGCAACGTCGAGACAGGCGAGACGAAGCAGATCACCGACGGGCTTGCGGACGCCGTTTGGCCGACATGGGATGCGAGTGGGAAGTATCTGTGGTTCCTCGCGTCGACCGACTTCGGTTTGCGTTCACAGTGGCTCGACATGACTTCGTACGATCACGAGACCAACTTCGGACTCTATTTCGCAGTGTTGCGAAAGTCCGATGCGAGTCCGTTGTTGCCTGAGAGTGATGAAGATCGCGGTGTTGGTACCGGCACGCGCAGACTGCAACCGGGCGCGTGTGCGAGTGACGCTGGTGGTCCACCCGAAGGTGGTGAAGGCGGCGGTGGTCCTCAACGTGGACCACGTGCGCCGGTAACTGTGCAGATCGATTTTGATGGTTTGCAACAGCGCATCGTTTCGGTTCCGGGCGTGCCGGAGCGCCAGTACTCCGATCTTCAGGCCGGGCTCGATGGTCAGGTGTTTTATCTGGAGACGGGTCGATCCGGCGTGGGTGGCGGCGCACAAGGTGGTCCAACGGGCAATGAGTTGATGCGTTATCGCTTATGCGATCGCCGTGCGAACACGTTTGTGCCAGGTGTTGTGGCATACGAGCTTAGTGCGGACCGTCGCAAGATTGTTTATCGCGCGGCCGGTGGCGGTGGCGGTCAGGGCGGTGGTCCAGGTGGTGGCGGTGGGGCGAATGCGCCTGCGCCGCAGTTGTTCCTCGTCGATGCGGATCGAACGCCGCCACAGCCAGGTTCAGGACGTTTGAACTACACGTTGCGCATGTATCTCGAGCCGAAGGAAGAGTTCAAACAGATCTTCAACGAAGGCTGGCGCAACCAGCGCGACTATCTCTACGTGCCCAACCTGCATGGCGCCAACTGGCCGAAGATGCGCGAGATGTATGGACAGTTGCTGCCTTACGCGATGCATCGCGCCGATCTCAATTACCTGATGGACATGATGGGCGCCGAGATTGCAATCGGGCACTCGTACGTGCGTGGCGGCGACATGCCCACCGTGCCGCAGCCTGTCGCCGGGTTGCTTGGTGCTGACTTCGCCATCGAGAACGGTCGGTACAAAGTCGTGCGCATTTACGACAACGAGAGCTGGAATCCCGATCTGCGTTCGCCGCTCGCAACGCCGGGTGCCAGAGTCAACACGGGCGACTACATCCTCGCTATCAACGGCATCGAGCTTAAAGCGCCCGATAACATTTATCGCTTGCTCGACGGGACTGCGAATCGTCAGACGACGCTGACCGTGAACGCCACGCCAACGATGGAGGGCGCGCGCACAGTTACTGTTGTGCCCGTCGCGGGCGAGCAGGCTTTGCGAACACGCGCGTGGGTCGAGTCGAATCGTCGACTTGTTGAGAAGCTTTCCGATGGCCAGCTCGCGTACGTCTACCTGCCGAACACCGGTCAGCCTGGCTACACGAGTTTCAATCGTTACTACTTCTCGCAACAGGACAAGAAGGGCGTTGTTGTTGACGAGCGTTTCAATGGCGGGGGATCGGCGGCTGACTATATTATTGAAGTGCTCGCGCGCGACTTTGATGGTTACTTTAATAACGTCGCCGGCGATCGTATGCCGTTCACGAGTCCTTCGGCGGGCATCTGGGGACCGAAGGTTATGATCATCAACGAAATGGCCGGCTCCGGTGGCGACTTGATGCCCTATATGTTCAAGCGTCGCAAGATTGGGCCACTGATTGGCAAGCGAACGTGGGGCGGCCTCGTACACACGGCTGACACACCGCCGTTCATCGACGGCGGCTCGATGATCGCGCCGCGCGGCGGCTTCTTCACGCGTGATGGGAAGTGGGCGGTTGAGAACGAAGGCGTCGCGCCTGACATCGACGTGGAGAACTGGCCCAAAGACGTCATCGCCGGCCGCGATCCCCAACTCGAACGCGCCGTACAGGAGGCGATGCGCATGTTGAAGGAACGCCCGGTGGAACGTTTGCCGAAGGAGCCAGCGCCGCCCACGTGGGGGAAAAGACCTTAATCCGCGTTTTAATCTCCGTGATCCGCGGTTAAATTGAACCTGGGGTAAACGAAATGAAGTTGTTTTTGATTTTTTTGATCCTCCTGTGCGGGTTGTCGGTAAATGCGCAAGACGTGATCCGCACAGACACCGAACTGGTCCAGACCGCGATCACCGTCCTCGACAAAAAAGGCCACTTCGTCGACGGACTACAACGCGATCAGTTTCAATTGATCGTTGACGGCAAGCCGCGGCCGGTGGCGTTCTTCGAGCGCGTTGCTTCCGGTAGTCCTCGTGAATTAGAGATCGCGGCTCTCAATAACGCCGACAACAAAGCTGCAACCCCGACTACGGCTAGACGAGTCGCCGGTCGCACGATCGTCTTCTTCATCGACGATCTGCATCTCTCACCCGACAGCATGAACCGCACGAGAATGATGCTTCAACATTTTCTCGATCGCGAGATGAGCTCGAAAGATAACATCGCGATCCTCACCGCGAGTGGACAAGTGGGCTTCCTCGAACAGTTCACCAATAACCGCGCCGTCCTCGACGAGGCCATGTCGCGCCTCATTCCGCGCCCCTACGACGCGAGCGGTTACAGCGCCGGCAACTCGACGAAAATGACGGAGTACATGGCATTCACGATCGATACCGCCAGGACCGATCGCAAGGTCCTGGATTTCTACATCGAAGAATGCATGAAGGGAGCAAGTACGTTCAGAAAGGCACGGCAAGTTGCGGCTATGATCCGCCAGGCCTGTGAAACAGAAGTTAAGAACAGCGCTCGCGCCGTGTTGATGCAGGCCGCACAGATCACGCAAAACACTTACAACTCACTCGAATCGGCAATGCGTTCTCTGTCGCGGTCGCCGGGTCGCAAACTGGCTTTCTTCATCTCGGATGGATTTTTGCTGGACGCCGGCCCACGCGCCGCGAACGTCCGCGACAAACTCGATCACGTGATCGACGCGGCGCAACGTGCAGGCGTGGTTGTTTACACGATTCACGCGGCCGGACTCGTTAACAGTTCTTTCCTCGATCCCGGAAACAAGCGGCCGATGGATATACAAGGCCGGCTCGATATCGCATCTACGGGCGAACTCGCGGCAAACCAGGACGCGCTCAGTGCGATCGCCAGCGACACCGGCGGACGCGCGCTGCGCAGCATGAACTTCTTCGATAAATGGGTTTCGGCTGTGCTCGATGAGACTTCGAATTATTACGTCGTCGCGTGGCGTCCGGAAAATGAAGAGGAGAAACTCACGAAGTTCAAGAACGTGAAGATTACGGTTGTGGGCCAACCGGAGCTGACCGTGCGCGCGCCGAAAGGTTATGTGGCTGGTCCACAACCCACCACCGCGACTACCAAACCGCCGACTGACGCAAAACCTAAAACTCCCGAAGCAGAACTGCGCGACGCGCTCAGTGATTTTTATCCCGCGGGTGGTCTACCGACGCTTCTGTCGCTCACGTACCTGAACACGCCGGCGAATGGTTTGGTCGTCACGTCCTCGATCGAGATCTCCGGTACGGGCAGGGAGCCTGCAACGATCAAACTGGCAGGCGTCGTTCTTAACGACAAAGGCAAGATCGCTTCAAGCTTCAAGAACCAACTGAATATCGATGCGCCGAAAAGCGGCGCCGCGGATTCGATCTTCTACAATCATCACACGCCGCTCGCGCCAGGTATTTACCAGTTTCGAGTGGCGGCGCGCGATGAGAAATCTGGTCGCGTCGGCAGCGCGATCCAGTGGATCGTGATTCCCGATCTAACGAAGGCTAAGTTGACGTTGAGCAGCGTGCTGCTTGGTGGGCAAGTGCTTGAAGACAAGAGCACTCCGCACGTTCAGTTAAGCGTGGATCATACTTTCCCACGAATGTCACAGCTTGGTTACTGGGTATTTGTCTACAACGCGAAACGCGATGCCACCGGCAAGCCGCAGATCACCGTGCAGACACAAGTGCTGCGCGATGGTCAGGCCGTATTGAATTCGCAGCGGAAAGTAAGCAACGCCGGACCAGATCTGGAGCGCATTCCATTCGGCGAAGAATTAGCCCTGAAAACCCTCACACCCGGAAAGTACGATCTGAAGGTGACTGTAACAGACGGCGTCGCCGGGACAAGCGCGAGCCAGGTGGCTGACTTCGTGGTAAGGTAATTGTTCGACAAGATTTACAAGATTTTTCATGAGAATCCTGTAAAAATCTTGTAAATCCTGTCTACATATTATTCAGAATACTAAGCGCCGTCCCAGAAAAAATTTTATTCTGATCTTCGATCCCGAAATCTTCGATCGACGTCACCGCCCGATCAATCGACCCGAGCAGGTGCGGATAATCACTCCCCATCACCATATGATCCGCGCCAACCATGTCGCGCACCATCTTTAACGTGTGCGGACTGAACGACACCGTGTCGTAATACAACCGCTTCAAATACACACTCGGCAGCTTATCAATCTTCACCCGGCAATCGGCAAAATCCCGAAAACCATTATCCATTCGCTCCATCAAGTAAGGTATTGCCCCGCCGAGATGCCCGATGATCCAACGTATCTCCGGTAATTCTTCAAACATCCCGTCGTAACACATCCGCGCCACCGCAAGGCTCGTATCAAACGGAAAACCGATGATCGGCCCCAGCACATACTCGCGAAACGCATCCGAATGCGCCGGAATCATCGGATGCAAAAAGATGCACAGCTTCATCCGGTTCGCCTCTTCGAAAAACGGGCGGTACTCGGGCGACGTCAACGGCTTGCCGCCGATATTGCTCAACAGGATCACACCGTTTAGTTTCAGCGTATTGATCGCGCGGTGCAGCTCTGCGAGTGCGGCGTCGGGTGCATCCATCGGAATCGACGCAAAACCTTTAAAACGATTCGGATGTCGAGCAATCAAATCCGCGTACGAGTCGTTCATCATCTTCGCGACTTCCGGCTGGTGCGAGGCGTCAGTGAAGAACACGTTCGGGGTCGAAAGTGAGACGACTTCGACGTCTATGCCAACGCGATCCATATCTTCGATTCGTTTCGAAACGTCGGTCATCGCCGGCGTCACGCCAAAAAACCGCGCGCCGCGATGCGTGATGATCGTTTGTCCGGTAGAGCTAGCGCCGAAGGAGAACTCGGATGGAAGATCGCGAATGGTTTGAAAGAATGCTTCGGTATAGAAATGCGTGTGGAGATCGAATTTCATCACTTTGAAAGTAGATATTGGTTGAGACTTTCAGCCTGCACAAACTGGCCGCGGAACGTGTAAATATCATCGAGCTTCCAGGCGCCGTCTTCGAGCAGAAAGATAAATGAAGTGGTACGTTCGTCGCCGGGATAGTTGGTCTTTGGCCCCCACTTGTAAAGCACGTCGATCACGGCGCGTTTGCCGTAACGCCGCGACGAAACGATCGCGTACGTTGAGGGCTGGTCCCATGATCCGATGAAGGTGTTGTTGCCGGGATAATCAGGATCGTCTGCCGGGCTCGTGAATGTTGCGAGTTTCTGTGCGAGCGCTTTTCGCAGTTCCTGAGTGAGCCAACGTTTCTGCGCCTGCTCGTCACGGACGATTCCCGGTTGCGTGCTTTGCAAGTAACGGAAGAAGTCGCGGAAAGCGACTAAGCACTCGTTAGGCGCAGCCACCGCCGGTGCGCTGTGTTTCACTTCTGCGATTACAGACTTCGTGGATCGCTGTGCACACACAAACCCCGCACACGTGAGTATCAAGGCAACAGCAAATGCGTATCTCATTCTGTTAGTCATCCTGTTTATAAACTTTTGCTCATTTCGAACTGTTCCAGCACCACCTTGAAACCATTCGCCTCGAAAAACGCCAACGTTCCTTTCAGTTCCTCGACGATATTGTTCACCTTGAACGTCTCACCGCCGGAAAGCGCTCTGAGGATTCGACTCCCAATCCCCTTCCGTCTGTGCGCGGGTGCCACCGCGAGTTGCATCAGGTTCGCAGCAGGCCGGAACACGACGCCGTAACCCACACACGCGCCATCTACGTGCGCCCCGATAATCACTCTGTCATTCGGAATTCGCTCGACCGCTGCAATCGAATTCTGCCACGACGGATAACCATCCCAAAACGACTCAAACAGTTTCCAATCAGGCTCTTCGATATGTCGCACCTCCACTCCTGACAATTGATCCAACCGATCGAGCGGTTGTTGCGACCGCAACACAGCTAATTTCCGTACTTCGACAAAGCCGAGCTTGCGGTATAACGCCACAGCACGTTCATTCGAGCTCAACACTTCCAGCAAGTACTGCGACACCGCGCGCTCTTTTAGTTTCGACACCATAAACGCAAACGCATCCTGCGCGACTCCTCGTCCCCTGTAATCAGGAATCACGCCTGTACCTGCGTCATACGCCGTCTGCCTTCCCTGCCAATCCCCGAGACCGTTCATGTAAAAACCGATCATCCTGTCGTCCTCGAATGCACCGACGCTAATTTCCATTTGCACACCGTCGCGCGTGAGGCGCTGCGCAAACTCCTGCTCAGACATCTGCATATTTACCTGGTAATCAGCAAACGCCTCTAGAAAGCATTTGTACAACGAAGAGAACCCGGCGTTCGAGAGTAAGCGATATGACAGCATCGTAGATGCCTCGCAACGGCAATCTAATCGTAACATTCCTGACTCAGAGCCAAATGATATAGTGTCGAGAGCCAAGGTAAATCTTAATTTCTTTCCTTCCCGACATTCCTGAGGCAATCGAATGGCAACAGTAGTTAATGGTCATCGGACCAATGTCAATAAAGATAATTGGCTCGGTTTTGTTGGCGACGTCGTGAATTTTACGGGTGAAGTCCGCTTCAAATCGATGCTGCGTATCGATGGCCATTTCTCCGGAAATGTTACTTCAGAAGACGGAACGCTCATCATCAGCACGGGCGCTCAGGTTACAAAAGCCGTGATCAATGTGGCGGTCGCGAAGATCAATGGCACTGTCGAGGGCGACATTCGCGCCACGAAAGAGATCGTGCTCGGCCGCACTGCAAACGTCAAAGGACACGTCGTCTCATCTGCGTTAGTCGTCGAAGAAGGCGCACAACTCAACGGTAGTTGCCGTCGTCTCGCCAGTTAAGCCGGCAAACAAGCACAAAACGATCTGGTTGAAAAGTTTTTTATACTTTTTGTGCCTTTTTGTGGCTAATATACATCCTCACACTCATCGTGGGGAAAATAAGCGTCGTCATTCCTACTTATAATCGTGCCCGGCTTCTGCCGCGGGCAATCGCGAGCGCGCAGAACGCGGGCGCAGAGCTCGAAGTGATCGTCGTCGACGACTGTTCGACTGACGACACGCCGGACGTTTGCGCTGCGATTCCCGGCATTCGCTACGTCCGCTTGAACGCGAACGGCGGTCTCGCAAATGCGCGCAACGTTGGCATCGCCGAAAGCACGTGCGAGTTCATCGCGTTTCTCGACGATGACGATCTCCGCCTGCCTGGTTCACTCGACAAACAACTCGAGTCTCTGATTGCCGACGATGGGATCGCGTTCTGTTACGGTCAGGCGCTGATCGGCGACGCACGTCGCCAGCTTCCAACCGGCGAGATTTACCCGCTCCGCTGTCCGCACGGAGACATCTTTTGGGATCTGCTCGAAGACAACTTCATCCCGATGCCGTCTGTGCTCGTGCGTAAATCGAGTTTGCTCAGCGCGGGTGGATTCAACACGTCGCTGAAGCTCATTGAAGATTGGGATATGTGGCTTCGTTTGAGTGAACGTTTTCTCGTTGCGGCAGTTGAAGAGCCGGTCGCGATTCACCGCAAAGCCGTCGCCGAATCTGAGCAAATGTGTTCAAATGCCGCGGAAATATGTAAACAGGCTGTGCATGTTCAGCAGATGGCGCTCGATCGTCCGCGCGCTCGTGCGTCTGAGAGCGCCAAACGCCGTCACGTGCGCAAGAAGTTTCGCGACCGCGCGTATGAGATATTAATGACCGAAGCAACCAACTCGATCCACGAAGGCAAACCAGAATCAGCGCGAGCTAACATTCTTGAAGCTTTTCGATTTCGCCCGTTCCGCACTGTCGCGAGTGGCCGTCTGTTTTGGCTAATCCGGTTGTTTTGGCTAACCCGGTGGTTTTGGTTCTTAACGCCAAAGGCGTTCGCTAATTTAAGCCCAGGGTTGGAGCGCAGTGACAACCCTGGGATCAATTCGAATTCCCCATCAAACCCTGAAAGGGTTTCCGTTTCCCGATGAAGATTGCTCTTTGCAAGAGTCACTTCTTTGGACCAGTCAGTGGCGCTGACGAGATTTTAGTCAGTTACGCGATTAGCCTGCATAACGCCGGACACGACGTCGATGTCGTGTTGCTCTACAAACCAACTGAAAACGATCGCTTCAATCGCCGCCTGAAACAAGCGGGCGTTCCCATCGTCACAGTCATCAACCGCTCGATCGCGTTCACAATCCTGCGCAGCCTGCGCGGCTTGCTGTCGAGCTTTTTGTTGTTCTTTCTCCTCGTCCCGCGTACTGAACGAGGCTTGCGCAAGATCTGGCAAATCCTGATCGATCTGATCTCGCGTGTTCACTACAAAAATTGCCGCGCCTACTTCGCGCAATCGCAGTACGACGTGTTGCACGTGTTTACACCCGACACGGGTGCGACGCTCATAATCCGCGCGGGTAAAGAAGCAGGTATTCCGGTTCTGTATCACGAGATGGGCACACCGCATTACTTACCGCCGCTCGAGCCATACTACAAACGACTCGAGAAGGTGTTGCCGCTGTGTTCGGAGGTCGCCGCGCTTTCGCCGACGCTCGCGCGGCAGTGGTCGGAACGTTTTCCATTCTTGTCGACCGTTTCGGTGTTGCCATTGCTGACTGACGATTCAGATATGCTGCGGATGCCGGCGAAGCTCGGCGTCAATGGTAAACACGAAACCATTTTCGGATTTGCAGCGCGAATCGAAACTGGTAAAGGCCCATTCGTGTTGGCTGATGCACTCGCGCAGTTACGCGAGAGCTGCGACGACGTGCTCGTGCGGTTGGCGGGCACTGGTCCGGCTGTGCAGGAAGTGAAAGCGCGTGTGCGCGAATTGCGACTCAACGGATCGTGGGAGTTTGTTGGATCATATGACGGCGCGGTTGGATGCAGCGCGTTCATGCGCACACTCGACGTGTTTGTGTTGCCCTCGTTTGCTGAAGGAACGTCGAAAAGCGTTATCGAAGCGATGGCGCACGGGTTGCCGATCATCACGACGAGCGTCGGCGGCTCGCCGGATTTGCTCACGCCGGAGGCAGGGATTCTTGTTCCGCCCGGCGACAGTGCTGCGCTTGCGCGTGCGATGCAATGTCTCGCAGCGGATCCGGCGCTTCGCAAACGCATGGGCCAGGCGGCGCGCGAGCGTTACCTGAAATTGTTTGCGCCACACGCTGTGCTCTCGATGCTCGTCGACACTTACTCCCGGGTCGCGGGTTGCAATGGTCACGAGTCGCAAAACGGTCACCATCCCTGGTCAATCATGTAAATCTTGTAAAATCCTGTAATCCTGTCAAACCGCCTTGCGCATCGCCTTCGCCACACCGGAATTCGTTACTGAAGATCACTTCGACGGCGGTCTGGCTAACTACCTTAATCGTGTCGCCATCGCACTCGCCCATCTCGGTCACGACGTTCACATCGTCACTCTCTCAACCAAAAACGAAGACGAATTCGATCACGAAGGCGTGATGGTCCATCGCGTGATGCTCAAGCCCGTGTGGCATACCTTTAACCGCCTGACACGCTACTCAATCACGACGTCGCTGCACTGGCTCAACTTCAGCACGCAAACATATCGCAAACTCAAACAACTCCATCGCCGCCGGCCATTCGACGTAATCCAGTACCCGAATTACTCTTCGTGCGGGCTATTCGCGATTCCGCTCTTGCGCACCACGCATGTCGTTCGTGCTTCCTCATATGTGCCTGATTGGAGTGCTGTCGCAGGTCACAAACGAAATCTCGACTCGGCTCTGACGGAGCGCCTGGAAGCGCTTCAGTACAAGTTCACTCGAAACGTTCACGCTCCGAGTCAGGCAGTGCAGAACATGCTGATCGCAAAAACCAGCGCGCGTGATGCACGACTGCTTCGTACACCTTTTTACGTCGAAACACGTGAGTGGGACACCGCTGCCCACGATCAGTTTCTTAAAGGCAAAAAGTACGTTCTCTACTTCGGTCGTTTTCAATTACACAAAGGATTTCACACGCTCGCGCAAGCTTTGCCGCGGTTTTTACATCAGTGCCCGGATGCTTATATCGCGCTCGTCGGCAGAGACATGGAAACAAGTCTAGCGTCGTCGATGGCCGCTTTTGCACGCGCGCAGTGCAACAGTTCCGCCGATCGACTGCTGATCATGGAGAACCTGCCGCACAGTCAGTTGTATCCAGTGATCGCTGGTGCGCATTTCGTCGTCCTGCCGTCGTTGATCGACAACTTGCCGAACGCGTGTTTGGAAGCGATGGGTTTGGGCAAAGTCGTGATCGGCACGACCGGCACAAGCTTTGAAGAGTTGATCATTGACGGTGTGAATGGATTTCTCGTTCCACCAGTCAATCCGCAGGCGCTGGCGGACAAGATGATCGCAACGTGGAGCAGTCAACGTTTGGCCGGGATGTCAGCGGCGGCAAAGCAAAAGGTGTTGGAATTCGCTCCGGAGAAAACCATCCCTTCCTTGTTGAGTTACTATTCCGAAGTGCTGTCTAACAATCACTCGTGATCGCGACGAAGATTAATAATCGCATTCGAAGTAGCTGGCTCAAGCTGCGGCCCGTGCGCGCAACGAAAGTTGTCGGCATCGGTCTGCCCAAGACGGGCACGACGTCGCTCGGATACTGCTTCAGGCGTTTCGGATTCAAGCATCAGTCGTACGACATGGATCTCGCCGTCAAAGTGAAAAGAAATCAGATCGACCACGTTCTTAGAGAAGCTGAGAAGCACGAGGCATTTGAAGACTGGCCCTGGTTCATGCTCTACAAGGAATTCGATCGCCGGTTTCCGAATTCGAAATTCATTCTCACCTTGCGGAAAGACACCGCGACTTACGTGCGCAGTTTGCAGGGACATCATGAGCGCGAGGGAATCAGAAACGCGGACTGGATCAAGCCGCACTGGTGGGACGAGGTCCATGGGCAGGAGCCGGCGGAGTGGGATTATGAGAAGTCGGCAGTGCGTTATGAAAATCACAATCGAGCGGTGCTCGAGTATTTTGCGGGCAGGATTAATAAGGATCTGCTGGTGGTGTGTTGGGAAAATGGCGACGGCTGGGATGCGCTAAGTCGTTTTCTGAATAAGCGCGCGCCCGATGAACCCTTTCCGCATTTACGATAATGGGACTCAAAAATCGTATTGCAGTTTACTCATCGCGCCATTACGACGCGCTGCGGTCGATCTTCAGTGAGTCGCTACTTCATCGCGTTGGTATTCGCCGCTACTGGCACGACATTGATGGTTGGTTTACGTGGCGTTCCGCTCAGGAGGAGGCGGTGAGATCGTTTCCTGACGGCAGCCGGTTTGTCGAAGTGGGAACGTATTTGGGCCGCAGTCTTTGTTCGCTCGGTGAAGTTGTCGAGCGTAGTGGCAAGAACATCGATGTGATCGGCATCGATACTTGTCGCGGCAGTGGTCCTGAAGGATCGCGTGGAAAAGACTATCACGCGGCTGCGGTTGCGGAAGGCGGCGGGAGTTTCGCCGGAACCCTGCACAAGAACGTGGTGGATTGTGGTTTTGGCGAACGGATCACGCTCATCGTTTCTGATTCCGTTAGTGCTGCGCGATTGTTTAGTGACGCGTCGCTTGATTGGGTCCATCTCGACGCGCGCCACGACTACGCGAGTGTCAAAGCAGATATCCAGGCGTGGCTGCCGAAAATTAAAGCGGGAGGCTGGTTATCTGGCGACGACTACGATGAACACAAGTGGCCCGAAGTCGTCAAAGCTGTTTCCGATCTATTACCTGCTGCAAAGCACTGGTCCACCCAACAATGGCGCCTGATCGTTTAGGAAATCCCGTCCATCCTGAAAAATCCTGTAATCCTGTCTAAAACTATCTAAGCTAACACGACGTCTACCCGGCCTTCGGCCCTCCACCTTCATGCCGCATCGCCCCTGCCAATTTCCCCATCGTCTTATAATCAACAGTCCACCCAACACACAGCGCCGCCAACCCGATCACACCACCCTCACCCGTAAAAAACCCTTCATCACTCAAGAACTCCGCGCCACGTTCCCACACCTCAAAAAACTTCTTTTCATTCCCATCCTTAGTAATCGCAAACAACGACTCGCTACACCATCGCGCCGATTCAATCATCCCAACATCGCCCAATAATTCAACCGCGAGTTTTTCAAACACCGGTCTGCGATGCGATCCATACCGGCTTAAATGCTCTGCGATACTCGCATTCACCTCTTTAGTAACCGCGATCCCCGCGGGAAAAACCGGAAGCCTCGGTAACGAGCTCACTCGCGTATCAGCATCGACAAAAATCGCCGTCTCAAACTCCTCGAGCGCCGCCTTGAGAGCAAATCGTTTATCGTGATACGCCGGCCTGCCGCGCCCATTCCCCATCGTCCCCAACCTCGTCACGAAATCTTTCGCCATCGGCCCAACCGGCATATGCCTGATCGCCTTTACTCGTAACCCCTCGAACTCCTCCGGCTCATCCGTCAAAACAACCCACGGCACCTCCTTCACATCCTCAACCAACAACCGCGCCCTCCTCCGATACGCCTCATGAACCGCGAGCGTACAAAACCCCACACTCGCCGGGCGACGTTGCAGTCGATTCGTGAGAAAGGTGAGCATTTACGCTGCCGGACGCCCAACGAACTGCTTCCACGCAGATTTAGGATCCAACTTCGACGCTACGTCGTCCAGCGACACTGTTTTCGTCTTATCGCGAGCAATGAATGCTTTTAGCCGTTCTGACGCCCATATGTAAACATCCGGGGCAACCTGAGGATCATGGGACTCACGCTCGTAACAGATAAACGCGACGAAGTGATGTTTTCGCGCGCTAAATTTTTCTACGGGCCATTGTGAGGTACCCATTAATGTCTTCACTTGAATGGTGAACGCCTCGCCTGGTTGTTTTACGACGGTGATGTCAACATTGTCCGATTGTGGTGAGGTAAGATTGGCATCCGCGCCAAGAAAATGCAGAACTGAGAGCACGTAGAACTTTGCCGCAAGTTGAAGATGACCGGCTCTACCATACCACTCAGGCCGTGACGCGCGGCTGGCGGAGACTTTAATAGGCTTCCCCCATGCATTTGGGTCATTAGCATCTTTGATAAGTCTATCTTTAATCTCTTTTTCTGAGGCCGTCTTAGTCATGATAATCCCATCCGGTAATCACTCGGATCAAGCGCTTCTGTTTTTCATAGATGATTAACTTCAATTTGCGACCGCCGTCAGTATATCCGATGATTTGGTAGCCACCATGATAGCGCTTGTTACGACGTACTTGAAAACCATTCCAAATAACCTCGATCACTTCATCAACGCTAACAGCATGTCCTGCTAGCTCGGCTTCATCAAACTCGAAATCGAACTCTTCTGGGTTAAACTTCTGCCAATAGACCATCGTGGCAACAGAGTATCATCTCAATCAATACCCCACTGACGGCAAATAGCAACCACGCGGCTCGTGATACTCACGTTTCGACATCTTCAACTCTCATCGGACGGATCTGGATCGACATAGTTTCACCGCCTTATTAAATACTTCTACTTCCATCGCTTCCCGTGCTTGATCACGATGTCCACATCCTGCAGCAGATCGATATGTCGCAGCACGTCGCCGCGGACGGCGATGATGTCGGCGTATTTGCCTTCGCTGACGGTGCCGACTTGATCTGAGACTTTCATGGCGACTGCGGGCCAATAGGTGGCTGCGCGGATGGCGGTCATGACGGGGATGCCGAAGGCGTTGACCCATGCATCCAGCTCGCGCCAGGTGGTTTGGCTGTGGAAGTTCATGGGAATGCCGCTGTCAGTGCCGATCAAAAGCACAACACCGGACTCGGACAACTGAGCAATCTTACGAGCGAGCGTGGGGCGACGTAGCGGCGTGATCTGGTAGTAGCCCAACTCCCCAGGTTTCTTTAGCGACTGCTTGATATCGTCAATGATCGACTGTGGCAGACCAACTTGCCACGACGGATCGTCAAGCTGCTCGGGATTGTCGCGCACGGATTCGTAGTTCAAAAGTCCCTGCACCGTCGGTGTCCAGAACAATGGACCAAGACTCATCTTTGCCGTTCGCTCACGGATCAGCGCGATCACATCCGGCGGATACTCAGGCGCGGTGGCCAGCCCGGTGTGCTCAAAACAATCAACACCGGCTTGCAGCCCGCGACGAATCTCCTCCGGACGATGAGAATGCGCGACGACCGGCAACTTCCGCTTGTGCGCTTCATCGACGACGGCCTGCACTTCCTCCATCGTCATCTGATCCTGATCGATCAGCTTGATCACGTCGACGCCCGCCTCAGCCAACGTGCGCACCTTCGCGCGTGCATCTTCCGGCCCTTTCACGCCCCAGCGAACGTATTCAGTTCCGGGATACGGCTCGTGCTGGATAAACGGACCTGACACGTAAAGCGTTGGTCCAGGTATCTCGCCTTTTCGAATCCGATTGCGAACGGCGATGCTGGCTTTCAGAGGCCCGCCGAGATCGCGCGCGCTCGTGATGCCCGCCATCAAAAGCTGACGCGCGGACGCAGGCATGATCACCGTCTCCATCACCGGCGGGTACGTCTTGTCCCAGTGTGCGTAGTCGCTGTGGCCGTTGATCATGAGGTGAACGTGCATGTCCCAAAGACCGGGCAACACGCTCATGCCTTCAGTTGAAATCACTTCCGCACCCGGCGGGATCGCAAGCGTTCCCACCTGGCCCACAGCCTTAATGCGCTCGCCTTCGATGATCACAACGCTGTTGCGAATCGGCGTACTGCCGTAACCATCGATCAACGTGCCGCCGACTAGTGCTTTGACATTCGTGGATTGCGCCTGCGCTGACGCGCTCAAGCAGACGAGCAGAATAAGCCACGGGTAAACGTGGCGAGGATAAATTTTCATAGGTTGTTTACCCGAGAGTTGCCGCGCCATCTTTATACAACGCAGCACCGGCAACAGTTGCAATTATCGAAACCACAAAATGAATAGCACCGACCTTGAGCCACAACGCAGTCGAGAAGAACCCCAGCGGAATGAACTGCACTGGTCCAGTCAGTGAAAACGCGATCCAACCGACAATACCCGCGATGACGGCGGTCTTTGGTCCAATTCCGAAGAACGGACGCATCAACACGTAAAACATGATCGCGGTGAACGCACGGCCGAGCTCGAAGATGGCAAAGTAAACCATGTTCGCGCCGTGTGGCTCAGGCTCACGGGCGCCGAGAGCTTCGTAGAGCGCGTGCCAATCGGCTTTCGCGAGTGTTTCGTGAACTAAACCGTCGGCGACGAACATGATGATCGCAGCAATCAGGCTGCCTACTAAAAGCCGACCCCAGTTGATCTGTCCCATGGTCTGCCTCCTTTAGGTTGTGTGCATTTTGTGGCTACTTAATCTCTACATCCATCTCCCGCACCGTGGGTGGCGGGAGACGGGTCCACTGTTCGCGTCCGGTTGCAACGGCACGCAAACGAGCGGCGCCTGGTTGAAACCTGGAAATCGTTTCCGAAGTGAGTACGACGCTGTCAGATCCTTGTTGCGTGCGTGGATCGAAGAAGGCCAACTCGTTGCCGGTGAGATGCAGATGCATGAGTAGTTCAGAATGTGTTCCCTGGATCAACTCGACATCAACATCCACCTGCGTGCGGCCCGAACCAATTACCGATGCATTAACTACCGATCCAACGTCCAACGAGTGTGGCGCATTCAACTCCAAACTGCGCACTTGAAAGTAAGCACGATGACTGGACACTGCACCGATCAAAAGTAACGCAACGATCACGAACACAAACAAACGCTTGAGCCAGAGAATCGGTCGTGCATCGTGGAGGGTCAACTCATCGAACATGTCACGGTTCTCCGAGCGTGTATTCAAACTCGTACGAATGCTTGCCTTCAGCGATGATGATGTTCATCTTGCCGCGGAGACCCACGAGCTGGTCCGTACCGGAATCAGGAATGACTGTGATCGTGAGCTCGCCAACACCGCGGGTCATGACGCCGTTGTGCTGAAGATAAAAGCTGCCGCGACGTCCATTCAGCGTCCCCGTCACCTTCTCAATAGCGACGTAACCGGCGGAGTCTTTAACACTGCTGCTGCTCGCCATCAACATCTGCCCCTTGCTGGTACCAACAAGATCGCCCTGAAACTGTTTGTCGATCTGCATCCGGCCGACAGGCATGTCAGATCCCTGGTCTTGCGGGCTTAACTTCACTTCAAACGTACCACTGGCTCGATTAGTCATTACTTTTCCCTGTTTCTGTGTAAACGCACCATTGAAAACGAGTGCGCAGATTAACATCAATATAACGGTCATCACCTTCTCCCGTCAGACGAAATTGTGTCGACAATCTCCGCGATCGCGTGCTTCGCTTCGGGCAGTGGTCCCAACATCCAATCGTGGACCATCGCATCGTATTCACGATAATCAAGGCGCACGCCTTCGTCAGCGGCCTTGTCGCGAAGCTTGCGGCAGTCGGGATAAAGAATGTCCCGCGTGCCGATGAACAACGTTACCGGCGCGAGATCTTTCAAACTGCCATACACCGGACTTACGAGATAACTCTTCGGATCGACACCGCGCGCGTAGACTTCCCCGCCATACTTCAACCCTTCGACGCCAAGAAATGGATCGATCTTATCAAACTCAGGAATCTCAGGATTCGAGAGCGTCGCGTCCAGCCACGGTGAAAGAAGAACGACGTGACCCGGCTGTTCGTGACCGTCTTCGCGAAGTCGTTGCGCGAGTGCGAGACTGATACCACCACCGGAAGAGTCGCCCATGATCGTAATGTTTGCACTACCAGCGCGGGCGGCAAGCTCGTGGTAGAGCGGCAGCATGAGCGCGAAGACGTCGTGAACGTTGTGCTCCGGCGCGTGCGGATAATTCGGCGCCGTGACCGTGCAACTCGACAGGTCAACAAGCTTCGACATGAAGTTCCAGTGTTGTGGAGCGAAGCTGTTAACGTACGCGCCGCCGTGAAGATAGATAAGGTGTTTCCCGCTGGCGTTTTGTTTCGGCGCAATGGTCCAAACAAGATGGCCGTTGATCGTACTTCTGGCGATCAGGTGCTTGCGGTGCAGGCGTTTCGAAGGTTCGCTATAGGTACGCTCGCCGCTCTCCACCCGCTGCCGCATGCGATTGACAGTTCTCTTCATGCGCATGATTCGCAAGAGAACGTTTATCGCCTTGCTTTGGAAGCTGGGCATGCATCGTCACCTGTACCACGAGGCAATCGAATAACGTTCGCCGTGTGTGACCGGCGTGACTTCGTGAGTAGTTTCGGAACGAAAAGCTACGAGCGTCCCTCGTTCGGCCGCCATGCGAAAGCTATTGCGCAGGTTGCTGAACACAAGCGACCCGCCACAAAAAGCATCCGGCTCAGGCGACTCCGATTCACGACTCAGAAATATGACTGTCGAGATACGGCGTCGTTCGGAGTCGAGTCGCATCAAACCGGTGTTGCCATCCTGATGCGCAACGAAGAAGTCGCCCACGCGGTAGCGAAGAAACTGCGGCTCTTCACATTCGTTGACCGTCACATCGAAATGCTTCTCAATCGCGTCTGTAAACGCGCGCAGTTTTTGAATTACGAGATCTACAGTTTCCTGCGAGGGCTGAACGCGAACGGTCCGCCGTACCATCTCATCGATTGTTCCTGAAGTCGCAGTGCCGTAGATACTAGCAGCACTGCCGGCCGCAGCTTTCATTTCAGCAACAATCGCATCGCACAATCGTGGCTCAAAAAATTGCGGGACAACAAACAGATCGGGCCAGACGTTTTGTGATTCTTTGTGGCTCAAGACATCTGAACGGATGTGCCGTAGCGCTCGGCCGAACGCGCACGCGCCTTGGCAGCTTCCACTTCACGATCGCGTGGCGGCGCGGTTGTCACGAGCGAGTCGAGTAACTCTGTCGCAGCCTGGGCTACCTGATCGACCGCGCGGTTGAAAGCCGCCTCGTTCGCTTTCGAGGGCTTGTTAAACCCACTCAACTTCCGCACGAATTGCAGCGACGAGGCGCGAATCTCATCCTCGGTCGCCGGCGGTTTAAAGTTATGAAGCATTTTGATATTTCGACACATGCTGTTTTGTTGCCACCTGCCCTTGATAAGTTGCGCGATTCCTTAATCGTCCCAGATATGCGTGAATGCGTATGCAAACATCGCCGCAAAAACTGCGGCGCCGGCTCCGATTGCAATGAACATCTTCTTTTTCTTACTCATGCCTCGGCCTTCAACGTTCACGACCTCGGCATAGGCGATATCACTTTTATTTCCAGTCTTCTCATCTGTTAACGTGAAACTGTTTTCAGCGGATTGCGTGATGCGACCTTTGACTTCAGAGCCGTTGCGTAATTTGACTTTTACTCGTGTCTCTTTTTTGTTGAGTCGATTTACTACTTCAGTTTTAGCTTTTGTTTCCGTGTTTAAGGTTGATTGAGCTCGCGCGGCTGGTCCAAACGAAGATAAAACTATCGCGCAAGCGAGGAAAAGAATTGTCGGGGTTCGTTTCATAGTAGGGCTCCTTGTGGGGCGGCACTCGCGCCCCGGGGTGAGTCGCAAAGACTGTGGCCCATTACAGCGCCACCTACAATGAGTCAGTTCTTGTTTTGCGTGTTCCTACGAGTGTCAATGAAGTGCTCAAGAACGAGGATGAGCACTGTGACCAAAGTGCCGATAACCGCGACACCGAGAATGCCAAGGCCGACCGCTACGCCGATAGCCGCGGTCATCCAAAGGCCGGCGGCGGTGGTCAGTCCCTGAATCTCGCGCTGTTCGTTCAGCTTTAGTATAGTCCCGGCGCCGATAAAACCAATACCCGTGACGATGCCCTGGATCACTCTCGATAGACCATCGAGGCTCATGCCGGTGTCCTGGCAAGCTATCACTACCACGGCCGTTCCCAAACTCACGAGCATGTGAGTTCGCAATCCCGCCGGCTTTCCGGACCGTTCACGCTCGATTCCCACAATCGCGCCGAGTAAAACAGCCGCGAACACACGAATCAGCACGACTATAAGTCGATTGCGATCGGGAAAACCATTCGTCAGCTCATGCCATAGTGGATCCATCTTGTTAATCCTGTTAATCCTGCAATCCTGTCAACAAAACTTTAGAAACCAAAGAACGCGGGATCCATCAAGAACCAGTTAACCAAACCCGCCACAATCCCGATCGCAAACACAACGAGCACGATAATCCTCTGCTTCGTCGTATCGGGTCTGCCGCCCATGCCCGGAAAGAGCATCAGAAAGATTCCACCAATAACACCGAGCGGCGAAAACGCCGCCATCTTGATGTAGTACTCTCCGGTTTCCCGCAAGTGGTACCAGCCGTAATAGATCATGCCCGCAAAAATAATAATCAGCGCCACTCCGAAGAGACGTGTTTTGAGCATGCGTTTCGAATCCTTATCCACAGATTACGCAGATTTTATGGCATCCGTGTAGTCTGTAGATAATAAACCTCACTTTTCTTGTAACTTTTCCCGAACCCAGGTGTTTTAGGAGACGTAGCGCAGCTTATGGCGAGCGAAGATGAAGAGTTCACCATGCTGTTCCAGGATTTCTACCCTAGCCTATGCCGCTTTCTGGAGTGTTTGTTGGGAGGCCGCGCGCCGCTGGCGCAGGATCTGGCACAGGAAAGTTTCCTGCAACTACATCGCACGGCATGGGGAACTATGCCGGTCGGTGAGGCGCGGTTCTGGCTCTATCGCGTCGCGCGCAACATGGCGATCAACGAGTTTCGCAAATCGCACACGCGCTACAGGCTGTTTGATCGAGTGGTAGAAACGATGAGGCCGCGAGCACGCAATCCGGAGCAGGAATACGAGACTCAGGAGCGACAAAACCTGGTGCTGGAAATGTTACAGACTCTGCCCGAAGACCAACGCACCGCGCTGCTGCTGCGCGAGCAGGAACAGTTGAGCTACCGCGAAATCGGACAAGTCCTGAACGTCTCTGAAAGCAAGGTGAAGGTTGACATCTTTCGCGCACGCGCGTCGCTGCGAGAACGCTGGACCAGGATTTCTCATGTCAATCATGTAAATCATGTGAATCCTGTCTAAGAAACTGACGAAGACCACCATGAACTGCAATTTTACCGAACGAATCTCATCATTAATCGACGGCGAACTATCAACCGCCGAAGCACGCGAAGTCGAACGCCACCTGCTCGGCTGTAGCGACTGCCAGCAAGTTCGCGCTGACTTTCTCAACCTACGCAGCCAGATCGCCGGCTTCGAAACATCGTTACAACCCGCAGTTCAAAACCGTGCGCTGAAAAAGATTTTGGCTACACCACGTCGAGCTCCCGCTCGTGGATTCACATGGGGTTTTGGCACTTCGGCCGTCGCCTTCGCAACGCTTCTGATCGTCGCCGCGATCATCGGCTTGCTGATGTACAAGAGCTCCAACACTAACGACCAACACGTTGCAGTTCAAACGCCGACGCCAGTGCCGTCTGCTTCCGTGCAGCAAAAACAACCCGAACCGGAAGCATCGCCTGCGCCCAACAAAGAAGAGTCTGCTCCACGTCGTTCACCATCACCGGCTCCGGCGAAGAAACAACCGCTGGTGCGTGAGCCAAAGCCAGGTGAGCAATTCGCTTCAATTCCATCAACTCCGGATCCCGTGCGTTCTGCTGATGCGCAAACAATGACGGCGCTTCACTTCGAAAAAGCTGAAACGCTGCTTGTCGCATTCAGAAACGTGCGCTTGAACGAACCCGGCACGACGGCTGAAGTCACTTACGAGCGTAAGCGCGCGCAGCAGCTCGTGCTGCAAAACATGATGTTGCGTCGTGAAGCTGACGTGACAGGCGACGTCCAGATCTCATCGCTACTCGAGAACCTGGAACCGATTTTGATCGATATTTCTAATCTTCCCGACAAGCCGGACAAAGACGCGGTCCGCGTAATTCGTGAACGCGTCGAACGCAAAAACATCGTGCCGTTGTTGCGGGTCAACTCGACCGCACTCGCACGCGCCCTGGATTAACCCGGGTCTTTACAACAAGCGGTTCACCTCAGAGGCACAGGGAACAAGGAGACCATGTGCGTTTTTGATCACCGCTCGATCTCTGCGCTCGCTCTCGAGTTCTCTGTGCCTGTGCGGCGAACCGCCAGGTAAGGCAATTTCAACCGATTGAGGAAAACGACGATCATGAAGCACTTAGTTAAGTATCGCCCCCAAATCAGAGCCGGATTCGCGCTGCTGGCTGTCGCCGCTGTCGTAACCGTTATCTCGATTTACACGCAAAGAACCTCCGCCTTTGATCAGGAAATCTCCAAGCTCAATAGGTTTGTGCAGACCAAAGGAAACACGGCCTCGATGCAAACCTTTCGCGAAGGCCGCGACTTCATCGAAGCGCAAAACTGGCAACGCGCCGCCGAGAAATTCAACGACTTCATCAAGGGCTATCCCAAAGATAAAGATCTCGACGCCGCGCTTTACTGGTACGGCTACGCGTTGCAGAAACAAGGCAGAAAAGACGAAGCCGCCGACGCACTGATCAGGCTCGTTAACAGGTTTCCCGGCTCGAGCTGGCGACAGGAAGCACAGGCGCTCCTCGTCGTGCTCGGTCGTAAAGACGCAGTCGAGCAGGCTCTCGATCGCGACGATTGCGAGATCAAAATACTCGCGTTGCAGAGCTTGTTTCAGGCAGACGAAGAACGCGCGATCGGAATCGTGACCGAAGCGCTCCGCACAAATCCGAGCAAATGTCAGAACTTCACGGCTGCGGCCGTATCGATTCTCGGTTCGCATGGTGGACCACGAGTGGTCCCCATTCTTTTGGACGTCGCGCGTAGCAATCCCGATCCAAAACTGCGTCTCACCGCGATCAGACGTTTGGGTGAGCAAAACAGCGATCAAGTTACGGACGAGCTGATCAAAATCTACGACGCCGATCAAACTAAAGAAATCCGGGCCCAGATCCTGCGCGCGCTGGTCGAAGGTCGCACGACGCGTGGTACTGCGAAGGTGATGGAGATCGCACGCGCTGGTAACGACATTGCCGCCAGACAATATGCGATTCGTTTTATCGGTGAGATGAATGATGCGGCGTCGCTCGATGAGTTGATCCGGATTTACGACGCTGACAAGACGAAGGAAATTCGTTCGCAGGTCATACGTGCACTCGCAGAGCGTGAGGATCCACGCGCTCGCGCCAAGCTTTTCGAAATCGCGCGGCAGGGCGACACGCCGGAATTGCGCATTGAAGCGATTCGCCGGCTCGGCGATCACGGGCGCGTGTCGATCGATGAACTGTTGCAGCTTTACACGAGCGAGACGAACGTTCAGATCAAACAAGGTCTGCTGCGTGCTTTCGCGGAGAGTACTGATCCACGCGCAGTTGGGAAGCTGTTTGACATTGCCCGCGGTAATGATGCTATCGAGCTCCGTACCTACGCGCTGCGACGATTAGGCGAGAAGGATGACGAGCAAACGGTCACTCAACTTGTGTCGTTCTACGACGCTGAGCAGAACGTGCAAGTCAGAATGGCGTTGCTGCGCGCGTTTGGCGATTCGAAACAGAAGAGTGCTGTGCGCAAGTTGATGACGATCGCGAAGAGTGATCCGTCAGTGGAGTTGCGAAAAGTGGCGGTCAGGTATCTGGGCGAAAGCAAAGATCCTGAGGCGCTGAAGTTTTTGGAAGACTTGTTGAAGTAATCAAACCCCGGGCTGGCTCTGCACCAGAGCCAGTCTTTTACAGGATTACAGGATTTTCAAGATTTACAGAATTCTGGAGGAATTCATGCGCCATTCAATGCTCCTCTTTCTCGCGATCATCGGGATCGCGTGCGCCGGTGGGAATCGCGCGGGCAGCGTCACAGTCGCGGCCGCAGCCGACGATGTGCAAACACAATCCAGCTCGACCACCATCCAGAGTTTCACCACTGTCGACGGTGCAGATCTGATGGCCCGGCTTGAAGCCGCGCAGTCACGCGCACGCAGTCAACAAACACCTTACTGGTCTGCTTATGCTTTCGACGTGCGTCCCGGCATTGCAGTCG
>DASTTS010000382.1:0-15635 GCA_035760085.1 Pyrinomonadaceae bacterium
CCCGTAAACGACTTTTGCGTTGCGACTAAGTGTTCCGGCGGTGAAGTAAATAGCCGCCAGGGCCAGGTGAGAAATGACGACGATGATAAAGAAGTGTTTGAAGTAAGGAACCACCCACACCGGCAGGACAACCATTCCCGAAAACGGAACCCACTGAAGCACAAACAACGTAATCGCAAAAACTGATTGACAACAGACCAGCACAAAGAAGCTGCCCAGAAACTTTCCGAGCAGATACGACGCACGGCTGACCGGTTTCGAAAAAATCAGCGAATCTATACCGAGACGAAAATCCCTGACGACAATGTCGCCCATAATGATCGCGGTGAATATCGGAAGGCCTAAAATGAACGAGAAGCCTCCCATGTTTCTTTGAATGTAAAAATCGCTGTTGGTGGCCCAACCTTTCCCCACCGCCGGACCCCATCCCCACCACAACACCGCATTCGACGCGAAGATCACCATCAACACGTAAGGTGCAACTCGCTTCGTGTTTAGCAGTACTTCGTTACTGAAGACCGCAGCAAACGGAGTGTGGAAGGGATTTTTCATTAATCGGATCGATTTACGAAATCGAAGTAGTGGTCTTCCAGCACTGGCGTCGCCTGAGTGAACTCTACGCCCGGAGGCTGACCTTTCGAGATAACTCGCACGCGCGCCTCGCCATCGAACGTTCGCGAAGAGATCACGTTGAATTGGGATTTGAAGACTGCGAGTTGCTCGCGCGGGACAGTCCCTTCCCAGACTGATCCCTTTAATTCATCGACTGCCCGCCGTGGTGAGCACGTGGAAAGAATCTTCCCCTGACGAATGATCGCCATGCGGCTGCAAAGGTTAGAGACATCAGACACAATGTGAGTCGAGAGAATCACAACCGTGTTTTCGCCGGCACTCTCCGAAATTAAATTATGAAACCGAACACGTTCTTCCGGATCGAGTCCTGCCGTCGGTTCATCGACGATGATTAACTGCGGTTCGCCGATAAGTGCCTGAGCGATACCCAGGCGCTGTCGCATCCCGCCCGAAAATCCACCCAGTCGCTGTGAGCGTTCCGCGGAAAGATTGACTCTGTCGAGCAGTGCATCGATCAAAGCGTGACGCTCTTTCTTGTTTACGACGCCTTTGAGCTTTGCGAAATAATCAAGCATCTGCCACGCTGTTAGCGTTGGATAAAGGCCAAAGTCTTGCGGCAGGTAACCGAGCATACGGCGTGTATGGTCCTTGCGAGCTAGCAAATCAGCGCCGTTCATCTCGACTGTGCCCGAGTCAGGCTCCAACAGCGTCGCTACGATCTTCATCAAGGTCGTCTTACCTGATCCATTTGGTCCAAGTAAGCCAAAAACACCTGGCGCCAGATCGAGGTTGACTCCTCGAAGCGCTTGCACGCCGCTCGAGTAAGTCTTCGTCAAATCTTTGATTACGAGCATTCAGGCTTCTCTTGGTCGGGAGCCGTGTCCAGGCGTATTTGTTTGATCGTAGAAGAACTCAATCCGCGTACGTAGAGTAACAAGCGACCAGAAATGGCGATCATGATCAGGGTGTCGCCGACATGCGCAATCTTCGGATCGGAGCTGAGGATATGTATCGCCAGACCAGTTACAGCAACAAGGATTGAAAGAATCTTCAGGACGCGACGAAGAGGGCTGCTCCTTCTGCTTATCGTCACGCACCGTCGCTTAACTATTTCGAGATTTCCAAAGCGTTGCAACGCTGCCGCCTTTGCTGCTGCGGCAGACATTCCCTGTTGCAAATATTTATGCTCGAGCATCTCAATGTGAAATCGCAACTCCTCTTCAACGTCGAGCGAAGTTTTCTGGTGGCGCTTGAGCAAGTCGGCTATTTTCATGGTTAGGTAGCCTGGAGGATCCTGGTAACTGCTTTGGAGATGCGATTCCAGTTGGCGCGTTGCGCTTCGAGTTGTTTTTGTCCCGTTCTCGTAAGCTTATAAAACTTGGCGCGGCGATTGTTTTCGGAAACTCCCCACTCCGACTTGATCCAGCCGCGTTCCTCCATGCGGTAAAGCGCCGGATAGAGCGAGCCATCCTCGACTTTGAGCAAATCTTCGGCAGCTTCGTGTATGCGCTGCACGATACCGTAGCCGTGCATCGATTCACGCGCCAGAGTGTTCAAGATCAACAACTCCAGCGTACCTTGCATCAAGTCGGTACGCTCACTTGCCATGAGTCTCTCCCCTAGACTGTCGTGGGCAGAGACTAGTCGTAGTTCCCCAGACTGTCAAGGGGAAAGTTCAAGCGTTCGTGTGAGCTTGAACGATCTGCAAAGTTTGTATAACGTTCTCGACCACCACGGAGCCCTACATCGGAGGATCTCATGTCAGAAGAAAACAAAGCACTTGTACGTCGCTGGTTTGAAGAAGTTTGGAATCAAGGACGCGCCGACGCGATCGATGAGATGTTCGACGAAAACGGCCTCGCGCATGGCTTATCGGAGGATCCGGAGAAGCCGATTACAGGTCCGAGTGAGTTTCGACCGTTTCATACAATGTTTCGCGAGGCTATGCCAAACATGGTGGTCGTCGTCGAAGACATGGTTGCCGAAGGTGACAAGGTCGCGGCGCGTTGCTCCGTGCGTGGCAAGCACGAAGGAGAGTTCCTCGGACGAGCCGCGTCTCAAGCCCCGGTCGAGTTTACGGGCATCACGATCGTCCGCATCTACAATGGAAAGATTGTTGAAGCGTGGAACAACTTCGACTTCATGACCATGCACAAACAGGTCGGGTTAATCCTGTGAATCCTGTAAATTCTGTAATCCTGTCTACAACCTGGTTTATCATTCCACAAAATGAGGAACACTTGTGCTTAAGCCATTCCTGTTCGTAGTGATTGCCGCAATCATTCTTTTCTCAATACCTGCCCGAGCGCAGCAACCGGCGACGCCGCAGGATGTGACGCGCGGTTTTTATTCGTGGTACTTGCACCAGCTCACGCTCGAAAACATGAATCCGCTCAAGCAGAAAACGACAGCGTTGAAGTATATGACGCCGCAGCTTTACGCCAACGCGCCGAGGCTGATCCGGCAAATGGATGCGGACATATTCATCTGCGCGCAGGATTGGGACAACGGCTGGGAGAAGAATTTCAGCGTCAGCACGCCGGAGATCAAGAACAGCAACGCCACCGCAACCGTGACGTTACCGTCTGGCGAGACCGACAGGATCAGGATTAATGTGACGCTGCTCAAAACAGCCTCCGGCTGGCGCATCAACAAAGTCGCCTGCGCGAATTAAACATTTCGTAAATAACTGTAGGGGCGGCCCTCTGTGGCCGACCCAGGTTTGCCACATTGTGGTTCCACGCTGGGGCGGCCACGGAGGGCCGCCCCTACAGTTGCACCTCTTCATCTGCGGCTGGTCATAGGTTTCCCGCGATTCGTCACAACGTCGCTCCCGTACATAACTCAGTAGCTCCTGTCTCGCCAGACTTCTGCTAAGTTGCAGCTATGTACAAATCATTCTGTTCGGCTTTCGTAATCGTCTTACTTGCTTGCGTAGCCGCCAACGCACAGTCACCCAACGGCGAAACACTAATCCCGCTCGAAGGCCTCGATCCGGTTATGCTGACCCAGGGCAAAGAGGTGCAGGGTGATGTGAAGTTCAAGGTTACGCGAGGCCGCTTCCAGTACATCTTCGCGAACGCTGAGAACAAGGCAACGTTTGAAAAAGATCCGTCGCGTTACGAGATCCAGTTGAACGGCTCCTGCGCCCGCATGGGTGCGCCCACCAGCGGAAACCCTGATCTTTACCTGGTTCACAACGGGCGCATCTACATCTTCGGCTCCGAAGAATGCCAAACGCTGTTCAAGGCTGCGCCGGAGAAGTATCTGGAAGTTCCCGCACCTCCCAAAGCACCGCCCACCGCGGAGATGGTCAAACGCGGACAAGAGCTCATCGCAAAAGCGGTTGAAGCTTTAGGCGGCGCATCAAAGTTGGACCAGCTTCGCACGTTTCAACGAACGGATCTGCGTGGCAATCAGGTCAAAAACATCCTGACCTCGTCGTTTCCTGACGCGCTGAGACAGGAAACAGTGAGACCAACTTTCACTCTCGTCTCGGTCATCACGCCCGCCGAATCTTTCGTCATGGTAAACGATCGCGCGCGGCCGATGGCGGAAGACAATCGCGCGGCGATCTATAAGGAGCTGAACCGCGATCTGCTCTTCCTCCTTCGAACCAGAACTCGACCCGAATTCAAAGCATCGCTCGCGGGCAACGACACCGTTGATATTGAGTTGCAAGACTTCACCACAACGTTAGCGATTGATCCCGCAACGGGCCGCGTGGTTAGCCAGACATATAAAGGCCGTGGACCGGGCGGCGTGCTGGGCCAGATTGTGATCAACTATTCCGACTTCCGCACGGTTGAAGGATTGTCACTGCCATTCAAGCTGACCGCTACTTTTGACGGTCAGCCATACCCTGCTCTATCCGCAACAGTCGAAGCCTTAACAATCAACGGTCAAATCGATCCGGCCAGCTTCAAGAAACCGTCGCAATAAGGGTTGAAGATGATGTCGAGAACGGGCAAAACGATCCTGTTGTTTGCGCTATTCCTGCTGACGACGAACACAGTCGCGCTGGCGCAATCATCCGATTGGGCACAGTGGGGTGGCCCACACCGCAACTTTATCTCGGATACAAAAGGACTGGCGCCATCATGGCCGGCCACTGGACCACGGCGGCTGTGGGATAGAAAGCTGGGCGAAGGATACTCCGCTATCGCCGTTGAAGGCGGAACGCTCTTCACGATGTACCGCAAAGGCGATAACGAGGTCGCCATTGCTCTCGATGCCGCAACCGGCAAAACGTTGTGGGAATACAGTTACGCCGCACCGTTTTCGCCGGAGTATGATATGTCGAATGGGCCTGGCCCACACGCAACACCTCTCGTTAGTGCAAACGCGGTTTTCACCTCCGGCTCCACCGGCAAGCTACATGCTCTCGACAAGAAGTCCGGCAAAGTGTTGTGGTCACATGATCTGATCAGCGAGTTTCACGGCACCTTGCGCGTGAACGGTTACTCCTGTAGTCCGATCGCTTACAAAGACATGATCGTGATGATGGTCGGTGGACCATCCAGCTCACTCATTGCCTTCAACCGGAAAAACGGTTCGGTGGCCTGGAAGAAGCACGATTTCAAAAACTCCACCTCTTCTCCGATCATCATCAACGTCGACGGTCAGGATCAGCTCGTTGCTTTCATGTACGGCGAGATTGTCGGCGTCGATCCGAATAACGGTAACCTGTTGTGGAGTCAGCCACATCCGGCCGAGTTTGGACTGAATACGAGCACACCCGTTTGGGGACCTGACAATCTACTCTTCATGTCGAGCGGATATGGCGGCGGGAGTCGTGTCTTAAAGCTCAAACGAGCCGGAGACAAAACGACTGTCGAGGAGGTGTGGGCGAATGGCCTGATGCGAATTCATTTCACCAACGCCGTTCGTGTTGGCGATTTGATCTACGGCTCGAGCGGCGACTTCGGCCCGGCACCTTTCACCGCACTCAACGTAAAAACAGGAAACGTGGTGTGGCGCCATCGCAGCTTCCCGCGGGCATCATTCCTATTTGCCGATGGCCGTTTCATCATTCTCGACGAGGACGGTCATTTATTACTCGCCACTGCGACCACTGAAGGTTTGACAGTGACGTCAAAAGTCGAACTGCTCAAGAACAAATCCTGGACCGTACCTTCGCTCTCCGGCACGCGACTCTACCTGCGCGATCGGGAAAACATTGTCGCGTTAGATCTTGGCGGGCAATAACTATTGCCGGGTAGGCACAGTACCGGGCGCGGTAGCGCCGGGTGCCTATTCGGCATTACTTCGCCGGCTAAACTCGCGCATCGCTTCTTCAACGATCTCAGGTGCTTCATGCCACGACAGCCTCCACGCGGTTCGTCTTACCAGCGTGGTCCGCAATTAGGTATCATCCTCATTGACTATGATTATTCACCTTGGATTTGTTAGTGCCGTAGTGCGCTATCCCGTGAAATCGATGGCAGCTGTCGCCACCGATTCTGCTTTTCTGGGCTGGCACGGTTTGGAAGGAGATCGGCGCTTTGCGTTTCGCCGGCTGAACGACAAGAGTGGTTTTCCCTGGCTCACTGCGAGCCGGCTGCCGGAGCTACTGTTGTACCAACCGCTTGGACTTGATGAGAACGCAGAAGAACCTGTTCCGACTCATGTGCGAACGCCGGAAGGCGTCGAGCTTGCGATGGGGAGTGCGGAGTTGCAAAACAGTGTCGCGGAGAAGTTCGGAAGTCCCATCGAGTTGATGAAACTCAAGCATGGAATTTTCGACGACGCGAGTGTGTCGATGATCAACCTGGCAACCATCTCCGCGATCGGTCGCGAAGTTGGGCAGGATCTGGACCTGCGGCGATTCCGCGCAAATATTGTAATCGCGTCAGATTCAACAGCACCGTTTCTGGAGGATGGCTGGGTAGGCGGACGGCTAGTCTTCGGCGACAACGAAACAGGACCGATCGTTAGTGTGACAATGCGCGATCTGCGCTGTGTAATGATCAACCTCGACCCGGACACAGCCGAAGCAGATGCACGCATCATGAAAGCCGCAGTGCGTCTCAACCAAAACAACGCCGGAGTCTACGGCACCGTCGCGCGCACCGGTCAAATCACCGTCGGGCAGCCGGTGAGTTTAATTGTCGATAGCCAATAGAGTTTTACCCGGCGCTACCGCGCTCGGGACTGTGTCGCTACAGTATTGATCTCCCTTTTGTCTGACAGTAGACTGACCTACAACCTACTCCGCACGAGGGGCGACGATAATGTCGAGCATTAAACTTCTCCTGTTAGCCACAGCAACTTGTCTTCTTCTCTTGCCCGCTGTGGTCTCCGGGCAGACGAAGCCTGAACAAAAACCTGAGCCACCGCGCCAGGAAGCAGATGACGTCATCAAGTTCGACACCTCGCTCGTCCAAACGGACGTGATGGTCTTCGACAAGAACGGACGCTTCGTCGAAGGTCTCAAACCCGAGCAGTTTCAGTTAAAGATCAACAATACACCGCGAGAAATTTCCTTCTTCGAGGCAATCCGGTCCGGCACCTTAGGCGGCCAACGTGAGGAAGTGCCGGCGAACCAGCCAAACTCGATCGCCGCACTTAGATCCGCTGCACAACGACGTGCTGTCATATTTTTTGTTGATGATCTGCATCTCGCGCCAGACAGTCTTGAACGCACACGAAGAGCACTGCTCGAGTTCATCAGTAGCGGCATTGGCGAAAAAGATCTGATCGCGATCACTTCCCCGAGCGGACAAGTGGGATTCCTGCAACAGTTCACGGCAAATAAAGACGCGTTGCGCACTGCCGTCGCGCGCTTGAACTATCGCGCAACTCCAAAACTCGACATGGGAAGCCCACCGATGTCTGAGTACATCGCGATGAAGATCCGCGAAGGCGATGAAAGCGCGCTGACGTTTTACGTCCAGGAGATGCAGAAGCAAGCCTGCTATAAAGCCGGTAACAGCGTGATCTGCACGATGTCGCCTCAGTCAATCAGGCAACAAGTTAGAAATCGCGCCCAGCAGATCGTGCAAAACTCGGCACCCTCGACAGACGACACGCTGCGATTGCTCGAAGGATTGATGCGCACTGCGGCCCAATTGCCGGGACGCAAACTGGTATTTGTGATTTCCGACGGCTTCTATTTAACCGATAAAAAATACGGCGCAATCGACAGGATCAAGAAAGTAACTGACGCCGCCGGACGCGCGGGCGTTGTGATCTACACGCTCGACGCGCGCGGCATCGTGGGCGACTCGATCGATATCAACAGGCCAATGGACACTGGCGGGTTGCTGCACGGCGCCGGTATCGGAGAACTCTCAGCTTCACAAGACGGATTAAACGCGCTCGCCAAAGACACTGGCGGACAGGCGTTTCGAAATACCAATCAACCGATGCACCAGTGGGTGGAAAAAATAATGGACGAAACGTCCAGGTACTACTTGCTGGCGTGGAAACCTGATAACGAAGAGCAGAAGCGCGGTAAGTTCAAAGACATCGACGTCAGTATTGTGGGCCGGCCCGAGCTCAAAGTTCGCATGCGTACGAGCTATTTCAAGTCAGCCGCGCTGCCGTTACTGACCACGAAGAAAAAGAAGGACAAGGATCCACTTAAAGCGCGTGACGATGACATGCGTATCGTGATCGATGCGCCTGTTTCGCAAAGCGAGATTCCGATGGCAGTAGATTTGCACTTCAACCAAATGCCTGGCCTCGGCACCAGCGTGGTCGCTACTATCGCCATCGATGATTCGGCGCTGACGTTTGATCTTGTCGACGGAAAGCTCGCGGCTGATGTGGATATCGGTGGCATCTTTTATGACGACAAAGGCAAACCCATCAACAGCTTTGTCGGACGTCTGCGTATTTTTCCGAAGAGCTCGACTACGGCTGGTGGCGCCAATAAGCCAAAACGATCGATATACAGTTTCAGCACGCTCGTCCCCGGCGGTCTCTACCAGGTTCGAGTTGGTCTTCGTGATTTGAAGAGTAGTCGTAACGGCAGTGCCGAAGACTGGATCACCGTGCCGAAGATCTAAGTGCGGTTAAATCAAACTTGGATCCCACCCACGGCAGTGGGTGGGATTTCAGACCACTAGAAACCTCAACCTCATCGCCCAGGGGAGGAGAGATGAAGAGAGCTCCCTCATTTGCGGTACAGCCTTTCGAAGACATTGTGAAGACCAACGAAGCACTGCTTCGTTTATTCATCAAACACACGCCTGCCGCCATCGCGATGTTCGACACTGACATGCGTTACCTTCAAGTCAGTGACCGCTTTATCACCGACTACCATCTCGAAGGACAGGACATCATCGGTAAGTCGCACTATGACGTGTTCCCCGACATTCCCGTTCGTTGGCGTGAAGCTCATCGCCGGATCCTGGCGGGCGCAGTCGAACGCTGCGAAGAAGATTCCTACATCGCGTCTGACGGCAGCACGGGCTGGCTGCAATGGGAGAGTCTACCGTGGCGCAAAGGTGATGGTGGAATCGGCGGACTCATTCTATTCACTCAAGTCATCACCGCGCGAAAGCGAGCCGAGGAAGCATTGCGCGCTTCGGAAGAGCGGTTTGCCACCATCTTTCACCTTAGTCCCTTTCGTATGGGCATCCTGCGGATCAAAGACGGCATAGTTTTAGAAGTTAACGACACCTGGATCAGAGACACGGGCCTCTCACGTGCCGAAGTTATCAACGAATCGATTTTTAAGTTTGCATCATTGATGGAAGAGAGCGTGGTCGAGACGATCCGCCAGGTATTGAAGACTCCAAAACCGATAATGGATCTGGAGGTTCGCTTTAGATCAAAAGCGGGTCGCGAAGTGATAGCCAACACTTCAGCAGTGATGTTCAATCTCGATGGCGAACCCTGCTATCTGTGGGTGGCGAACGACATCACCCAACGCAAGCACGCCGAAGAAGCGTTGCGAGCACTGTCAGCGAGGCTTCGCTCGGCACGCGAAGAAGAAGGCACACGTATAGCACGTGAAATACATGACGAGCTCGGCGGTGTGTTGACTGGTCTTAAGTGGGACCTCGAAAAAATCGATAACACCCTCAATAGCTCCGACGACGCACGCCTTTCGGAAATTCGCGAGCGCATCCACAGTATGACCACACTGATCGAGACGACCATAAACTCGGTGCGACGAATTGCTTCGGAGCTCCGGCCTGGAGTGCTCGACGATTTAGGACTGGTGGCCGCAATTGAATGGCAGATCGAACAATTTCAATTGCGGTCGGGTCTCAAGTGTCACTGGACCAACCTTGCCAGCGAGATCGAGTTGAATCGTGAACGGGCGACCGCGGTTTTTCGCATCTTGCAGGAAATCCTGACAAACGTTTTGCGCCATGCACGTGCCGCTAATCTTTATGTGAAGCTGAAGCGCAACAAACACTACTTCGAATTGGAAGTTAGGGATGATGGCCAGGGTATCACCGAGACTCAAATCATGAACACGCAGTCGCTGGGTTTGTTGGGAATGAAAGAACGAGCGCTGCTGATTGGCGGTGAAGTTCGCATCACGGGAAAAGAAGGTGGCGGCACAACTGTCGTCGTGCGCGTTCCAATCGGCGTATAGACTATGCTCAAGATCCTTACCATCGATGATCATGAAGTGGTGCGCCGGGGCGTCAAAGAAATGTTCACCAAGGAGAGCGCGACGTTTGGTGAGGCGCATACCGGTGCAGAAGCTATCGCTCTGGTCAACAAACAGCCGTGGGATATTGCGATTCTCGACATTTCTCTGGGCGGTCGCAGTGGTTTGGAGGTGCTCGGCGAGTTAAAGCAACTTCGCCCGCGCATGCCTGTTTTGATACTCAGTATGCACGCGGAAGAGCAATACGCAGTTCGCGCTTTCAAGGCCGGAGCCTCGGGTTATATCAATAAGGCCAGTTCCGGAGAAGAATTACGGCGCGCGATTCTAAAGATCATCAAGGGCGGTCAATACGTTGGTCCATCGTTGGCCGAAAAGATGGTGCTTCAGCTTTCACAGCCCGGCAGGGTGCCTCATGAAGGTCTCTCGAATCGTGAATTCGAAGTGTTGTGCTCGATCGCTTCAGGCCAGACTGTAAACGAGATCGCAGCCAAGCTTTCGCTTAGTAACAAGACAATCAGCACTTACCGGCGTCGTATCCTCGACAAGATGGATATGAAGACCAACGCCGAATTAACTCACTATGCCATCCGCAACGGACTGGTTTAATAGCCACAAAAGCCCATTCTTGTAGGACAAACACGGACAAATCATTCAGCCCTCGTCCGATACTGCAAAATAATTTCGCCGCTATATTGAGCATTGCTGGTTGTTGATCGGTAATCGGGGAGAGACGCCGATCAACATTGCGCACGTTAGGGGCAACCCAATCGCTGGGACCACGTGCGTTGAGGGCGTGGCGTCCTAGTTGGGAGGACGCCACGCTCTCTTACTGCTCACTTCGAGATTGCCTTTATGGATACTTCAACCGTGCACCTCACTCAAAACGAAGATCGTTATCGCGACTATTTCGAGAACGCGAAAGACGCAATCTACGTCCACGATCTGAACGGCCGCTACATTATGGTTAACAAAGCGGGCGAAGAGCTGATCGGTTATTCGCGTGAAGAATTAGTACAGATGAGAATTTCCGATGTCGTTCCACGCAAGTATCTCGATGAAATTCACGCAAGATTGAAGAAGAAACTCACCGATCATTCCCTGACGATCTATGAAGTAGAAGCTATCAGAAAAGACGGCACTCGCGTTCCGATAGAAGTGAGCAGTCGCTTGATCTATGAGAATGGCGTGCCCGTGGCCGTGCAAGGCAGCGCCAGAGACATCACGGAACGCAAGCGCGCCGAAGAGGCGCTTCGTGAAAGTCAGTTTCAGCTTCAACAGTCGCAAAAACTCGAGGCCATCGGGCAACTCGCCGGCGGTGTCGCTCACGACTTCAACAACATGCTGACAGCCATTATCGGCTACACCGACCTGTCGCTCAGACGAGTTGGCCTGGAAAACCCGATTCGCCGGAACCTTGAAGAGACTAAGAAGGCGGCCGAACGAGCAGCCTCACTCGTGCGCCAACTGCTGGCGTTCAGTCGCAAGCAAATTCTCGAACCGAAGGTGCTTGATTTGAATGACGTGGTGAAGGACATGGAGAAGATGTTGACGCGTCTGATCGGCGAGGACATAAAACTTGCCACGCGTCTGGATCCCGATTTGGGAAGCGTCAAAGCTGATCCATGTCAGGTCGAACAGATCATCGTGAACCTCGTCGTCAATGCACGTGATGCGATGCCGCGTGGTGGTCGAGTGACAATCGAAACAACCAACACAACGATTGATGATCAGATTATGCTGAAGCACGTTTCCACCAAGCCGGGCGAGTACGTCATGCTGGCGGTTAGCGACACCGGCAGCGGCATGGACCAGGAAACGCAGCGGCGAATCTTCGAACCCTTCTTCACAACGAAAGACGTCGGTAAAGGCACTGGCCTGGGCTTATCGACTGTCTACGGTATTGTGAAGCAGAGCGACGGCTACATTTGGGTTTATAGCGAGCCAGGGCTGGGAACGATGTTCAAAGTCTACTTGCCGCGCATGGACGACGCTACCGCCGTCACCGTGGAGAAGCAGGAAACCACTGTCCCGCGCGGGTCAGAAACGATTCTCCTCGTCGAAGATGAAGATCTTGTGCGTGGATTGACAAAGAAGATCCTGATGCAGGCTGGTTACAACGTGCTGGACGCGAAAGGCGGCGAAGAAGCGATTCGTGTGTGCCGTGCGCATAATGGTCCAATCGACCTGCTGGTAACTGACGTAGTGATGCCGGAGCTCAGCGGAAAAGAAGTCGCAGATCGGTTGTTGGAATTAAGACCGGCGATACGCGTCCTATTCATGTCCGGCTACACCGACGAGGCGATGGTTCAGCACGGAGTCTTGGACGCGAACGTGGATTTCATCCAAAAACCGTTTACCTGGATTGCGCTCACGAGAAAAGTCAGGGACGTCCTGAATCGCAACCTCATCTAATCTCTGGTAGTGTCCTGGTTTGAAATTTGACCAAATTACGCCGGAGGCGTATTTCTTGATCTCTGTCTATTGACAACCGAAGTTAACAGGCATAAAAGTTTACTCACCCAGTCTAGTTAACCCTCCCGAAACTGAAACAACTTCACTTCCCCCGTCCAATCAACTCCTAACATCAAGGAGCGTTTATGAACTCAACTCGCAGAATCCAAATGGGTCTCGGACTCTTTATTTTGTTGCTGTGCACGGCGCGCGTGGGCGCTGCACAGACTTGCGCTGCGACGTGGAATTCCACTTCGGTCTATACGGCCGGCATGCAGGCGAGCCTTAACGGAATCAACTACACAGCAAACTTTTGGACGCAAGGTCAAAGCCCTGCCACTAACAATGGCGGACCAGGCAGTGGTCAGCCATGGACCAGCAACGGATCGTGTAGCGGATCGGGTGGTGGTGGTGGTGGTGGCTCATGCGCACCAACCTGGAACTCAACCTCTGTTTACACTGCCGGCAACACGGCGAGTCTTAACGGTGTGAACTATCAGGCTAACTTCTGGACGCAGGGCCAAAACCCGTCTACTAACAATGGTGGACCAGGTAGTGGTGCGCCATGGACCATCATCGGCACGTGCAGCGCTTGTACTACAGTTCCCAGCGTGCCTACGGGACTACAAGCCTCGGGAACTACAAGTAACAGCACGAACCTGAGTTGGACCGCTTCGACTGTCGCCGTCAACTGCGTTCTGACCGGCTACACGGTCTTTCGGAACGGCGTTGCAGTGGGCACTACAAGCAGTCCGAACATGACAGTAACCGGCTTGTCTCCTGTGACGACTTACAGCTTCAGGGTTGCAGCGACAGACGCCGCGGGAAGCTCCGCACAGAGCTCGGCAATCAACGTCACCACGCTGAGTGGTCCACCGCCGCCCCCACCAGGCTCGAAAGTGTTCGCGCCATATATTGACATGGGCCTGACGGCCGATTGGCAACTCACAACTATTCAACAGCAATCCGGAATCAAGGTCTTTACCATGGGATTCGTGGTTGGCAATGGCGGCTGCACACCTACGTGGGGCGGTGTGGGTGCCACCGTCGCAAACGACACTTTGCCCAATGGCACTACGATACTTTCCCTGATTCAGGGCGTACGCGCGGCCGGCGGCGATGTCATCATCTCCTTTGGCGGCGCTTCGGGAACTGAGCTGGCACTGGGATGTACCACCGTGTCGAGTCTACAGGCTGCTTACCAGTCGGTGCTGAACAAATACAGTGTGAACAGCAGTACACCGGTGCGACTCGACTTCGATATCGAAGGTGGTGCAACTACTGACTCGGCCTCGATCACGCGTCGCAACCAGGCGTTAGTTGGACTAAAGAACGCGAATCCAGGTTTGGTGATTTCCTACACGCTGCCCGTTCTACCGACGGGATTGGTGGCGAGTGGCGTAAATATTCTGAACAGCGTGAAAGCTGCCGGACTCAACGTGAACGTCATAAACATCATGGCGATGGACTACGGGTCAGCCAACGATAATGGAGGTCAGATGGGTCTCAGTGCTCAACAAGCCGCGAGCAACACCCGTAATCAGGTTATCGCAGCAGGCCTGACCTCGAGTATCGGGGTAACGCCCATGATCGGAATCAATGACGTCAACACGGAGATCTTCCAATTGGCCGATGCACAATCGCTGTTGAACTTTGCAAACGCCAACAGCTACATCACCCGACTCTCGATGTGGTCCGTCGCACGCGACAATGGCAGTTGTCCAAACCAGGGGTTTGCATCTCCCGTTTGCAGCGGCATTTCACAGAGTAATTGGGCGTTCTCGAATATATTTAAACCGTTTGGTCCATGATGTTCGTCCTCTCCGGGTGAGGTAATTTGGTCGACTCGACCAAACCTCACCCGGGGTCCTCAGTATTTATTGACAGGTAATTTCGACTCTAGTAGATTGTGCCCGCTCTAACACAAGGTACACACGATCGTAACGGTGCGAAGCGCCGGACGATGTTGTGGGTGGGTATGGTCATAACGCCCTTTGATCACTCCTATCCTTTCTCTTTCTCACACTAGGACACCCAAATTAGATCAAGGAGACAACCATGAAACGTAAATTCTTTCTTCTCGCCGGGTTGTTGATTACAGCCATGGCTGCCACATTTGTGCTACGGTCGACGTCGGCTGCTGCGGCTAAACCATCGGCCTCGGGCCACGGAACCGTCCTGCTTCAGGATACGGAAGGTCGAACAGTCAGAAGACAGTTTTCCTTCAGTGCCAGAATAAATTCAGACGGTTCTGTTTCGGGAAGCGGGATACTTCACAATCCGTCGTTCGATCCGAAGTACAATGCGCAGTTCGACATCACCTGTCTGCAAATTGTAGGAAACCGCGCCAGCTTTGGCGGCTCAATCAGGAAGACGAGCGATCCGGTTTTCAATGACGAGTTTGATGCAGCCTTCTTTACCGTTTTTGATAATGGTGAACCAGGCGCCGGCAACGATACGATCAGCGAAGTCTTCTTCGACAACGTGGTCGAGCCGAGTGCCTGCCAGTTTATTGGTGCTGACGACTTCCCGCAGATACCCATCGAATCCGGCAACGTTCAGGTGAACCCGTAGTATTAACCGCGGATTACACGGATCGAATCCAGCTCGCATCCGTGTAATCCGCGGTTAATTAGTTTTGCCTTTAGATGATCATTCATCGTTAGTTCGATTTTGTTCCCTCCAATTGCTTCAGCATCTTCCGGGTGGATTTATTCGTGTAAATCCTGTGAATCTTGTAAATCTTGTTCAGAAGTTTAGACAGGATTTCAGGATTTTACAGGATTTACAAAGGTAAAAAATTGCCTCAAAACACCGTCCTGGCGGTGTTATCTCAGCAGGAATTGAAAACGTCCGTTAACAAAACTGGAGCCCGATCGTCTTCATAGTAGAAATACTTTTTAGACTCAGCACTGGGGGCAATATGTTGAAGGTACACGCGAAAAGATTGGATTCAGTTGAGGTTCTTTGCGTTGAAGGCGAAATCGTGAATGGTGACACAGAAACTTTGCGCAGCGCCGTCGAATTAGCATCCGGC
>DASTTS010000383.1:0-28402 GCA_035760085.1 Pyrinomonadaceae bacterium
GGTGACAACGTCGTCATCAATCCGAGTATAGCCACAAAGAAGCACAAAAAGCTCAAAAATTAGCAGAACCCATTTGAGCTTTTTGTGCTTCGTGGTGGCTAAAATTGTGTTTATTGATTCGTCTCTCTGAGCTGGCGGATCTTCTCTCTTAGTTTCTCAGCGTCCGGAACATTCGGCGCTAGTTTGAGGTAAGTTTCCAACTGGTCGGCAGCTTCTTTCTTAGCTCCGCGAGAGGTGTAGATGATTGCCAAAAGTCGATGGGCTTCTTTCATCTCCTCCTTGCCAAGCGTCAGTGACGCCAAAAGCTCCTTTTCGGCATCATTAAACAAACCAAGATTTGCCAGAGCCTGGCCAAGAAAATAATGACCGACCGCCGACTGATCGTTCTTCTTCAAAGCTTTACGGAAGATCGGCACCGCCTCGCCATACCGTTCCATCATGACGTTCGCAATGCCGCGATTTATCAACGGGAGAAATGCGTCTGGCTCGAGCTTGAGCGCGGACTGAAAAGCCTCGTCAGCATTTTGCAGTTGATCGACTTTGAGATACTGCACGCCGAGCTCATTGAAGGCGAGCATGAACGTCGGATACTCCTTAATTGCCAGCTTCAGTTCCTCGATCGCCGCTGGATGTTCATTCTTCTTGGACAACTCGGTGGCGTTATTGTAATGAGTGAGTGCCGGCTGAGGAACATTCGCGAACTCCGCATTTAGAACTCCGAGCTTCGGTTTAGCTACTTCCTTGGGACTCAGCTTGATACTCAAATTGTAGACTTGTGGAGCAGAGCCGCGGAATTGTCTGACTTCGACCGATGTGCGATAAGGCTCAAACTCCTTTTCCTTATCGATAACAATTGTGTATTCACCGTTTACAAGACCGCGAAATGCAAACTTGCCGTACTCGTCGGTAGTGGTCACGCGGTCGCCCTTGGTCATGGTTTGTAGACGAATCGTCACGCGCCGCTGGAGACGCTGGCCGTCTGGCAAGAGAACCATTCCTGTAATTGCGTTTCCTCCCCCGAGACCCGTGTCGGTAGCGCCCGGCGGAAGGAAAACCTGAGCCCCTGCGGGAATCACAAAGCACAGGGCAATTGCGAGGACTGACAGGAATCCGAGCAACCTTCTTTGCCACATATATCCATCCTCAGCTTAACAATACAGGGGCGTTGCCGTTCCAACAACGCCCCCGAAGGATCGATCCGGCAGTTAATGATCTACGACTAGAAGCTCAACTGCCCGATGAAGTTTATATTGCGTGCTGTGCCACGCTGAGTGGTGATAAGACCAAAGGTGGTCGAATCGAAAGCCTGACCGCCGTACACGAAATTCGGATGGTTCAAGATGTTAATCGCCGTCACCTTAAACTCAAACCTAACTCGTTCCGCGATGGGAATTCTCTTCGTCACACTCAAGTCGAAGTTAAAGTAATTCGGACCATTGAGACTGTTCACCGGGAAATTGCCGAAAGTACCCGGTGACGGAGCCGTCATCAAGCCTGGCTTTAATCTCGAAGTCGCAACTTTGCCCTGCGAATTTAAAGTGATGTCCAGGAGATCCGGATTGATGAAGAAAACACCTGACGGCGTTTTGAACAACCCCACGTTCTTCTTGAAATCCTCAAACGTTATACCGACCAGTTGCGCGCCATTATTCGCAGTGGAGCTGGTGAACGTCGCACGGCCAGAGGAGATGAAGAATGGAGGGCTACTTGACCACACAACGATAGCACCCGTAGTCCAGCCTCCCACCAACCGGTTGATTATCCCGTTCGAACTATTCAACCAACGTTTACCGTTTCCGAACGGAAGCTCGTAAATGCCGTTGGCGACGAACCGGTGTGTCTGGTCTTCGGTTGAACGGCGATAATCGAGGTCCGGGTTGCGCAACGTGAGCCGGTTAACCAGATCGCTCTGGTTATTTCCCTGTGCATCAACAGCGTCGCCCAAAGCTTTGCTGAAGGTGTAGTCGGCCTGGAATTGCAACCCGTCTGCGAACCGGCGACGTACCTCGATCTCTAACGCGTTGTAATTCGAACGCGCATCATTTCCCAGGACTCTTGCGAAGGTCGCATTTGGATTCGCGACGAAGAAGTTCGCCGGAAGCCCAACTTGAACGCTTTCGCGGTTAGTCCTGTATGCCTGATTGAAGGCGAGGGTACTTGCCAGCGTGCCGATGTCGTTGCGATTGAGGTTTGTGATGAATGTGCTGCTCGTATATCCGCTGGCGGACGCCACCGCTGTTCCACCTGGAACAAGCCCAAAGAACCGATCGAAAATCGGCAACGCCACGCAACCGGCGCAGCCGGGCGCAAAGCTTGAGCCTCCGCGCGCGGCCAGATTCCGTTGAGCATTAATGAACTCTTGCAGGAAACCATTTTCGAAAATGTTGACTTCGTTAATGTCCTGCGCTCGCCATGTATTCGGGGCGATGTTGCCCTGATACCGGATTTCAAGCGCGGTATCCTTGAATATCTCGCGCTCGATACCGAAGCTAAATTGGTGTACGTAAGGACTTCGGAGGTTCGGATCCGCGGTCCAGAGACCGTTAGCGGAATTGGCCAGGAAGTTCTCCCGATCTGTAATCGGAATCTTAAACGTCGGCGTAATGAGAGGTACACCACCGTTAGTCAGCACACCACGGATATTTGCGGTTGGTGGATTCGTAAGACTGAGCGTCGAAAGGTTAGCCGTCGCGATCAGTCCCGGGTTAGTATTGCCCACTCCCAGCAGGTTCGTGAACGTGGTGATACCGTCATGCAGGTAGCTGACGGACCAACCGCCGCGAATAGAGCTGGTGCCTTCGTCTCCAAACAATTTGTGGAGCAGTCCTGATCTGAAGGCCGGCGAATAAGCTAAACCGATTGACGGTGCGAAGTTGTTCCAGTCGTTCTTGAAGAGCCCCTTGCCGGTGTCGCCGCTGACAAAGTCCAACGTAGCAACCCCTTTTGTTTGGCTGCCCGGAGTTGCCGTCGGATTGAAAAGATTTCCAAATCCAGAGATGCCATAAAGATCTTCGTACTTGGGTTGGATCGCCAATCCATTTGGAACAGTCGGAACACCCATGTAATCCCACCGGACGCCATACGTAAACGTAAGGTTAGGTCGCAGGCGCCATTGATCGTTTACGAACAGTGCCAGATCTTTCTCCTGCACGAGTCGTAACCGCGTAGCTCCCGCCACGAAACCGGAGTCGGGACTCGTCACATTGAAGGTCTGGGTCGATGACCCTAAATTGCCGACGATCGCAGTATAAGTGGTGGTGGCATTTGTCAAATTCGCGTTCGAGCCAAAAGGCAGGTTGGCCAGTGTGAATCCAGTACCATTAGCTGCATTCGTTCCCAAATTGATCGTCTGGTTGATACCAGCGTCGTTCCGGCTTATGCCGAGCACATTCTGCCAATCAGCACCGAACTTCCAACTGTGATTGCCGTTGACCCACGAAAGTGTATCGGTCACCTGGTTTACGATCGTGTTTCGGGGCTGGGGCATGAACGTGTTGTCAAAGTTAATGAGCACTCCCGGCAGCGTTATAAACGGTGCCGTTGGCATGGTATCCCGGTTGAAATCTACCGGAGCCCATTGACGGCCATACCGAACGATGTTGGTCCATTTACTTCCGAAGGTTGATACGAGCGCGGGCGTAACCAGATTTCTGGTCGACGCCTGGAACCCATTGACGCCACCCGGGAATGGAGCATCGATACCGTTCGTGAAAACGTCCGGATGCGTGCTGGTGATGACGCGGCTGAACACAAACTCGATCTTATGCGAACCCGCCCACGTGTTTTCTACGAGTTGGTGATCGTACCGGGCAACGTATTTATCGTTACTGTTTGTCTCCGAGACATTGAACGTATAACAGCCGATGTTGAATCCGTCACTGTTTGAGCAGTTGAAATTATTGGGAAGCGGTATCTGCCCGAGATGCGCAGTCATGACCGGGTTCAAGGTGTGGACGCTGCCGATCTGGAGAAGATTGACGGTCTGAAGCTGGCCGTTTGTGCCGACATAACGGAACGTACCATTCCGCGCTTCCTGTGTCAGGACACCGTTACGATTATTGGCTCTTCCTTGATTTTGCCGAAACGCTTCAAATGAGAAGAAAAAGAACGCCTTGTCTTTTCCGCTCCAATACGACGGGCCACCTTCGCCAAACTTCGGGGCATAAACCGGTCCGCCGACGTCAAAACCCCAAAAGTGCTGACGCAGAATTGGTCGTGGCGTGCGATTGAAGTTGTTGAAGAATGTGTTTGCGTTATAGCTCTCATTGATGAGCTGAAGGAATCCGTTGCCGTGGAACTCGTTCGAGCCTCCCTTGGTGACGAGGTTCACCTGGGCAGCGCCACGTCCAGCATCGGCGCCCACCGTACCGGTGGTAATACTGAACTCAGCCGTAGAGTTGAGCGACGGAGCGCTGATCGCGAAGAACGAACTCGTCTTGACAAAGTTGTCCATCGCGTTGATGCCGTCCTGGGTCAGGTTTACGGCAGTTTGTCGCAAGCCGCCTACCGACGCACCGCGTGTATTGTCGCCAACGACTGCGATGCCGGCTTGTAACGCGGCAAGCTGAACAGGATTTCGACCACCAAGCGGCAGGTCAACGACCTGTCTGGTATTGATCACGTTAGTAAGAGTTGGGCTGGTGGTATTGATCACCTCTTGTGCAGTCGTGACTGTGACTGTTTCATTCGCGAGGCCGATCTCTAAAGTGATGTTCACCTGAGCAATCGAGGCGACAGAAACAACGACCTCGCGGACTACGGCTTTCTTGAAGCCCGAAGCCTCAACCGAAACACCGTATGTGCCAGGCAGCAAGGCCTGAAAATCAAATACTCCGGAGCTGTTGGTTACGGCAGTACGTTCCGCACCGGTAGTAGTATTGGTGATCGTGACAGTGGCACCTGCCACCACCGCAGTGCCAGGATCAGTAATCGTTCCCGTCACAGAACCCGTAGTTTGAGCCTGTGCAGAAACCTGCAACACAAAAATCGCCAGGGCGACAAGCAAGATTTTTGTAACTTTTGTCATCGTGGGCTCCTTTTAAAGAGTTAGGGCGCCCGAACTTTGACAATTACCAATGTCAAAGTCGGGTACTCTCTGAGTTCTACTTAACCTAGAGGGGACTACAAGTGGGTAATGATCTAACTGGTTCGGAAAGCCGCAACGGCAATAAGCGTGCCCGCAAAGTGGTCGGACCGATACGCGTTTTTAGGCGGATTTTTGAGGACGAGAGAATACGAAATTTCGAATTTTGGATTTATACTGCAAATAAATGGATCGCCCTCGGAATTCGATGAGTTTACTGACGGCCGATCGCACGTTTGCTCTGCTCGATCACGTTCCGCAAATTTTCGGCATCCGGAGCGGTGGGGACGACCTTCAGATACGTTTCCAATTCCTCAATCACACGCGGCAGCGTGCCACGGTCAAGATAGATCGCCGCGAGAAAGCGGTGCGCTTCCTTGAAGTCGTCCGGACTCATCTTCAGGCACGTCAAGAAAGCAGACTCAGCATCTTCATTTCGATTTAGCTTGTTCAGCGTGCGACCAAGGTAATAGTACGAAACAGCAGAATCAGCTTTGACCTTCAAGCTGCTGCGAAACATAGTTTCGGCGTCCTTGAACTTCCCCAGCCGGTATTGCGAGATGCCACGGTTGAGTAACGGCTCGTACGCTTCGGGATTGATTTTGAGTGCCGCCTTGAAAGCGTCGTCAGCGTGGTCAACTTCGTTGAGCCGGAGGTAAATAACGCCCATCTGATTGTGAGCACTCACGAACGCCGGATACTCAGAGACGGCGAGTTTCAGCTCTTTGAGGGCGCCTTTGAGGTCTTTTGCGTTTGCCAGTTTCGATGCGCTTTCATAATGATCCAGTGCAGCCTTTGGAACGCCCGCATTCGCAGCACTAATGACTCCCGGCTTTGACTTCTTCTCTTCGACGGCTCGCAAACGAATAGTCACGAAGTAGGTTTCGGGTACCGTGTTACGCGGCCTGACAATGTCTACTTCCTGCGAAACAGGCTCGTACTCCTTTTCGCGATCGATAACAATCGTATAAACGCCCGACCCTACTCCGCTAAAAACAAACTTGCCTCTATCGTCGGTGGTTGCCAGGATGTCGCCCCACTCCGGCGAAGTTAGCTTGATCCTCATACGCGTGTTGATGGGCACTCCATCGGGCGCATAGACAGTGCCGACGATGTAATTATTGCCGCCGAGGCGCGTGTTGGTTGTTTCGTTTAGACCGCCGGCGACCTGGGCCATCGTGAGGACCGCCGAACAGACACAGAGAACTCCCAGGAAAAATAGACGACGCGTCAACGTGCCTGTTGTTGAGACCATGACACACGCTCCTCTGGTTGGATTTTTCGATTCTCTATCCACAGATTACACCGATATTTTGTTGAATCTGTGTAATCTGTGGATAAAGAACCTTGCAAAAAAGGCGTTGCCAATTGCTTGGCAACGCCTTCTGAAAAGCTAACCCTGAGGTTAGAAGTTGATGCGAATCAAGAAGTCCAGAATGCGGCCGCCCGGATCGTTCGATCCGTTCGGGTCCTGATACGCCCAACCTGAAAGCATCTGGCCGAACTGACCGGTAAAGGCCGTGATGTTAACCACGTTTCCGGTCCAGCCGCCCAGGCGCCAGTTGGTGTGGTTCAGCACGTCAAACGCCGTCATGCGGAATTCCACGTTGCGCTTCTCGCCAATGTTGAATCGCTTGCCGATTGCCGAGTCGAGCTTGAAGAAGTTCGGTCCAAAAAGAACGAACTTGCGGATACCGCATTCACCCAACGAACGCTGCTGACAGTTACCGAATCCAGCGGGAGCGATAAAGCGGCCCGTCGGAGCCTGGCTAACTCCGTTAATGATCGGATAGCCAGTTGCGTTGGTAGCTGTCGGAGTCGCGAACGTATTGGCGCGAATCGTGTTTTCAATGATGTCCGCCGGCAAGAAGCTAACCGGAACGAGGACGCCATTGATGGTCTGGTTGGTATAAACACCCACCGCATCCTGAAGCTCCTTGCCGGTCATGCCAACGAAATTGACGTTCTCCATCAGGATGGGAGAGCCACTCTGCCAACGGACGATCGGGGTGAGCGTCCATCCGCCGAGGACGGTGTCAGCAATCCAGTGTGACGAAGACAAGAACCTCCGTCCCTTACCGAAGGGCAGATCCCAGGTCGCGTCAAACTTGAAGGCGTGACGAAGGTCGATCTGTGAGAAGGTCTTATCCAACGAACGGTTGCGGAGCGTGTTTGAAGAGACGTTGCTCTGGTCACCCGCACCGACACCGAAGAACGTGTCGCCGCCGGACGCATACGCGTTCGAGAACGACTTGCCATACTGGTAGCTCGCCTGGAAGCGAAGACCGTTCGAAAGTCTGCGACGGACTTCGATTACACCAGCGTCAAACCAGCTCTTTTCACTATTGTCGAACAGGTAGCAGAAACCAAACGTGCTCGGACAATTGTGAACGAAGTTAGCTGCTTTCGCGCCTTGAGCGGTGCCTGCGGTAAGCGTATTCGCTCTGAAGTTGAAATCGAGCGTATTCGCCATCGCCTGCGGAGTCGGGTTTGCCGGATTCAATTGATTCAGGAATGTGGTGTTCGCGAAAAGCGTGCTGCCATAGTTGGCGGCCACACCCGGATTCACATTGTTTCCCGCAAAGTACGACATGATGATCGGCAACGGACTGGTGTTCGTGCCTGGTCCAAAGTACCTGAAGTTAGCGCCACGGCCGGCTGCGATGTTGTTCAGCAGGTTCTGCTGCGCGAGTGCGAACTCGGCACCGAAACCGTTTTCGATAGCGTTGACTTCGTTGATGCGATACTGAGTCTGCATATCCTTGCCGCGGTTTCCGACGTAGCGGAATTCAACCACGGTGTCTCGGCCGATTTGACGCTGATAGCCGAAACTCCAGGAATCAACATAACCCGAGCGGAAATCCGGCGAGAACGCGAATACTGCGTCGTTTACCGGGTCAACCGCACGCGGGAAAACTGGGGTTGAATTGAATGATGGTGGAACGAGGTTCGGATTGCCAGGCGTCCTGAAGAGCGTACCAATCGTCAGGATCGTGTTCGAGTTACCCGCAGTGCTGCGAGCGAGGCCGAACGTACCGCCAGGATTCAGACCAAGGCTGTTCTCAACGGTGAGCGTACCCTCACGAATGTAAGCACGTGAGAAACCACCGCGGAAAACGCCATCACCACCACGACCAAAAACTTTGCCCATGAAGCCGTTGAAGTCAGGACTCCAAACCGCACCAACGCTGGGTGCAAAGTTATTGCGGTCGCTTTCGAAAGCTCTTTCACCCAACTGGTTGAGACGGAACGTCGGCGCCGTGCCGGCGATCGTGCCCGGGCTGAAGATATTACCGACACCCGAAACGTCCCACACCATGCTTGGATCGGTCAGGATCGAGTAGTTGGTCGTATTCAGCTTGGCACCAAGCTGTGGCTGCCAACGGACACCGTATGTGAGCGTCAGATTGCTACGCGCACGCCACGAATCCTGGGCGAAGATACCATTCGTGTTTTCCTCGATTTCGAAATGGCGGCTGCCGTTGAGACGATAAACACCATCTGCTTCGAGGTAGACCGTGCCAGCATTGAATGCGCTGATGCGGCCGGTAAGAGTTGCGTACACCGCCTGGGCGTTAGCAACTTCAGTGGCATTCGCTCCCGGAATATTCGCTGCCGAGAACGCGCTAACAAGCGGCGTGTCCAACGTGGTGTTCACACCGAAGGTAACGGTCGAACGAACCGGGCTCACTGAATCCGAGATCGTTTCGATCTTCTTCAACTGTCCACCGAACGTGAACGTGTGCGTACCCTTGACCCACGTAATGTTATCCGTGAAGTCCTGAGTCGGCGAACTTCGCGCACTGAAAGCATTGCGGATCGTCAAGCCGGTCAAACCCGAACCGAGAGCGACGTTGAAGCCTCTCTGAGTTTGATCCCAGAACCCTGTTCCGCCAACGAGGTCAAATCTCGAATTGCCGCCGAGCCAACCTGCAAGTTGGGCATAGCGGAACTGATTGACCACGGTGCTGCCGAAGCTGGAACGAAGTCCGATCGACAACGAGCGGCGATCTGAATTCTGCGTGCCCGCATTTGCGATGCCCGGGAAAGTCGGATCGACGCTGTTCAGGAAGTCAACATTTGATCGGAAAGGCTGATCGTTGAAGATACCTTCAATCTGATGGTTCTTCGTGATGTTGCCGTCCATGCGGAGGACGAGGAAGCGGCGGCGCTGTTGGCCGTCATTAGAAAACGTGAACGGCTGACGGAACCACAGGGCTCCTGTTCCGAGTGCCTGGAACGAACCTCTGACCGCGGTTGCCGCTCTGATGGTGTTGAGCATGCTCTCCACCGTCGGATCGATCGTGTTCGGCAGACCATTAGCGGCTGCGAGGTTGAACAGATTGATTGTTCTGCTGCCACCGGTTCCATAACGGAAGATGCCGTTCTGTGCTTCAGCCGTCAGGACCTGGCGAGTTCGCACCGGTGAAGATTCATTCAGGTGGAAGCGTTCGTAGTTAAAGAAGAAGTACGCCTTGCCTCTACCCGAATCAAACATTGGACCATCACCTTCACCAAAGCGCGGTAGTGGAATTGGACCACCGAAGCTGCCGCCGAACTGGTTCAGGCGAAGCTTGCTCTTTGGTTGGTTCTGGTAGTTGTTCTGGAAGTTCGCGGTGTTGAGACCTTCATCGCGGTGCTGCCAGAAGCCGCTGCCGTGATAGTCATCGGTACCACGACGTGTTGCGAAGCGGATACCGACCGCGCCGTCACCCGAACTCTCGGAACCGGGAGTAGCCGTTGAAACTGTCACCTCGTCAATCGCATCGATGCGAGGACGAATGAAGGTGAAGAATCCGTCAGACGACTTCAGGAAGTTGTCCTGCACGTCCACACCATCGATCTGAATGGTGAGTGCGCTCTTCGGCAGACCATTGATTGATGACGTTCGGACCACGCCGGTGGTCGTTGTACCAGGCAACGTGGTGACGAGGTCGAGTGCATCACGTGACTGGATTGGCGTCTCAAGAATTTGTCGACCCGTGATCGTCGTTCCCACTGTTGCGGTTTCCGTCTGCAACACTTCAGCACCCGAAGCAACAACGACTGTCTCGTTAATGTTGCCGGGCTCGAGTTGCGCATTGACGGTGGCAGGAGTTGCGACGTCGACCTTGACGTTCTGAATCACGGCCGTCTTAAAGCTCGGCGCAGTGATCGTCACGGTGTATGTCGGGGTACCTGCGGGAACACCGGGGATCGTATATCCGCCGTCACCCTTGGTGACAGCCGTATATTGCTGGCCGGCTTCACCCTTTACGGTGACGCTCGCACCAGGCACAACCGCGCCGGTTTGATCAGTCACAGTACCGGAGATGGAGCCGGTCGTAATCTGGGCTTGAATAACGATCTGGCAAGTCACTAAGACCAGCATCGCCATCAAGATCGTTGTGAACTTTCTCATTTTCCCTCCTCAGGATAAAAATATCGAGTGTGGTTTACCGCCTTGCTAAAAGAGCCTTTCCCCGTAATGACGCCGCACCGGCTGCTGCTAGGGAAATTCGATTCTCTGCGTGATCAATCGAGGAACTGACCAGGCTTATGATTCTGTCTGAATTTGTCGTTTACCCAACTAGAGCGAGGAGGCTCTAATATCCTCCGAAACGGAGGGTGCATGCGAGCGAAGTCCTAGACGGCAAACTCCATGCCCCTCTTCGCCGCATACATTTTTGCGGGTAAATGTACGATCTTTCGCACCGGAATCAACCAAAATTTCGGAGAAAAATTGGAGTTTGTGAATAGGTCAATTTGAACTTCGCCCGTACGGCGGGCCTTTAACCGGGCAGGTCCCGAGGATTTTTGCTACTTCCGAGCGCCACCTTCGTCCGGCATCTTCACTACCTCAAATTCGAAATGGAGCTCCTTGCCGCGGAGGATAGTCGAGAGATAGAACTCCCAAAATTTCCGGGTGAAGCGCAGCGACGGGAAGCGCTGATCGAGATTAACTATGAATTCGATTCCCAACGCGCGCCAGAGATTCGCAAGACTCACGTGAGTCGCAATCGGCTTCAACTCCGCCGTCGTGTAAAACGGAAACGGCGTGCGCGAAGGAATGAAGCACGTGAATGAATAACTGTTGAAGTGATTGCGATGCGTTGGGTCTGTGGCCCAATCAGGATTGGAGTAGTGAGGAGTGACGATTTTTATTCTGCCACCAGGCTTCGTTATGCGATGCAACTCGTTAACGAAACCGAGCACATCAGGAACATGCTCGATCACATGTCGACAAATGATCTCTTCAAACTCGTTGTCAGCGAATGGATATGGAAACGTTCCGAGATCGTGAATAACATCGGCATGACTCAAACGATTCGCGTCGATACCAATCGCGCCGGGAAACTTGTTCTGACCACAACCTACGTCGAGGATCTTTTTCTGCGATGATGGGGCTGTGGAGATAGCAGTCATGCGTGAGCTTAAGATCTACCCGGCGCTACCGCGCCCGGTACTGTGCGGAGCAGCGTGGCTAGATCCTGCAAGTTGATCGCGTGAACAGGTTGGCCCAACGCACGTGAAACTTCGTCGACGTTCATGCCATCCAACATGATCGCGTCATCACTCTTCAACATCTGTTTCGGTATGCAAACAAACTCACCTGCGACTCTCTCACGCGCTCTCAAAAGATCCTGGCCCGTCAGCAGTCCTGCTACAGAAACGTCGCCGCCGAAGTAACTGTTCTCGAGTGGCTCGACGATCAGTCTCGTTCCGAATTGCGAGTTGAGCTTGTCGATCATTTTTTTCAACACCGGGGCGAAGAGTGTTCCGGTGAAGATTGTTCCCGATGTTTGATTGGCGCTGGTCCAACCCTCGCGTTCGAGTCGTCGCATGAGTTGCGCAAACTCGTTTTCAAACGATCGGACCATGCCGACACCGTCTTCGATTTGTGGATAGTCGCCGTAATGCGATCGGCCTGGAATGCGTCGACCCGCACGCAGATAGATCTCGTCGCCGAGCAACGCGAAGTTCGTCCCGAGCTTCGCGTGTAGTTGTTTCTGAATCTCGCTGACTTGATCGATCACTTCGCGACAGAACTCCGGCGTCACTCTTGTGAGTCGTGGATCGGTGTTGTAGCGAGTTAGACCAAGCGGCACGATCGCAACACTCGTGATGCGGGGATACTCGGCAGCAAGATCGAAGATCGTCTTCTCCAATATTTCCTTGTCGTTGATCTCCGGACACAACACGACTTGTGCGTGCACTTCAATTCCCTCGTCAAGCAAACGCCTGAGCTTCACGGAAATGTCGGCGCGCTGTTTATCGACGCCGAGCATGTAAGCACGCACGTCGAGATCCGTTGCATGCACGGAAACATATTGCGGCGAGAGTCGCTGCTCAACGATGCGACGCATCTCGTCTTCAGTGATCGAAGTGAGCGTCGTGTAGTTGCCGTAGAGGAAGGAGAGACGAACGTCCTCGTCCTTTATAAATAGCGAGGGACGCGCGTCGGCTGGATTGCCGTTACAAAAACAGAAGATACATTCGTTCGCACACTGTCGCGGAACGATCTGTTCAAACGAGAGTCCGAAGTCTTCACCTTCCGCGCGCTCGAGCTCGACTTCCCAATCTTCGCCGCTCTTCTTTCTTACTTCGAGCACCAGATCGGTTTCACCCGCGGTCTGGAAACGAAAATCGAGATAGTCGCGAACGACGCGGCCGTTGACCTTAATTATCCGGTCGCCACTTTCGAGATCCATCTCCGCGCCGAGGCTGTCGGGCGCTACATCGCAGATCTCGACACCACGACGGCGAATGTTGGTAACGGCCGGAGTAACTGCAAACTCGTACATCAAACATACTGTGCCACAGATCTTCGCTGAGGAAAAATCAGGAAAATGAGCGGGATTGCACTTTTCCTGTACCGAGTGTGCGATTTCAAGCAACTGCCCCTGCTTATGAAAAACTTAATTTTGCTCCCGCTTCTTGCTTCTCTCGTCTTCGCGTCCTTCGTCTCCGTATCAGCTCAGGAAACGGCCGGAGTCTTGCCGGTTAAGGCTTCAGTCAATGACTCTCCGGCGTCGACTTCCGAGCGTTCGCTAACCGAAATCTATCGGGTTGGTGTTGGCGACGTACTCGATATTCGCCTGCTCAACTCGGCGTATAGCAAGTCGTCCACGTTATTCACCGTCGTTGCCGGCGGCGTGATCGACATGCCCATCGCAGGCGGCTCGATCCTGGTTGCCGGACTGACGCCAGACGAGATTCAGAACATCATTTCCACTGAACTAAAGAGACGAGCAGTCGCCGAAAAGGCTCAGGTATCGGTTGGAGTACGCCAATACTTGAGTCATTCAGTGACTGTAACCGGGCTCGTCGTGAATCCCGGCACGCGGTATTTGCGACGTGAGATGGTGCCGCTATACGTGATTTTGGCCGAGTCGCAATTGCGAAACGACGGCGGTCGCGTAGTGATTCTGCGCGGCGGTACGCCTGGCCAACCGCACGACCTGAGCGATCCGGCCACTCTCAACCTGACCGTCCAGTCGGGCGACGTAGTAACAGTAACGACTCGTCCACAGGAGTTCTATTACATCGGCGGCCGTGTCAATTATCCGGGTCAGAAAGTGTTTCAACCCGGTATCACCTTGCTCCAGGCGCTTCTCGCGGCTGGCGGTACAGGCAAACAGGACAACAAAGTGGAAATCTCGCGCGAAGGCGCGGACGGCCGCCTCGTGACGATTCACTACACGATCAAGCAGATCAAGTCAGGAACGGTGCAGGATCCCAAACTGCAACCCGGCGACCGCATCGAAATTTCGAAGTAGACCGCAAAAAGGCACAAAAAGCGCGGGATCTTGCATCAAGCTGTTTTGTGCCTTTTGTGCTTTTTACGGCTAAATTTATTGACATTCACCGCTCGCTTTTGTTAGTTATTCAGAGCGCTTCGTAGCCAATCCAATCCAACATAAGTTCAGGCGGCAGATTAGTTTCTGCCTGAGAGTGCAAACTAAATGAACAAACTGAAGCCGGCACTTTTGGGGGGCTTAATCGGCGGAGTGCTTTCCGCGATTCCTATTGTTAACTATTGTTGCTGTATCTGGGCTATAGGGGGCGGCGTCCTCGCCGGCTTCTTATTTATTAAGTCGGCGCCCGTGCCAGTCAAAGTCGGAGAGGGTGCCGTCGTTGGTGTGACGACTGGAATCGTCGCCGCTGTTCTCTACTTCATCATAGGTGTCCCACTCGCCTATTTCATTAGTGGCGCACAACTCGAAGAAACACTGGTGAGAGCTGGCGTTCAGCTTCCCGCGGGCGTATCAGGGCTTCTGCTGTTTGTGCTGAGTGGTCTCATTGGCGGGCTGTGCCTGCTCGTTTTGTCGATCATCGGTGGACTCATTTCGGTGCCGATTTTTGAGAAACGCAAAGACGGACCACCGCCGCCACCACCGGCTCAGGATTACGTCGGCTGATTTTGGCTTACGAACGATCTTCGAAGACTGGATTCAGGAGAAAATAAATGTCTCAAGAGTGGACTCCCCCGCCCGGCGCGGCCGCACCGGCCAGCGTTCCTAATTACCTCGTTCTGTCAATCATCTCGTTGTTCTGTTGCTTACCGCTCGGAATCGTCGCCGTCGTCTTTGCCGCTCGAGTGAACGGTCAGGTACAAGCCGGCGACACTGCGGGCGCGTTGGAGTCCTCGCGCAAAGCCAAAATGTTCAGCTACATCTCAATCGGGCTCGGACTGATTTGGATCGTCATCTGGATTGTGATGACAGTGCTGGGCGTGGGCATTGGCGCTCTGAGCAATACGTAGCGCGGCCAAACTGCAAATGAGATATTGCACAAAGTGCGGAGCGCCTAACGACGAATACGCTCAATACTGCACACAGTGTCAGGCTGCCCTGGTTCCGGTTCGACAATACCAGCCCATGCAGGCCGTGAACCCGGGTCAGATGGTGAACTGGGAAGCGATGGGCGCGGACAAGAAGATTCCCGCGGGGATCTGCGCGATCCTTGTCGGTGGTTTTGGTGTTCACAAGTTCATCATGGGTTATCACACCGAAGGAATCATTCAACTCGTGCTGGGACTGTGCGGTATTGGGTGGATCCTCGGGTTGATTGAGGGGATTATTTATCTGACCAAATCCGATGAGGATTTTGTGCGGACATATTTTCAGGGTCGCAAAGGTTGGTTTTAGTGCTCGATTTAGACAGGATTCAGGATTGACAGGATTTACAGGATGTACCGGCGCTCTGCTGTAATTGCTATTTGGTCAGTGTTAATGGCGGGAGCGGCGTACTTGTTTGTGTTTGAGCCGGGCCGGACAGGGCTCTTTCCTGTTTGCCTCTTTCGATTTTTGACCGGATACCAGTGTCCGGGTTGCGGATCTACACGAGCGATGCACCAGCTTCTTCACGGTCACGTCGTCGCCGCGTTCATGCTCAATCCACTTTTCCTGCTGGCGATTCCGCTTCTATTGTTTGCCCTCGTTCGTTACAGCGCGCGCGTGATGCGCGGCGACGTGCCACGTCATAACACTTTATCGCCACCTTTCATTTACGCGTTGTTCTTCGTCGTGCTTTCGTTTTGGATCTTTCGCAACACACCGTTCTATCCGTTTGTCTCTTAATGAGGTGTTAAATGATGCGCGCACTCGTTGTCGCTCTCGTTTTGGCTCTGCTCGTTTGTTCGAAGCCTCCTGTTTCTGAAGTTGCATCTGACACTCCTGCAAAGCCTGTTCGACCAGTTCATACGTTTTCAATCGTGGCTCGCGATCCGGCGACTGGCGAGCTCGGCGTTGCCGTGCAATCACACTGGTTCTCAGTTGGACCAATCGTCCCCTGGGCGGAAGCGGGCGTTGGCGCAATCGCCACACAGTCGTTTGTCGATCCGAGTTATGGAAAGAACGGTCTCGAAATGATGCGCGCGGGCAAGAGCGCGCCCGACACGCTGAAGGAATTGCTGGCGAAAGATGAAGGACGAGACGTAAGGCAAGTGGCGATGATCGACGCGCAGGGACGCGTCGACGCATGGACCGGAAAGAACGACATTCAGGCAGCAGGCCACATTGTCGGGACGAACTTTTCCGTGCAAGCCAACTTGATGCTCAACGACAAGGTGTGGCCGGCAATGGCGCGCGCGTTTGAAAGCACCAAAGGCGATCTTGCCGATCGCATGCTAGCTGCACTCGACGCTGCACAGGCAGTTGGTGGTGACATTCGCGGGCGCCAGTCAGCCGCGCTGGTCGTCGTCACGGGCAAGCCGACGGGAATGGCGTGGAAAGATCGCACGTTTGATCTGCGAGTTGACGACAGTCCTGAGCCGTTAGTGGAGCTGCGCCGTCTTGTGAAGTTGCAACGTGCGTACAACCACATGAATGCCGGTGATCTCGCAGTTGAGAAGAAAGACAACGAGGGCGCGCTGCGGGAATATGGAGCGGCCGAAAAGTTAGTGCCGAATAATGCCGAAATGATCTACTGGCATGCGGTCGCGCTCGTGAATATGGGACGCGTCGAGGAATCACTGCCGCTGTTTCGCCGGGTGTTCGCGATGGACCGAAACTGGATCACGTTGACTCCGCGTCTTCCGAAATCCGGTCTGCTGCCGGACGATCCAAAACTAATCGAAAGAATTATTTCGGTCGGAAAAGGAAGGAAATAGGTCCAATAGGACTTGTAGGTGCTATTTTGCTTGACGCTCAATACCGTCTCGCCTTATAAGATCTGCACTTTGTAGCCCCGTTCCTCTCGTCCGGAACTCGAAAATCAAAGGACCTACGAATGCGCACGCTAACCCCCGGCCAATGGTATCTCCGTTTCACCTGCGAACACTGCCAGCAAAAGGAAATTCTCTTTGCCGATCTCTCTCACGGCCAAACTAAGATCAAGGCGACCTACGTGGTCCAGTGTTCAAGCTGCTCTCACACGGGATCGTACGATGGCGACGACATCGAGCGTTACCAACACCCCTTAGCTGCCGACGCGTGAATCCGTAACTTGTTGATTGGTCCTTTCAACTACCAAACACAAGCCCATCACGAGATAGAAAATGGTGACGACTTCAGAGTCGCCCCAGTTATAGTGGACCAATCCACTCGCGAAGAATCCGAGCGCGCCACCTAACGCGCCGACGGCCAGGCCGCGCGCAAAATCGTCAATCGTTTTTCGTCGAATAATGCGCCAGAGCATTCGCACGTAGACTCCGATCAGGATCAACCAGACGATCAGCGCCGGCAGACCACGCTCCAAAGCGATCTGCAACAGGTTTGAATGCATGTGGCCGATCGGTTGGCGACCGTTGTCAAACAATCCCCACTCGCGCCAGTGTCCCTTGATCGAATCCATGCCGACGCCAAATATCAAATGTCTCGGTTTACTGACGAGTAAATTGAATCCTTCTCTCCAAACCATTTCACGCCAGCTCGTCGACTGATCGCGCTTATCAAAGAAGCCGATGCTGCGTCGCTGCTGTAGCAAGACAACGCTGGCCAGCACGAGTGGGATCGCACACGCGCCAACGATGACGATCGTGCGGCGTGATGAAGTCAACAACAACATCGCGACCGCCGACAGTGCGAAGCCAATCCACGATGCGCGCGTGACTGTCATTGCAAGTGCAAACACGAGCCCGGCCACAGCCAGAATAAGCAACGCGCCCGCGAAGCTTCGCTTTTGTTTGTGAGCAAGAAAGATTCCGAGGGCGAGCGAAGCGATCAGTTGCAAAACTTCAGCGTACGTGACCCAGTGGTTGTAAAAACCGGTGGCGCGCCAGTCGCGGCCACGTGACCAGCCGGAGATCCCGAGTTGGTCCAATGCATTTGTGCCCGGTAACAATTGCCCGCGCGGCAGTTCGAGTTCCGGCATCCACTCAACGCGATAGATCCTGACTTTGACGATCGGAGGGCCGTAAGCGAGGTCATAAGCTAACTCTTCCGGATTGCTAACCGGGTGGCCATCGATTTCCCAGATAATGTCTCCGTTTATGATCGGCGCCGATTGCATAACCGATCTGGTGTGAAACACTGCTTTTGCGAGTGGGCTCTCGGGCTTAACGCCCTGCACTTTCACGCCTTTTCCGATCGCGAGCTGTCCGGCTGTGAGAAAGACATTAATCATGCACGATCCGATTAATGTCAGCGCGAGCAATCGCACCAATCGCAGCGAGCGGGCGTTTTGCGAAACTAGATAAACGATCGTGAACAGGCTCGCCGCACGCATCTTTCCAATCGACACCACCGGACTATAAGAAAAAACGCTTGAGATGCCGCTGAGAATGAAAAATCCGAGCAATGCATAATCAACTGGCGAACGGAGGAGTTTCGGTCGCGGATAGACGAGCAAGCGCGCGATCCAGAAAATCATCCCGAGCAGCCACGCGCCCTGCGTCACGGCGATCGAGTGAGGTGCGAATGCGGCAATGAGAAACAGGCAGGCAACGGTCGCTCGCTCCAGCCAGGTCGAAATCTGCATACGCGGCATATTAGAATGTCGATGGTCTACTAATCCAACTCAGCCGGAAAATTTATGCGCCTTATCCTGTCAATCCTGTCAATCTTCGTAATCCTGTCTACAAGTTTTGCGCAAACAGTATCGTCTACCGATCACGTGAAATCCGTACAAGACGATCCGCGCGTGAACGCCGCCTTCGATCATATCGACAAGGATCGCGACGCCATCCTGCGCGAATGGATCGCGATCACCGAAATCAACGCGCCTTCAAAACAGGAACAGGAACGCGCCAAATATATCGAAAGCCTGCTTCGCAAACACAAGCTCGAGATCCGCTACGACTCCGCCGGCAATCTCATCGCCACGCGTAAAGGCACCGGCGGTGGTCCGGTCACCGTTTTCGACGCGCACCTGGACACGGTCTTCCAACCCGGTTTGAAGATCAAAGCAACCGTTCGCGATGGACGCGTCTATGCGCCCGGCGTCGGCGACGACACGCGCAACATCGAAGCGCTGCTCGCCACCATCCGCGCCCTCGACGCTGCCAAAATCAAAACCAAAGGCGACCTCGTCTTCCTGTTCACGACTGACGAAGAAGTCGGAATGACGGGCGCGAAGCAGTATACGAAAGATAACAAAGGCAAAGTGGATTACTACATCGCGCTTGACGGCGGATACGAAGGATTCACGTATGCAGGTATCGGCATTAACTGGTATCGCCACCATTTTATTGGACCAGGCGGCCACACGCGTTCGCGCACCCCGCCTTACTCGGCCACGTTGCCGCTAGCTCGCGCAATCGCACGCATTTACGAATTGAAAGTTCCGACGAATCCGTCGTCTAACTTGAATATCGGCATGCTCGGTGGATCTGAAGTCGTGAACGCGAAGGCGTCGGATGCGTGGTTCACAGTCGATTTGCGTTCGACGAGTAACGATGTGATCGCTGATCTCGAGCAGAAGATCGCCACGATACTCGATGAAGAAGCGAAACGGGCAGGCGTGACGTTGAAGACGGACGTGATCTCCGCGTCGCCGGCGGCGGTGTTGCCGGGCAATCGTGAATCGAACCTCGTGAAGATCGCGGAAGCGGTGCATCGCGCGATGGGTTTCGATCCGCCGATTGGCAATGCCGGTTCAAACAATTCGAGCGCCGCACTGTTACAGGGAATCACTTCAATCTCGACGGGCGCGGGTCCTTGCAGTGATTCACACGCGCTCACCGAGAACTGCGAAATCGAACCACTGTATCGCGGGATCAAAAAGATACTTTTACTGGGAGTCGCTTTAGCTGGACTGGATCAGTGACCCTCGATCATCACCAACGCGGTTTGAAGGATGATTTTCAGATCGAGCAGAAGCGACCAGTTTTCAATGTAAAAAAGATCCAGCCGCACCATCTCTTCAAACGGCAAACGATTTCTTCCTGACACTTGCCACAAGCCTGTCAAACCGGGCTTCATGTCGAGTCGCTTGCGATGCCACAATTCGTACGCCTCGACTTCATACGGAATCGGTGGTCGTGGTCCAACCAGACTCATGTCTCCTAACAACACGTTTAGAAGTTGCGGCACTTCATCGAGACTCGTGCGTCGCAACAGTTTTCCGACGCGCGTGACGCGTGGATCGGCCAGCAGCTTGTAAGTGGGCTTACTGTCGTTGCCGACTTGTGCTTCGGCACGTCCGGCAATAAATGCTTTTTGGTATTCGCGGTGAAGCTCCGGGTCAGCACCCGCTTTCATCGTGCGAAACTTGTAGAGCAGGAACAAACGGCCATCCATACCGACGCGTTCCTGCGTGTAAAACACCGGGCCTCTTGAATCGAGCTTGATGAGCAGCGCGAGGAGGAGCCAAATCGGAAAGAGCAGCACGATCGCGAGCGCCGCGAAAAGTAGATCGAAAGTGCGCTTTAGTATTCGCGCGCCACTCGACAGCGGTTCGCGAAACAGGCGGATCATCGGCAGTACGCCGATCTGATCGATCTCAGTCTTGCGTGGCAGGCAGTTGAACAAACTCGGCGCGATGCGAAATTCAACTCCACGCCTGCGGCCGCAGCGCATCATCACTTCAAACAATGTATCGGCGTTTACGTCAGCGTCGGCGATGATGACTTCGTTTGCGCCGGAGTCGCGGATTACTTCGGGCAGTGAATCGAGTGTGCCAATCACGGGAACGTCTTCGTAAGACGGCCCGTCAACAGGCTTTGTGTCAACAACACCGATCACGCGATAACCGAGCGCGGGTCGCTCTCGCATTTCTCGAATAAATAAAGACGCTTCGGGGCCGCGTCCGACGACGAGCGTGGGGATCAAGTTGATCTGGCGGCTGCGTACAAGCATCTGCACGGCGCGCATGATGAAGCGCAGCGTGCCAACGATAACGAGCACGAAAACGAAGTCTGCGACGAAGACGCTGCGCGCGTACGAGAACGCGCGAAACTCGAATCCGCCGCGATACAAAAATGCTGCCGCGACGATCAGCAACGAGCCAATCGCAGTCGCTTTGAAGATGCGAATGCTGTCGTCGACAAACGAAAACTCACCGCGCACGCGATAGAGGTTGCAGTAACGAAAACTCAACAAGCGAATCGCGACGACGAACACAAGTAACGCGCCGTAAGGTGCGAAACGATTGGACCACCCGCCGCTGTTAGCGAACACGGAAACTCCTTCGCGCGCGTAGAAAGCGAGCATGAAAGAGAACGCAGCAGCGAGAGCGTCAGCAATGACGAGCACGACCTTAACGGTGGGCACAATCCAACGCGGCGCCCGCGCCGGCACCCGCACCAAACTCGCATCGACGATCGACTTTTTAATTCGTTCTGCTCGCACTCAAATTAGTTTTCTTACGCGGCGGCGCAACGGCGCAGCGTAATACTATTCTTTCGTTGTGCCGTTGCGCCGCTACGTGAGAAATTCTCATTCAAATATCAACCTTACCACTTCATCAATAACCGCTACCGACCGCCGAGGTTTTATCGCTAGCTTTTTTTGGATTGGGAGTTTTTGAAGATCCGCGATCGTTGAAATGCGCTGTAATCTTCCCTCCTTCACCAACTCTTCATCCACCGCCGCCCACTGCCCCGCATAAATACTCGCCGCCGGAACTCCCAGCGCCGCAGCCTCGCGGTTGATCGTTCCGCCTGCGCTGATTACCAGATCACTCGCCGCGATCAGATTCGCACCATCCAACGGCTCCGCCGGAATGATAATCCGCTCCCTTCCCGCATACGCCGTACGCTGCGCCTCATTGCGCGGCAACAGTATCACCTGCACATTTTCCCGGCTCCGCAACATCGTCAATGCCTCATCAAACAACGTGTTCTGAAACCGGTGATACAAAGCATCATGCGCGGGTGGCCGCACCAGGACCAGCACATTATCCGCGTTAACTCCAAGCTCACACAACCGCACACCAAACGCCGGATCCGGCTGAAAGTCCGCGAGGTAAACATCTTCTTTGGTCCCGTGATAGCGCCGCACTTTCCCCACTCGCGCGCCGTAACGCCACAACCGTTCGCTCGGAAAACTCGCAGGCACGATGATACGAGATGCAAGCCGGAACGCGAGATGGTTTGCCGGTTGATGCTCGTAATCCATCATCGTGATCGTCTTCAATCCCAACAAGCGCGCCGCGAGTATCTGTGAATATGAGTTGTGACTGATAGCGAGATCAAACTTACGCTTGCGTGCCCAACCGGCGAGTGCCCACGCGCGACTGGCAATACTTCCCGCTTTCTTCGACATCGCTCGACCGCCATGTGCGCCGACCACAGCGGGCGCGAAGCCGGCCGCGTGGGCGAGTGGAATCGTCTCTGCTAACTCGCGCGCCGTGACCTCGATCTCGTGACCCTCGGCGACGAATCGTTTCGTTAACGCTTTGAAAAACGGAACGTGAGGAGAGTTTGCAAGATCGATCCAAAGGCGCATCTGCAATTCACCACTGGAGCTCAATCAGGCGGCCGCGATCGCGAAGCGAGGTTTCGGCCGCTTCGATCAAGTTAACCATTCGCAGGCCCGCTGCGCCATCCGTTTCGGGTTGCTTGTTGTGCTCGATGCAGTCGATGAAATGCTGCGCTTCGGTCTGAAGCGCTTCAGTGTTACTGAGTTGCGGCGCCCACATGTCGCCGAGGCGATAACTGACTAGCATCTTGTACACGTCTTCGGGCTCAGGCGTGACGTCGATTCCTTTGTCGTAAACCTTGAGCTTCTCGCTCGGCTCTAGATCGTCGTAGAGGATCATCTTCTCACTGCCACCGATGAGTGTGTGACGTACTTTCACCGGCGTCAGCCAGTTCACATGGACGTGCGCGATTTGCGCGCTCGAGAAGAAGAGCGTGATGTACGCGACGTTTTCTGGTTGTCCTGGTACGTGACTGATCCCGGTTGCAGATACCGCAACTGGTTTGGATGGGAGCACGTGATCGATGATCGAGAGATCGTGAATCGCGAGATCCCAGATCACGTTTACGTCGTGTTGGAAAAGACCGAGGTTAACTCGCACTGCGTCATAGTAATAAATGTCGCCGAGCTGGCCCGAAGCAATCAGCTCGCGGATCTTCCGCACGGCGGCGGTGTAAACAAACGTGTGGTCCACCAGCAGAACGAGATTTCGCGCCGCAGCTTCGTCGACCAGTTTGCGTGCCTGATCGGATCGGGCTGCGAGTGGTTTTTCAACGAGTACGTGCTTGCCGGCTTTTAACGCCGCCATCGCCAGATCAAAGTGTGAAGAAACGGGCGTGGCGATCACGACCGCATCGATTTCCGGATCGTTGATCAGGTCTGACGAATCAGTGCATGTTTTCAATCCCGGGTAGAGCTTGCCCAACGACGAAAGCCGCTCTTTACGCAGATCGGAGACGCGCATCACCGCCGAACCGGGCGCTGACATAAAGTTGCGCACAAGGTTCGGTCCCCAGTAGCCGTAACCGATTACACCGATTCTGATCATCGTCAGCTTAACTCTTCGAGCAAACGCGACAGCGCGTAAAGCATCCAGGCTTGCGTCCAGCGCATGTAGGGCTTGCGAACTGTGTAGAAGCGTCGTCGTTGATAATAAAAGAAACCTCGCCTGTCGCGCAGGTTCTGAATGGTCCAGGTTGCAACTCTCCGGGCCAACGCCAGGGCTTCGTCGTCGAGCTCACGGCACTCGAGGAAAGTCACGATTGCACTGGCAGCGGCGTGCGCATCCGCCGGATAGAGTTCGTGATCGTAGTATTTCGGCCAACCGTCCGCAAGAAAGAAGGTGCTTTTCCAGTATTGATAGCCGCGCTCGAGCGCTGGTTGAAATTCATTTTTTCGTAGCGCGGTGATGATGCGGTTGAGCGAGAAGAGTACGTAAGCAGTGTGGAAGTTGTCGATCCACGACTGTTTGGGATCTGTGCCGTACAACCACGAGCCGTCTGGCTGCTGGTTGTTGACGACGTAACGAGTCGCGCGATCTGCTAGATCGATCAAGTCATGTTCGCCCGTTTGGTTGCCAACACTTGCAAGCACTTCGGCGGCAAGGAGACTGGCGTTGAAGATGCGCGTGTTTGTGTTCGGTGCGTAACTGAAGCAGACCTCGGATTCAGTATCAACTGTGCGCGGCAAATCTTTTACAATAAACTCACAAACACTACGCGCCTCATCCTGCAAATCCTGAACATCTTGTAAATCCTGTCGAGCTTCGATCAACGCTCTCGCCGCAAACGCAGTTGGAACTATCGTCGGCGTACCTCTTGGCGCAAAGAAATTACGACTCTGCCAATCGAAGTTATAACCCCAACAAGCACCGCTGTAACCGTCAGCTTTCATCGCCAGTAGACCGAAAAGAAATTCTCGGACACACGCTTGGGATTCTTCTGTTTTAAGTCGACGATGGTTTGCAACCTGCGCGAGCGTGAACAGTGCAACACCCTTCGCGTTGCGTTCCGCGGGCACACGCATCAGTGCTCGCAAATCAGCAGGAGATCTTTTGATAGCTTGCGTAAAGATGAGTCGCGCGTTGCGTGATTGGGCGAACGGCGTCGCCTGAAAAAGCCGGCTATTCAGCGCATCGAAGGGATCGTGTCCGGCGAAGTCATGTTCCTGGCACCACGAGAAGAGTTGATCATGAGCCGTCTGAAAGAGATCGCTCATCAGTGAATCATGTAATCCTGTCACCGACTGAGGTCTCGATGCGTCGTGGTGTTTCGACAAAGCTTTCGTGCCAGAGCTCGAACATCAACAACGTCCAAAGTAGTTTGCGATGGTTCGCAACACCGCGTTCGTGTTCGTCCTGTAAACGTGCGACGTAGTTTGCGTTGAAGACTCCGGCGCGGCGCACGCGCTCTGGCGACAGCAGGTCTCGCGCGAGTGGCCGTAACTTCTCTTTCAACCATTCAGCCACGGGCACACCGAACCCCTTCTTGGGACGACGCGTCACAAATGGCGGCAGGATCTCCTTCACCGCTTTCTTCAAAATGTATTTCGTTTTTTGCCCACGCAGTTTGTAATTGCATGGCAGTGACGCAGCAAACTCAGCTACACGTGGATCGAGAAACGGCGCGCGTACTTCCAGCGACACAGCCATGCTCGCGCGATCAACTTTCGTCAAGATGTCTTCCGCGAGATACAAACGCGTGTCGACACTCTGCATCCGCGTGACGAGATCTTCGTTGTCACACTCTGCTGCGATCTGTCGAGCGTGCGCGTAAATCTCGCCATCACTCGCCGCGAGAGTTTCCTGCGTAAGCAACTCCGTCTGCTCTTCCGGCGTGAACGATCCAAACCAAACGTGATGCCGCGCGACGGTGTCGTACTTTGCGCCGGTAACAAATCGCAGCGCTTTGTAATCGAGTGAAAGGTTCTTCGTCTTCACCGGCATCAGTCGAACGAGCGGTTCGATGATCGTCCCGCGAATCGCCTGTGGTACGCGTTTATAAATCTCCGCCCAGCGAAGCCCGGCATACATCGGATAGCCCGCGAACAACTCATCACCACCGTCGCCGCCAAGCGCAACGGTTACGTGCTTTCGCGTGAAGCGCGAGAGCAGATACGTGGGCACGAGTGACGGGTCGCTGAACGGTTCATCCATCCACGCGCCGATCTCACTCACGAGGTTTGCCGCGAGGTTCGCGCTTAAACGTTCTTCATGGTGATCCGTACCAAGAAACTTCGCGACGCGACGCGCGTAGGCAGACTCGTCAAACGAAGCTTCAGCAAACGAGATCGAAAATGTCTTGACTGCTTCGGACGATGCCGCGACGGCCAATGCCGCAATACTCGACGAATCAACTCCACCCGATAGCAGCACGCCGAGCGGAACGTCAGAAACCAAACGCATGCGAACTGCATCCGCCATTAGCTCGCGCAGATGCTCCGCTGCTTCAGCTTCCGTTGGTACTGGCTGCGCAGTTTTGTAACTGAGCTGCCAGTAACGTTCGACGTCTACACGACCGTCTGCGAGTGTTAGTTTGTGTGCGGCCGGAAGTTTGTTGATACCTTCGTAGATCGAAAGCGGCGCCGGTACGTAGTCAAACGACAGATACTGTCGCAAAGCCTGTAGGTTGAGCGCGGGCCTTACAGACGGATGGGCCAATAGCACTTTTGGCTCCGACGCAAACAGCAGCGTGTCGTCGAAGATGCCCCAGTAAAGCGGCTTCTCTCCAAAGCGATCGCGCGCGATGAGCAGGCGGCGCCGGCGGCTGTCCCAGAGCGCAAATGCAAACATGCCGTTGAGCTTGGCGATCATTCCGTCGCCGTACTCTTCGTACAAATGCGGTAACACTTCCGTATCGGAAGCGCTGCGAAACGAGTGTCCACGTTTTTCGAGCTCGGCGCGTAGCTCGCGATAGTTGTAGATCTCTCCGTTGAGGATTACGGCAACGCTTCGGTCTTCGTTGAATACAGGCTGTTCACCCGTGACGAGATCGATAATCGCGAGCCGTCGCATCCCGAGCGCTACGCCGCTCGTCACAAAGGTGCCTTCCGAATCGGGCCCACGATGGACCATCCGCTCACACATCGCACCCAGCAACTCGCGCGCGCCGTCAGGAGGTGGCGTGTGAGAATCGATGTTGGCCCAACCGGTGATACCGCACATGTTGTTATTCGTGAGTCTTAGAGTTTTTGAAGCCGAGGCGTTCGCGCACGGCGTAGATGGCTTTGGCTTGCGATTCGTGATAAGTGCGCACCAGCATTTCAGCGAGCAGGCCCATCAACAGAAATTGAACTCCAACCGCAAACATCACAATGCTCAAAACCGGCAACGGCGTCTGCACAAAGTCAGCCTTGTGAATGATCTTAAGAAAGACGGCATAGAGCCCGCTTAAGAGCGAGATGCCAAACGCAAGCATCCCAAACGAACCGAAGACGTAGATCGGTTTGGTGTGGTACGACGCCATGAACTTGATCGTCATCAGGTCGAAAACGACTTTGATCGTGCGCGACAATCCGTACTTCGACTTGCCCATCGTGCGTGCGTGATGCTCGACCGGAATTTCCGTAACGCGCGCTCCGGCCCACGCTGCGTAAATCGGGATGAAGCGATGCATCTCGCCGTACAAGCGAACGTCTTCGAGCGACTCGCGCCGGTAAGCTTTCAACGAACAACCATAATCATGAAGTGGCACGCCACCGATCCACGAGATCAAACGGTTTGCCATCATCGAAGGTATCTTGCGCGTGACCATCTTGTCTTTCCGGTTTTTGCGCCAACCGGAAACGACGTCGTAGCCTTCGTCGAGCGTGTCAAGCAGTCTCTCAATGTCGGCCGGATCGTTTTGCAGATCCGCATCCATCGGAATCAGCACTTTGCCTCGCGCCGCGTCGATTCCCGCTGCCATCGCGGCTGTTTGACCGTAGTTACGTCGCAACGCGACTACTCGGACGCGCGGATCCGTCCGCGCGAGTTCGCGCAGAATCTTCAAACTCCCATCAGTCGAGCCGTCGTCAACGTAAACGATCTCGGCGGAACGTCCGAGAGCTCTCAGTGCTGCGTCCAGCTTTGCGTGCAGCGGACGGAGGTTTGGTTCCTCGTTGTACACCGGAAGGAAGACCGAAACTTCGGGCGCATCGGCCGGAGCCGTTTCAGGCGCCGGGCGGGTGACCGTTTCCTGTTCGTCGAGAATCTTCATCAACTCTTCGGCATTTTAGACCAATTCGTGCGGAACCACTCAACAAAGCGGCGCAGTCCGTCTTCGATTTGGGTCTGCGGACTGTAGCCGAGCAGAGCGCGCGCTTTGCTAATGTCGGCGAATGTTTGCGGCACGTCGCCAGGCTGCGGCGGCTGGCGATCGATTGTCGCTTTGGTTCCGAGCTCTTTTTCGAGTAAGGCGATCAGTTCGTTGAGCTCGACCGTGCGCGACTCGCCGAGATTGAAGACTTCGTAATCACTTTGCTCGTAAGCAATCGCCGCCATCACTCCATCGATGATGTCGTCGACGTAGGTGTAATCGCGACGGGTGGCGCCGTCGCCGAAAACCGGAATTGGTTTGTGTTGACTTATCAGTTTTGCGAATTTGTGGATCGCGAGATCCGGACGTTGCCGTGGCCCATAGACGGTAAAAAAGCGCAGGCAGATACAGCGCAGGCCGTACAGATGCGAATACGTGTGACAGAGAAGTTCGGCTGCGGCCTTCGTCGCAGCGTAAGGCGAGATGGGTTGGCGAATCGGATCGTCTTCATTGAACGGGACCTTCGCGTTGATGCCGTAAACGGATGAAGAGGAACCGAAGACGAACTGATCGATGCCGTGGTGACGTGCGAACTCGAGCAGGTTTAGCGTTCCGTTGATGTTGGTTTCGCAGTAAAGTTGCGGCTCTTTCAGCGATGGGCGCACGCCGGCGCGAGCGGCGAGATGTACGATGCAATTGAAACGATTTTCGTTGAAGAGTGTTTCGAGCGCACTGCGGTTGCGAATGTCTGCTTCGACGAGTTTATAACGTGGATCTTTGCGGTGCTCGCGAATGTTTTCGCG
>DASTTS010000384.1:0-6440 GCA_035760085.1 Pyrinomonadaceae bacterium
CGACGAACGAAAATCCGTGATCGCATCTCGAATCTCTTCCGCCTTGCCCCAACCCACGCCCGACATATTCACATCGAGCAGGATCGCCTTGATGCGTTTGTCGACTTTCGCCTTTTTAAACTGCGAGACCAATCCGGTGAGCGACTGATCCGGCCCACCAAAAAATCTCTTGAAGGGATCGTCGGGTGTGTAGTCGGGCAGCTCGCCGACGACGCGAAGAGTGAGAACGCTGTTGTCGCGAATCGTTGGTTCGCCCCTGCGCAGCGCAGTCCAGATGAGCACGACGCCGATCACGCAAACGAGGAGCACGGCGCCAAGAATTCCCAGTATGATTAAAGCTACTTTTCGTGTTGATGACATTTGTTAAGACCTCGGTTTTGTTACGTAAGGAATTGGGAAAAGGTTTAATTTGGCACAGTTTACACGGATTTCTTCACGATCCAGCCCCCGCCGATGACTTCGTCGCCGCGGTAAAAAACGGAAGCCTGGCCAGGCGTGATGGCGCGTTGGGGCTCGTCAAAAACGATGCGAGCGCGATCGTCGTCGAGCGGAAAGATTGTGGCCGGCGCGGCTGTGTGACGATATCGCACGCGCACTTCGGCGCGCACGGGTTCTTTGAGATCGTCAAAAGCGATCCAGTTCACGCGCGCCACCGTGAACTCGCTGCTCAGTAGCTCTTCAGAGGAACCGGCAGTGACGCGATTCTTATCGGCATCGATCGAGATCACATAAAGTGCGCGCTCGTTTGCGATACCCATCCCACGACGCTGACCGATCGTGTAGCGATGAATGCCTTCGTGACGACCAATAACACGTCCATTCGTGTCGACAATCTCGCCTTCGCCGGGCAAACGCTCAGTCGCGTTCTCGTATTCGAGATACCGATCAATAAAACCCGCGTAGTCACCGTCAGGCACGAAGCAGATTTCCTGCGACTCTTTCTTTTCTGACACGCCTGCGAGTCCATGTTGTCGAGCAGCTTCGCGAGCTTCGGGCTTCGACATCTCGCCGAGCGGAAAAAGCGCGCGCGACAACTGCGGCTGCGTCAGCTCCCACAGAAAATACGATTGGTCTTTTTGCTCGTTTTTTCCGCGCAGCAGCTTGTAGCGGTTTGTTTTCGTGTCGAGTTCAACACGCGCGTAATGACCGGTCGCCACTTTCTCACATCCGAGGCTGACCGCGAGTCGATCGAGTGAAGCAAACTTCAAACGACTATTACACGAAACGCACGGGATTGGCGTCTCGCCGCTGAGATAGCTGGAGACAAACGGCTGGATGACATCGCGCTCAAAATCGCGCTCCAGATTCAGGACGTAAAACGGAAAGTCGAGCTCTTCAGCGACGCGCCTCGCGTCGTAAACGTCGTCTAAAGAGCAACAACGCGACGGTAGTGGGTCGCCATTTTCATCGACGTTAATCCCGCGACGTTGATCCCAGAGCTGCATCGTGAAACCGACGAGCTCGTGCCCCTGTTCCTTGAGAATTGCCGCGGCCGCGGAAGAATCCACGCCGCCACTCATTGCTACTGCTATCTTCATTACCTCTATCTCTATACCGAATGTTAAGATGCCAATAAATGCCAGAAAGCGCAATTCAGGATTATCGAGTAGCAACTGAACCTTATTACCTGCCCGTCGGGCGGGAAGTGGAACTCTTCGAAGCCGCGCACGCCGCCCATCTGCCTGTGATTCTCAAAGGGCCGACCGGCTGCGGAAAGACTCGCTTTGTCGAGCACATGGCGTGGCGTCTCGAACGGCCGCTGATCACTGTCGCGTGTCACGAAGACCTTTCTTCTACGGACCTGGTCGGGCGTTTTCTGCTCGAGGGCGAGGAGACGATCTGGCACGACGGGCCGCTGACTTCCGCTGTTCGCAATGGCGCGATCTGTTATCTCGACGAAGTTGTCGAAGCGCGTAAAGATACAGTCGTGATCATTCACCCGTTGACCGATCACCGTCGTCGCCTGCCGATCGAAAAGCTCGGGACGATTGTCGAAGCGCCGTCCGACTTCATGCTGGTGGTCTCGTACAACCCCGGTTACCAGTCGATCCTGAAAGATCTGAAGCAGTCGACGCGGCAACGGTTCGTTGCGATCGAGTTTGACTATCCGCCGCCGGAGGTGGAAGCGGAGATCGTCGCGCGCGAAGGTGGCGTTGACGAGGGCACTGCACGCGATCTCGTGCTGATCGGTCAGAAGGTGCGCAACCTGCGCGGGCATGGTTTGGAAGAAGGTGTTTCGACACGACTACTGATCTACGCCGCCCAACTCATCGCACTCGGCATTCCTCCAGTCGATGCCGCCGACGTGGCGATGTGCTCGCCAATCACTGACGATCGCGAGCTCCAGCGCAGCATCCGCGAGATTGTGACGACTGTGATTTAGATTTCTCACGCAGCGACGCCACGGCGCAACGGAATCCGAGAGCTTAGATTTCGTTGCGCCGTTGCGCCGCCGCGTGAGAAATCTTTTATTTGTATGTCCGACGATCAACAACATTCCGCTGAGCGACAGTCATTTCTCGAACTGACCCGTAGTCTCACGGGGCTGCCGTTGGATCAGGCTGCGGCCGTACTCGAGACGAGCGCATCGATCGCCGCTATCTCACTGCGGGCGGGCATCGAGTTTTTGCGCGCGGCGCCCGCCGCTACACAGGTCTTACAACCAGCGGAGTTGCGTGCGTGGGGAGAGATGGGCCGTCGCCTCGCGATGACCGACTACGAATCAGCCGCGAGCTTCTTCGCTCAAGGCATCGAAGCACTGCAAACAGTTCATCCACCGCTGCGCCCCGCGATCTTCGTGTTGTGCACACGACAGATGATCCTTTCAACTGCCATCGGTCGCGAGACTCTTCACTCTTTTCCAACGCTGGCCGCCGCAGTCAACGACGACGAACTTCTGCGCGCAGTCCTCGATGTTGCGACAGAGATCGCACGCCGATCGGCAAAACACAGTGCCGAGTTTCTAAACGTCACGAGCACTGTTTCGCGCGAGGTGAAGTCGTTTCAGAACACTGACCTGACGACAGCGGCCGTCGAGCTTGCGGGAGCTTTCGCAGCGCGCGCGGGTGGCATTGCTGCCGATGCGTGGGCCGTCACTCCCGAAGCGATCGCCGAACTCTCAGCGAACGACGCGATACGACTGCTGAAAAGCGCGAACGACTTTCTCGAACGGGGCGGTGGCGCAGCGCTTCACATTCTGATCGCCGGCGGCGAGATCCTGCGACGTGCGCCGGAGATCTTCGACGAATGGATCGCTCTGCTCTGGGTGGTCGCAACGCACGGCAACGCAAGCCTCGTCGCATTTGTGCGCAGTAGTCCAGGATTTATTCGATTACTCAACGCCGACTCAAACCGCGCCGCGGCCATCGCCCTCTCGCATCGTGTGCTGGCGCTGACGAAAGAGATTGCCGCTGTTGATGGCGAAGCCGCACTTGCCTGTTTTCGATCGAGCGCTCGTGCGTTGCGCACTGTGTCGATCGAGCAGTTTGAAGCGTGGGCGCGACATGGGCTCACTTCGGGCCGCACAGATACGCGCGCACGTCGCAGTTATTTTTCACTCGAAACGCGCGGCAGTTATGAAGCGCTACTCAGCGGCAGTGTGGGTCTCGCGCTCGAGTCGATCCAACATTTGCTTCGCTTGTACGTCGAGGCGCTCACCGGACGTGAAGTTGAAATTGCGCCGCTCGCCGCCGTGCCTGACGAAGCTCGCATCGACGATGGCCGCACGATCCACTTGCCTTCGCTCGTGAACGAGTTTGGCGACGAAGACCTTGATTTCCGGCTCTACAAAGTTCTCGCCGCTCATGCTGCGGGACAAATCGAGTTTGGCACTTACGAGCGTGGTGGCCTCTTGCCCGTGGCCCATGCGGCGATTCGCGCGAAGTACTCGAAAGAGAATGTCGATGCGCTTGATGCGTTCGCACTCGCGGACGAGATCGTGCAGCTAAGAAACGACGAAGAGGGCCACAAAGAAGCACAAGCGGAGACACAACTGGAAGACACGGGTTATCGCGAGGTGCTGAAAGCGTTTCCGCAGCCGCAGCTTGCGCGTCGTGTTTTCGGAACCCTCGAGAATGGGCGGATCGATCGTCGCTTGCGTCGTGCGTATCGTGGGCTCAGTCGTGACCTTGATCTGATTCGCCAGCACCTTAGCCAGAGCCGGCCGAGCATCACGGGCTTGCCTGGCGCGCTCGTTCCATTCGAGTTGCTGTTTCAGATCACAATGCTCGGCGGCGCACGCGAAGATTCGCGCCTCGCATACGGACAGATCGTTTCCGAGTTGGAAACGATTGTGAGCGAGTATCTCGTGCGCGAGCAGACGACCGTCGCTGACACGCTGATGGCTACGAGCCGGGTTTACGATCTGTTTCAAACAGTCATACCGGTTGATGATTCAGTGCAGCAGGTTGAAGCACCTGAAGATCAAACCGAATCAGACGACGAATCCGCCGCCACGGATCGAATGAAGCAACGACAGGCCGAACGCATGCCGGAGCGTCGTGATGCGCGCGAGTTGTTCAACGCGTGGAACGATCCATCGCCCGAAGGTGATCCCGACGAGTTAACCGGCGCTGATGCGTGGTCTGAAGCTGAAACGCCCGAGCAAATCCTGGCTGAAGGTGAAGTCGCTTACAACTACGACGAGTGGGATCGCGAGCTGACGGATCATCGACTCGGCTGGTGTCGTGTGATCGAGAAGAAGGTGAAACATGGCGATCGCAACTTCGTCGATCTTACGAAGGAACGGCACAAGGGCGTCATCTCGTCGATACGTCACCAGTTCCAACTGATGAAACCCGAGAATCTGACGCGCGTGGCGAATGAAGTTGATGGCGAAGAGTTTGATCTGAACGCTGTCATTGACTACGTGATTGACCGGCGTGCTGATGGCCACCAGTCAGAACGAATTTACACGAAGCGACTGCGGCGGCGACGCGATGTGGCGGTGTCGTTCCTGTTGGACCAGTCGTCATCCACGGCGCGCACGATCGGTCGTCATCCGCTGCAACCATACACGCGCCCGGGCAGACGCATCATCGAGATCGAGAAAGAAGGACTCGTTTTGATGAGCGAAGCGCTGGAAGCGGTCGGCGACACTTACTCGATCAACGGATTCACTTCCGAAGGCCGGCGTAACGTGAAGTTTTATGTGGTGAAAGACTTCGATGAAAAATACAGCGATGAAGTGAAGCGACGCATCGGCGGCATTAATTACCAGAACAACACCCGACTCGGTGCAGCAATTCGTCACGCGAGCGCGAAGCTCGCTAAACAGGATGCGCGCACGCGTCTATTAATCGTCCTTTCGGACGGCCGCCCCTACGATCATGATTACGGCGATGCTCGTTACGCGCGCGAGGACACGCGCGAAGCGTTGCGGCAGGCTAAAAACGAAGGCATTACACCCTTTTGTATTACCATCGATCGCGAATCCGAAGCCGAGCTGCGCGATCTTTACGGCGAGGTCGGCTACACCATCATCGACGACGTCCTATCCCTCCCCGAACGCCTCCCCGGAATTTATCGACGATTAACCACCTGATCCGCGTTAATCCGTGTTACCCCAGCCGCCACCACCGGGCGTCTCAATTCGAATTCGATCCCCTGCCTTCAACTCAAACGACCCTTTCGAAGGCAACTTAGTGTTGTTCAACTTGTTGATTCCAACTAAGCCATCTGCTCCACCGAACAACCCGTACGGCCCACGCTTCCGCCGATCGCATAACAACGACATCCGCGCAGGCACGAGGGTTTCGATCTCGCGCACCACGCCATCGCCTCCGCGCTGCTTCCCTTTGCCGCCGGAACCCTTCCGCAGCCGGTACTCACGAACTCGCAACGGATACGCATACTCGAGCGCCTCAGCAGGCGTGTTCAAACTGTTCGTCATGTGCGTGTGTACACCGCTCATCCCATCAACCGCCGGACGCGCACCCATTCCTCCGGCTACGGTCTCGTAATACGAGAACTCCAGACCGCTACGGGTATCGATCCCGCCAATCGTCAGGTTGTTCATCGTCCCCTGACTCGCCGCTGGTATTCGATCAGGCACGGCCTGGGCCAAAGCCTTGAACAACACATCGACGATGCGTTGCGAGGTCTCGACATTGCCGCCCGCGACGGATGCCGGTGGATTCGCATTCACCACGGTGCCGCGCGGCGCGATGACCTTGATCGGCTCCATCAATCCCGCGCTCGCGGGCACCTCACCGCCTACCAGACAGCGAAACACGTACGACACTGCGGAAACCGTGATCGCCTCGACTGCATTGATCGCGCCCACGACCTGCGGCGCACTACCGCTAAAATCGATCGACGCACGATCCCCCTTGATCGACACACGCACTTTGATCGTTACCGGCTGGTCCTCGACACCGTCATCGTCCAACGCATCTTCACCTTCGTACACGCCATCCGCGATCGAAGCGATCGTGTGTCGC
>DASTTS010000385.1:0-10197 GCA_035760085.1 Pyrinomonadaceae bacterium
GGCGTTGGCGGCCTCAGATCCACCGGACGCCCGTCAATAAACACGTGCGTAATCCGGCTATTCCGATCAAACAGATCACCACGCGTGACCGTCAGATTCGCGATCTTTCCAACCTCGATCGATCCGAGCTGGTCCTTCACACCGAGAATCTCAGCCGGCCAAATCGTGAAAGCGCGCAACGCATCGAGTGGCTGTAGCCCGTTCTCGATTGTCTTGTTTGCATTCGCGAGGAAATCCGAAACGTTTGTCATCGAACCCGACTGAAACGCGAACCGCACACCCGCCTTCGCGAGCTTGCCTGCCGTTTGTTGTGCTTCGACGCGCTCGCGCAAAACTCGCAGCGGCTCGGGATCAGCTTCCGGCATCGCCGCAGTCGTGCGTCGCGGCAAATTGAGCGACAACAACACAGGCACGTTCTGTTTCACCAGCCGCTCTGCAACTCGATCCGCGTCGAGTCCACCCGCGATGATCAGCTTCAACTTAAACTCATTCGCAAGATCCAGCGCCCGGTTGATCTCGCGCTCGCTGTTCGCAATCATCACCACCGGCATGCGTCCATCAACAACCGGAATCAACGCCGCGAGCGAACGATCCGTGTCAGGCCGCCGCGTGCCGCGCGGGTTACGCTCGTAAATCTCCATCGAATCTCGATAACGCTGCGCGTCTAGCATCATCTGTCGCAACGTCGAGAAGACGCCCATCAACGATCCCGGATAAGTTCCGGTCCGCAACGGCGTGAAACCGATGTGCATCGCCACTGGCGAGCGCACGATCATCTGTTGCGGCGTTTCACCCGAAAGATTGATCAAGGCTGACTGGCCCATCCAGATTCCCGAGCGCGGCGACGTGAGCGCCGTTGTAACACCTGCGCTGCGCCACGACTCGATCTCGTTGCCGCCCGGACGGATTATGTCTTCAACCGTAACTTCCGGTTGCAATCCGACGGGCTGGGTCGAGTTTGGACCACCCGGCTGCCGCTGCTGTTGTTGTTGCAAGAGAAAGAAACCGCCGCCACCACCGCCGCCACCTGGCGAAGGTGAAGCCGCAGCTTCCGGCAATCCGAGATCCGTGTAGGAGTCGATCAAACCCGGATAGACAGTCAGACCAGCGCCGTCGATCACGCGAGCGTCTGGCGGAGCGGTGACGTTTGCACCCGCCGCGGTAATCAATCCGTTGCGGATCACAACTGTGCCGCGTTCGATCACTGGTCCAGAAACCGTGACGATGCGCGCGTTTGTGATCGCGTAGATATCGATACCGCTGCGTTGGGCGTTTAGCGGGTTGAAGACAAGGAGCAACAACAGGCTGGCGACAAGAAGGCGCGAACGGACTTTTGGCATAGGTAACCAAATCCCCATCGTTTGTTTTGTTCAAAACTTCGTTGGAGGAAAGAGAAGCGAAAGCTTAGCGTAAGAATGGCCTGTGAGGGAAGTGCGGACGATGAGTTATAGGTCCTATAAGCCAGATAAACCTATAGGACCTATAAACACGCGGTTTACCTGTTCCTGTTCGTCCCGCCCCTGGCTGGACTAGCGTTGGCATTCGCGTTCGCGGCCTGCACCTTGAGCTGGTTTCTCACGCTCTTAACGCCTTCGACCGCTTTCGCCACCGTTTCGGCACGCGTCTTCTGGGCTGCGCTCGCCACGGTGCCGGTAAGCGTCACGATATCGTTATCGACGTCAACATTGATTGTCGAATCGCGAAGATCGTCCGCGGCCGCGAGATCGAAGCGCGTTTTTATCCAAAGCCAGGTGTCGTTTGCCCCGGTGCCGACCTTGCGGCCCGATTCCTTCGCCTCGCGGTTATAACGTTCTTTGTTTGCCTCATACTCCGCGCGCGTCGGCGGTCTGTTGCTGTTTGTGTTTGCAACGGGCGTTGCCGTGGCTGTCGCGACGGCATTGGCGTTTGCGTTTCGATTGACAGTCGCGTTCTGGTTCGCGGTGTTATCGCAACCGGCCACTACTACCGCGAACGCGGCTAAAGCTATGAATCCTGTGATTCTACGTCTCATCAAATCCCTCCTTACAATTGAACACCATCCGAGTTCGGAAAACATACGTTGGTGGAGGTTGAGTGCAAACGGCGAGCCGCAGTGAGAAGAGATGACAGGATTGGAAAGATTTAGAAGATATTTACCACTTCACGGTCCCTTCTTTGGTCGTGTCGATTTCGGCAGTTTTGGGGACGTCGCCGAAGAGATAACCCTTGATGTTGTCGAACAGGAACGTTTGGGCGTCGGGGTTGGTTAGATCGAGGCCGTAGTGGTTGATGATCTGTGTCTGTTTTTGCAGCCAGCCGCTCCAACAGGGCTGACAGATTTCCGCCGCAATACGTTGGCCTAACTCGTTGGGGAAAGGCGCGAATGGAAGAGCCGGGCGCTTCTCGCCGCAGTGTGTGCATTTGATTGTGTCAGCCATGATTAACTCCTTGGTCCTATCTCTTAGACAGGATTTACAAGATTTTTCAGGATTAACATGTCATTCCTGTCTGAATCTTGTAAATCCTGTCTAAGCCTGTGCCGCTTTGATCGCCGCAATATTATCATCGTCCTTCGGCTTAAATAAGCCGATCGGGCGCACGTCGCGGTGACGCACAATTCCGTTCGCGTCGATCACAAAAACCGAGCGCGCCACGCGTCCCGGAATCAACGATCGTGCGTTGTAAAGTTTCGAAACCGTGCCATCTGAATCCGACAACAGTCGTAACGGCAGATCGTGATGTGCAGCAAAGTTCTTGTGCGACTCGATCGAGTCAGACGAAATGCCGACCACCTCAGCGCCGGTCGCCACATAGTCGTCCCAACGATCGCGCAGCGAACACATCTGCCTGGTGCAAACGGGCGTCTCGTCGCCCGGATAAAAAAGCAGCACGACGACTTTGCCGCGATGGTCAGACAAGCGCCACTCGCCGCCGTTTCCATCTTTCAGCGTGAAGTCGGGTGCAGGCGTGTTGACTACGGCTTCGTTACTCATCCTTCAATCAGCCCGGCGAGAATGTTAAGCGCTTCCGCGACTTCTTCATCAGTGTTGAAGAAATGCGGCGACATGCGCAGCCCCGCGCTGGGACGCGAATCGACAAACACTCTTCTTTCAGCCAGATGTTCAACCATCGCGGGCGCATCTTTGACGCCAATCATAACCGATCCGCCACGCTGGCTCTTCTCTCGCGGCGTGTTGATGGTCCAGCCGCGCTCAGACGCAAAATCGATCATCAACTGAGTGCGGTGTTCTGATTCGGCGGCGATGTCAGCAATGCCGACCGCCTCGATAATCTCGAGCCCCGGAATGGCCGAGTAGAGCGCGGGAATGCTGGGCGTGCCCTGAGCGAAGCGGCGAACCGAGCGCGCGTAACGCATGGGCGCGTGGGCGAAGTCGAAAGGCGAATCGTGTGCGACCCAGCCCGTCAATCGCGGCCGCAGATCTCGTTGCAGATCGGGACGGACGTACAGATAACCGCACGATGGACCACCACACAACCATTTGATCGTACCGCCGATCAGGAAGTCGACGTTCCAGTCAGTGGCGTTCAGTTGTAAGACACCGGCGGATTGATAGACGTCGAGCAGCACGAGCGCGCCCTTTGCGTGTGCCTGTTCGACGATCGCGCGTGCGTTGATGCGATATGAACTGCAATAGGACGTGTGCGCGAGGGCGACGAGTGCCGTCTCGTTGTCGATAGCGTCGAGAATTCGTTCGAGCGGGACTGAGATGTTGTCGCCTGAGGGAACGACTTCGACACGCGCGCCGATCTGTCGTTGCGCGTCCCAGAAGTATTCCATCGATGGGAAATCGAGCGCAGTCGTAACGACTTTGTTGCGTCCTTTATTAAAATCAAAACACGAGGCGACAGTCGCCATGGCGATCGACGCGTTTGGCTGAATCTGAACCGAGCCGGGCTCGCCGCCGAGAATTGCCGCAATGCGATCGCCGACGCGGCGCGAGAGCGTCCACCAGCTTGTGGCCCACGCGTCCTCGCTCGTGTGATGTTCCCACGCATCGATGTAGCTGAGCATCGATTCGCGCGCCGCGCGCGGCACTGGCCCAAGGCTGTGACTGAGCAGATGAATGCCCGATGCCAGCGTTGGGAATTCATTGCGGTGCCTGTTTGCCAACATAGACGTAGACAGGATTTACAAGATTTATCAGGATTTACTGTAAATCTTGTTACATCCTGAAATCCTGTAAAACTTTCTCTAACCCAAGCGCGTCCTTAGATAAATTGTCGAACACGCCCTTCGCTTCATCGCCAATCGGCGGATCATGCGGCTCCTCACGTATCGCCGCAAGTATCTCCGCGGCAACGAACTCCTTTGTCATCTTCGGCACGTCAGCGCCTTTGCTCATGTCTGTATCGATCGTCGTCGGCATCACCGTGATCACACGAACATTGTGCTCCGCGAGATACGCACGCATTGCCTGGCCCAACGACAACAACGCGGCCTTCGTCGCGCAATACGTCCCGACGAGCGGCAGATTGACTCGCGCGAAAGCAGTTGCGACGTTAACAATCACGCCATCGCGCTGCGCAATCATCCCGGGCGCGACGGCACGCGTCACGCGCAGCACGCCGAAATAATTCACCGCCATCTCTTCCTGCGCCGCGGCGAAGTCCATCGTCAACGGATTGCCGAACCCGGCAATTCCGGCGTTGTTAACGAGAATGTCAATCGCACCGAGATGCACGAGCTCTTCGACGTCGTCTGCTATCGTCACGTCCAACTGCACCGGCGTCACACGTGGTGATCTCAATGCTTCTCGATCTTCGGGCTTGCGCGCGCCCGCGATCACTTCGCTCGCGCCTGCATCGACAAACGCCGTCACGAGCGCGCGGCCGAGCCCGCGACTCGCGCCCGTCACCAATACTCGTTTGCCCTCAATCTGCATGTGCGCCGACTTTCGGAGCGTGATCACCACGCTGCATACGAGCGAGTTGATACAAACCCGCCCCGATAATTCCCCACACGACGATCAGTTCAATGCTCGTCAACGACTGCCCGCTGATCCGCTCGCCGAGCGTCTGCGTGCTCAACACTACCGCATCCTGTCGCAACTGGATCAGGATCATCAGACCCATCGACAAGAGGGAGACGATCGCGGCGGCCTGCTGCACGCGGTGCGACAGGCTAAACTTGATCTCACTCGCAAGCGACGGGTTCAGTCGGGGCAGAAGCAAAAATATTAAGCTATGAATGAAATAAAGCACGACGAGGGCAAAAACTGCAACGTTCAACGCGAGTGAAAGCTGTCCGCTGATGAGCAAAATCGCGCAGCAGATGAGCGTGAGCGTCAGAGCGCGAATGGGTGTGGCGGTCGCTTTGTTGATGAAACCGAGCCAGCGCGGCGCGAGTCCGTCTTCGACGAACATGATGGCGAGTCGGGAAGGAACGAAGATCGTGCCGTTGAGCGCGGTCATGATCGCCGCAATCGCGCCGATGGTGACAAACGTCGCGGCGCCTACGGGCAGGTAGATCGACGCGACTTCAGCCATCGGGGCACTGCTCGCTTGCAGTCGTCCGCCGGGCAGCACGCCAAATGAAACGATCGACGTGAAGACGTAGATCAGCGCGGTGAACGTGATTCCTTTCAAGAGGATCTTCGGCAGGCGACGCGTGCTGTCTTTCACTTCGCCGGCTGTTTGTGCGATCGACTCAAAACCGGCATAGGCGAAAAATAACGGCAGCAAGCTCGCGCCGAAACCGCCTGGGCCATGCGTGAAGAACGGTGTGTAGTTCTCACCGCGAAGAACGAACAAGCCTGGAACGATCAGCACGAGCAACGCGAGCAATTTCAGTGCTGACATCAACACCTGAAACCGGCCAAACCAGCGAATGCCGATCACGTGGATCAGATAAAAGATGACGAGCGCGGTAAGGGCTAACGGCAGTTTAAAGCGTTGTGCATCGATCCGGTTGCCGCTCAGCGCAATCAGGTAACCGGCCATCGCGTTCGCGAGATACGCGCCCGCTCCGATGTAAGAAATGATCTTGAGCCACGCGCCGACGTACGCGAGGCGAAAGCCTCCCACGGTGCGCGAGATGTGCAGATACTCGCCGCCCGGTTCGCGACCGAGTGGTGTTGATAGATAAGCGGCGTAAGGGATGGACGTGGCGAGAATGGCCGGGGTGAGGACTAGATAGCCGAGAATCACGCTTGGGCCAGTCAGCGCCCACGCCTGGCTCGTGACCTGGAAGATTCCCGCACCGATGAGTATGCCGATCACGGTGGCATACGATTCAAGTGTTCCCAGGTCGCGACGTAATTTCATGAAGGTATTTAGACGCGGATTTACGCGAATAAACGCGGATTAAGCACTTTCTCTGCACTTTCAACGCCCACCACCGGCAGCTCGCCCGCATCGATCAATCCGAGTTGCGCGAGCACCGATGCCTGGTCCCAGTAGATATGTTCGTGCGCGAGCTTCCCGTCGCGAAAGTGAACGATCACGACGAGCGCCACCTTCACGTGTTTCCCGGTTGGCTCGACACCCGGCAACATCCAATCCATCTTGATCGTGTGCGTAAACTCAAACACCATCTCATCAACAACGCGATCGACGCCAATCGTGCGTGACACGGGTGTCATCGCCGTATCCGGCGGCATCTGCGGAATAAAATCTTTCGAATAAAACTCGCGCAGCTCTTCATGCCCGACACCGCCCGTCATCACCGGCACGTGATTCACGTAAGAATCGACCACCATCGTCTCGAGCGTGTCGTCGGTGTTGCGCGTCGCGAACTCGTATTTCACGTGCTCGTCCCAACGCTGCGACAAGACTTGTTGCGCCGAAGCACAACCCGCGCCCGCGAGATGACTCACTAAGAACTCCAGCGTGCGCAGGTCCGCGAGCTCTGCCGCAGCGGCGTCGTAGTGCTCGCCACCCGTTCGCGCAAACGCATGGTCCATGCCCGGATAATCGTGAATCGTGACGAGCGGATTCGAATCGAGCGCCGCATGAATCTGTGCCTGCGCTTCCGGCGGACAAAACTTGTCGAGCCCGCCGATGTGCAGCAGCAACGGGTTATTCAGGTTCTCCGCTTCGTTAAGAGACTTCTCGATGCTGACGCCGTAATAACCAACCGCGCAATCAGGTTTGAAGCGCACTGACAACAGGTACGCGAGATTCCCGCCCATGCAAAAACCGAGCGCGCCCACGCGGCCGCTGCACGCTGAATACTTTCGCAGAAACTCCACCGTCGCGGCCGAGTCTTCCACAGCTTTCGCTTCATCGATCTGTTGATAAAGCTCGATGGCTTTCTTCCAGTCGTCGCCCTTGTCAGTGAGCTCGATGCCGGGCTGTATGCGCCAGAACAGATCGGGAACGACTGCGACAAACCCGTGCGCCGCATACCAATCAGCAACGTCACGCAAGTACTGATTGATCCCAAAGATCTCCTGAAGCACGACGATGGCTGGTCCATAACCGCTCGCAGGCAAGGCCAGGTACGCGTCGAACTCGCCACCATCGAAAGATTTGATTGTTATCATGAACACAGATTACCACGGATCTTCGGCCCAGTTTTCAGCAACCCACTTCTTACCCGCCTCGCACACGCTGAGGAAGTTGCACATGCGACAGTGAGGCGCGGTCTTGACAGGAAAATTCGCCGGGTCGGAAGAGAAGATCGTGCGCTGCATGCCTTCATCCACTGCCTGCTCGCAACGGGCAGGCACCAGCAGCTCGTCCGCGAGATGTACCTCGACATTCGGGTCGAGAAAGTGAAGCGTCACGCGAACGTTCGCGCCCGCGAGCGACGGCAACAGCTCGCGCACAGCCAGGGCATACGCCTGCATCTGTAACTGGTAATCCTCCGCCGCAATCTTGAGCGCTTCTTCCAGCGAAGGGTGACGATTGACCGGTTTCGGCGGACCCTCATTTTCGAAATCAAACGCGAATTGTCCATCCTTCGGCGTACGTATGCGCGGCGCAGGCGGCTCGCGCGGCGTTTCCGATTTGTCGTAAACGATGCGATTGGTTTTGAAGTCGATGATCTCGATCTCTGCGTCGCCTTTGTCCGAATGCGTGATCAGAAGCTTGTCGATGATGCCGTTGAGAACTCCGAGACGGCGTCGCAAACGAAAGCTGAGCTCACTCCACAAACCATCCGCGCCCGCCGGACGTGGTGAGTAATGCTCCTCGATCTTCGGCACTGCTTCAACGCGCTGGTAGACGTCACTGTTGAGATAGTTTTTAGCGAGCGGCAACATCGCCCGGATCGCTTTTTCGTGATCGATCTCAACGAAGCGATCTGAGAGCTGTGCCTGCCGCAGTCTTAAGACTTCTTCAAAACTCGCTTGCAAACATTCCTCTACACTTTGATCCGGTGTGTAGCGCTCGCAAAAACGATGAATTACCGAGCCTTTCAACGTGGCCGTTAGGTTTGCTGGAGGCTCGGGCGCTTCAGCGCTATTCCATACTGCCATCTGGTCGGCAGCCGGTAGTTGCAAGACGCGATCGAAATAATATTGGCGCGGGCAGCGCTGGTAGTTGATCAACTGCGTGACACTGAAACGATGAATCGCGTTACCACTTTGCGGGCCAAGCGGCTTGATTAACGGGAACGCCTCGTTCAGCGAGTCGGCCGAATGGATGCTCGTCTGCGGCGGTTGTTCGGGTTGCGGTTCAAACTCATCGGGCGGCTCGTCGGCAAGGTTCATCGTGAGCTGTAGCTGAACATCATCATCAAGCTCAATGACATCACTCGCGTGCCGGTCGTGCAGTTCCAACGACTGCCAGATCCACTTCAACCACGAGTCGTTCTTCGAACCGAGGTTCGCGACGTCTTCCGTCACGCCGGAGAAGATCAAACGATCTTCAGCACGCGTCGCCGCTACATAAAGCAGTCTCATGCTTTCAAACTGCTCGCGCCAGGCGTGTCGCTTTTCGAAATTTGTGAACGTACAGCCGGCGACGAGATTGCCGCGCCCGTCCGGCACTTTCAGCGTCAGACCGTTATGGCGATCAAGCAGGACCCAGTTGTCAGTCGCGACGCGCGAGAGTCGTTGCAGATCGGGAATGATCACGACCGGAAACTCGAGCCCCTTCGCCTGGTGAATCGTCATCAACCTCACCGCATCCGCAGCTTGATCAATCTGCCCTTCACTCTCGCGGCTGCCAATCGCTTCAAACTCTTGCACGTAACGCACGAAGTCGCGAATCAAGTGCGTGCCCGAGCTTTCGAATCGCGCGGCAAGAGTGAACAGTCGTTCGACGTTGGCCAGACGTTGCGCGCCGTCGTAATTCGCTGCAACTACAGTTAAATACTCCGATTCCTCAACCGCGTAACGCAGCAGATCCTGAATCGGATAATGATGACGTCGATCGACAAGCTCGCCGATCAGCTTCGCAGCGCGATCGAGCAGCTCGTGTTCTTCCTGAGTGATGAATGCAATCTCCTCGTGGTGACGCAGCGCGCTGTAGAGCGGTCGCGTCGCCGAGAATCCGCGCACAGCCTCGACCTCATCCACGAGTGGCGCGCAACGCAGCCCAAGCAAAGCGTTGTCGGAAAGTCCGCAAAGCGGCGAACGCAGCACGGCCGCAAGCGCGATCTCGTCCGTCTTGTTATCTAAAAAACGGAGCAGTTGAATGAGATCCGTGATCTCTTCGCGCTCATAAAAACCGCGACCGAGCACGGTTTGATACGGAATGTTTGCGCGACGAAATACCGACTCGTAGATCTGCACCTGCGTCATCGCGCGAAAAAGGAGTGCGATGTCGCCGTACTTCAGTTTGTCAGGTCCCTGCGTGAGCGCGAGGATGCGGCGAGCAAGCTGTTGCGCGTCGAGCACACGCGAGTCCTGCTCGGCGCGTGGATCGTCTTCGAGCGAAGGCTTTGTTGTGACCAGCAGCTCGACTAGTGGACCATCGTCGCGCAACTCGCGCTTCGGCTCGCTCGGTTCGTGCTTCACGTAGCCGAGTTGGTCCAGGTTCTTGTATTCACTGGCAGGTACATCAACAGGCACCTCGAACAGTCGCGCGAACAGATAGTTAAAGAACGCAATCAGCGGCGGCTGGCTGCGGAAGTTCAACTGCAACGGCTTCTCTTCACCACGAGCTGCCAGCAAGATCGCCGTCATCTCGCGAAACACGTCAACATCCGCACCGCGAAAACCGTAGATCGACTGCTTGCGATCGCCCACGATGAAGAGATTCGCAGGACGGCGACCTTTCGCAAGTGCCAGACGTTCGAGCAACACGCGC
>DASTTS010000386.1:0-8563 GCA_035760085.1 Pyrinomonadaceae bacterium
GCGATCTGCTGCGGCAACTCCGTGGCGATGTCCTGCCACTGCTGCACCAGTTTCGCTCCCGCGCCTTTTATCAGATAGTTCGTGCCGAACGAGTTACGGGAAGTTATATTTCCGGGCACAGCAAACACTTCCCTGTTCTGCTCCATCGCCAGCCGCGCGGTTATCAAAGATCCCGAATTCTCTGCCGCTTCCACCACCACGACCCCGAGACTCAGCCCGCTAATGATGCGGTTGCGGTACGGAAAGTTTTCCGAGACCGGTGGAGTACCCAAAGGGAACTGGCTCACGAAGGCGCCGCCGTGGTCGAGTATTTCCGCCGCTAACTTCTTGTGATCACGAGGGTAAACCTCGTCGATCCCCGTGCCGAGAACGGCTACTGTCCGGCCACCAGCCTCCAGCGCGCCCCTGTGCGCAGCGGCGTCAATGCCCCGCGCAAACCCCGAAACCACGGTCACGCCCCGCTCGGCCAGGTCGCGCGCCAGCATCGTCGCGGCGTTCTGGCCGTAGGTCGAACACCTCCTTGACCCTACCACACCGATACACGGTCGGTCCAAGCAATCCGACCAGGCGCCTTTAACATACAGAACAATAGGCGGATCGTAGATTTCCCGTAAGGATGAGGGATAAACCCCGTCGTCTAACAAAAGGATGTCGCCGCCGAGTTTCTTAACTTCGTTGATTTCGGCCCCGGCGCGAGGGAGCAAATCGCGGGCGATGATGGTGTCAACAGCCTCCGGCGGCAGTCGCAAATGCTCCAGCTCGGCTCGTGTCGTTTTATAGACTGCCTCGGCCGAACCGAAACGCTCGAGGAGTTTGGCAGCGGCGCGAGGACCGATGCCAGGTGTCATATTCAGCTCCACCCAATCTCTTATCATGTGAGGAAATTCCTTGTAAAAGAACAATTTAGCCGACGTCAGCGCCCTGGCGGAGGCGTGTAGGAATCGAACCTACCTGAGCCCGCTCTCACGGTCTCACTAACGGTTTTGAAGACCGCGCCGTTCACCAGAACAGATTCGCCTCCGGATTGTCGGAAGCACCAAAAACTACGCGCGTCAGGCAGTACTGTCAAGCTTCTACAGGATTAACAAGATTTTTCAGGATTTTCAGGATGTGCATTTGACCTCCCTTACCAGCATCGCCTAAAATCCGAACGAACGTTCGAACTGAGAATCTTGTAAATCATGTCAAATTCTGAAATCCTGTTCCAAACATCGCCTGACCAATACAAACACTGGAGGATGGAGATCGCGGGGCCGGTAGCTACGCTCTCCATGGACGTCCAGGAAGATGAGACGCTCGCCGACGGCTACAAACTCAAGCTCAACTCTTACGATCTCGGCGTCGATATCGAGCTCGCTGACGCGATTCAGCGGATCCGTTTCGAGCACCCGGAAGTCGGCGTCGTCGTGATCACGAGTTTGAAGCCGAGGATCTTCTGCGCGGGCGCGAATATCTACATGCTCGGCTCGTCGTCGCACGCGTTCAAAGTTAACTTTTGCAAGTTCACGAACGAGACGCGCTGTGCGATCGAGGACGACTCGAGCCATTCCGGTCGTTCCTACATCGCTGCTTTGAATGGCACGGCCTCGGGCGGCGGTTACGAGCTCGCGATCGCTTGCGATGAGATCTATCTGGTCGACGACGGTAACTCCGCAGTCTCGCTTCCTGAAGTTCCACTTCTCGGCGTGTTGCCCGGGACGGGTGGATTGACTCGCCTCGTAGATAAAAGAAAAGTGCGAAGAGATCGCGCTGACGTCTTCTCGACACTCGCCGAAGGATTGAAAGGAAAACGTGCGAAGGAGTGGGGACTCATCGACGGCTACTTTCCGACAAGCAAGTTTCAGGAGTCGATCGATGCGCGCGTGAAGCAGTTAGTACTCAAGGCCACACCAACCCCCGGTATCAAGCTAACGCCACTCGAGTTTGAAAGCACAGCGGATTCGCGAAATTACAAGTACGTCAAACTCAAACTCAATCGCGATCAGCGCTATGCAGATTTAACTGTTCACGCGCCTGAAGATCCGCAGCCGACAACGGCCGAACAGATTCAGGAACTCGGCGCTGCTTACTGGCCGCTGCAAGCTTATCGCGAGCTCGACGACGCGCTCCTGCACTTGCGCGTTAACGAACCTTTGATCGGTCTCGTCTGCGTGCGCACTGAAGGCGATGCTGAAAAGGTTCTTGCCATCGACCAAACGCTGGACGCTAATCTTGAACACTGGCTCGTGCGCGAAATCATTTGGCACATGGCGCGCGTGCTGCGACGTCTCGATCTCACGGCGAAGAGTTTCTTTGCGATTGTCGAACCCGGAAGCTGTTTCGCCGGCAATCTGCTCGAGTTGCTGCTCGCGTCAGATCGCAGTTACATGCTCAAGGACTCGGAAGAAGGCGACGCGTCGCTTGCTGTTTCCGAGTTGAATGAAGGCGCCTTTCTGATGAGCAATGGCCTGACGCGTATGCAGTCGCGCTTCCTTGCCGAGCCGGAGAAGCTCGACGAAGTTTTTGGCGACAAGAAAACTTTCGACACTGACGAAGCCGAAGAACTCGGGCTCATCACTTTCGCGCCCGACGATCTCGACTGGGAAGACGAGATTCGCGTCGCGATCGAAGAGCGCACATCGTTGTCACCCGATGCGCTGACCGGAATGGAAGCGTCACTTCGTTTCGCCGGTCCGGAAACAATGGACACCAAAATCTACGGTCGTCTGACCGCGTGGCAAAACTGGATTTTCCAGCGCCCGAATGCAGTTGGACCAGAAGGCGCGCTGACTAACTACGGGAAACCAACGCAGGCGCACTTCGATTACAAGCGAACGTAACCACGGATTAAACGGAAGAAAACCGGATTTACGCAGATACAACCATGAATTTATACGAACGCATTCCTAACAACGTTAATCTCTCCGAGGACAAGAAACTCCAGCGCGCGCTCGAGAAGTGGTTGCCAAACTATCTCGACTGGTGGCGTGAGATGGGACCTGAGGGGTTTCAGGAGAAAGATGTGTGGCTGCGCACGGCGGTCGATGTCGGCTCCGAAGGCTGGGCCCACTTCGATTACGTGAAGATGCCCGACTATCGCTGGGGCATCTTTCTCGAGCCACCGCAGCCCGATGCGAAAGTCGGCTTCGGCGACAACTACGGCCGCCCTGCTTATCAGGAAGTGCCGGGCGAGTTTCGCAACGCATTGCGTCGCATCATCGTAACGCAGGGCGATACTGAACCCGCGTCAGTCGAACAACAGCGACAACTCGGCAAAACCTGTCCTTCGCTTTACGACTTGCGTAACCTGTTTCAGGTGAACGTCGAAGAAGGACGTCACCTCTGGGCCATGGTCTACCTGCTGCACGGTTACTTCGGTCGCGATGGTCGCGACGAAGCCGACGAGCTGCTCGAGCGCCGCAGCGGTAATCCTGACAAGCCACGTATCCTTGAAGCGTTCAATCAACCATGCGACGACTGGCTCAACTTCTTCGCGTTCACGATGTTCACCGATCGCGACGGCAAGTATCAGCTTTCAGCGCTCGCCGAGTCGGGTTTCGAGCCGCTCGCGCGCACGTGCCAGTTCATGCTGACTGAAGAAGCACATCACATGTTTGTCGGCGACACTGGTCTGGGCCGCGTTTGCCGTCGCACCGCGCAATTGATGAAGGAAGGCGACGTGCGCGAGCTCGGCGGCATTCCGCTCGAGATCATTCAGAAGTGCATCAACTTCTGGTTCAGTTACTCGCTCGATCTTTTCGGCGGCGAGATCAGCTCAAACTCCGCTGACTTCTTCGCGGCCGGATTGAAAGGTCGCTACAAAGAGCGCGATCAGTACACGGATCATCTTGCGACGGATCAGAACTTCACGATGACGACTGTAGAAGATGGTCAACTGAGGGATCGTGAAGTGCCGCTGCGTAATGCGTTGAACGAAGTGTTGCGCGGTGAGTACGTGAAAGATTGCGAGAAGGGTCTCGCGCGCTGGAATAAAGTGCTTGCAGACGAGGGCGCAAGTGAGCGTCTGTATCTGCCGCACCCGCGTTTCCACCGGCACGTGGGTGAGTTTGCAGGTCACACGTTCGATCTCCAGGGCAATTTGATTTCGCGTGAGGAGTTTGAGCGACGCAAATCAGAATGGTTGCCGACGATGGAAGATCGCGAGTACGTGCGCAGCCTGATGCATCCCGTGTTTGAAGCCGGAAAGATTGCGAACTGGATCGCACCACCTGCCGCCGGCATTAAAGGTAAGCCATTTGAATTCGAGTACGTGAGACTATAAATCGGTTTTTAAAATCCGCGCAGATCCGTGGCTAAAACATACGATCAAAAACACGAATTCATTCTGCGCACCGCGGCGCGCATCTTTGCCGAGAAGAGTTATCACTCGACATCGATGCGCGACATCTCGCGCGCAACGAACGTGAGCCTTGCGGGCCTCTATCACTACTGCAAATCGAAAGAAGAGCTGCTGTTTCTGATCCAGGACAACTGCTTTGGTCGTGTGCTGGAACGTTTGGAGCAGCGGCTCGAAGGTGTCGAGGATCCAATCACTAAACTCGGCATCTTTATCGAGAACCACCTTTCATTTTTCGCCGCGAACATGTCGGAGATGAAAGTGCTCTCGCACGAAGCAGAGTCACTCGGCGGCGATCTGTATACTCATGTCTCGACACGCAAAGACAAATACACCCAACTCGCCCGACAAATCCTGCGCGAGGTCCAGGAGACGCAGCAAAGTCAGGAGCCGGTTGACCTGACGGTTGCGACTTACGCGCTGTTTGGGATGATGAATTGGATCTATAACTGGTACGATCCACACGGCAAATTAAAAGTGTCGGATCTGGCGAGCAATGTTATGAAATTGTTCCTGAACGGGTTTGTGCCGAATGGTATGTGTAGCAGTCTCGCGGTACCGGCTGAAAGCCCGAGCGTTTGGAGCCACGGATAAAACACGGATGCTAAAACTCGATTATGAAGTGAAGGATGGGATCGCTTACATTTCGCTTAACGATCCGCCTGCGAATACTTACAGCTACGAGATGATGCAGGAGCTCGATCGCGCCATTCTCAATGCGCGTATGGACGAGGCTGTACAGGTGATCGTGATCACCGGCAAAGGCGAGAAGTTCTTTTGCGCCGGCGCTGACATCCAGATGCTTGCGAACGTCACGCCGACTTACAAATACTATTTCTGTCTTCACGCAAACGAAACGCTCAACCGCCTGGAACAAACACCGAAGCTCGTGATCGCAGCGATCAATGGCCACTGTGTTGGTGGTGGGTTGGAAGTCGCGATGGCGGCTGACATTCGCATCGCACGAAAAGACGCAGGTAAGATAGGATTGCCCGAAGTTTCGCTCGGCGTGCTTCCGGGAACTGGCGGCACGCAACGCCTCGTGCGCATGGTCGGCAAAGCGAAAGCGATCGAATTAATGGCAACGGGACAGCTCATCACGTTTGAGCGCGCCAGGGAACTCGGTATTGTGAATCAGGTGTTTGAAGCTGCAACCTTGCAGGAGTTTTCGCAGATGTTTCATGAGTACGCGCTGCAATTCACGACGCCGAACAAGGCAGCAATGGCAGTGGGACGCATCAAACGCGCCGTACAAACCGGTTCCGAGATTCCGTTTGAATCTGCTCTCGCACTCGAACGTGAGTTACAACAGCAACTCTTCCAATCTGAAGACGCGAAGGAAGGCCTCGACGCTTACGTGAACAAGCGCAAGGCCGAATTCAAGGGACGTTGATGTACGAGCACATTCAAGTCGCAGTGACTGAAGGCATCCTGACGATCACATTGAATCGTCCGGACAAGCTGAATGCCTTCATCGGTCACATGCGACGCGATCTTGCCGAAGCGCTCGAACACGCCGGCAGCGATCGCAGTGTTCGCGTCGTGATCATCACGGGCGCGGGACGTGCGTTTTGTGCGGGCGGCGACATTGCGTTCATGGCTGATCTCATGCAGCGTCGCAATGCGGAAGAGTTTTCGCGCATACTCGGCGCCGGGCGACGCGTCATACTCGCGATTCGCCAAATGACGAAACCGGTGATTGCGTCGATCAATGGTCCAGCGTCAGGCGCGGGCTTCAACCTCGCGCTTGCGTGCGACCTGCGCATCGCTTCGACTAACGCTACGTTCAGTCAATCGTTTGCGAAAGTCGGGCTGCATCCTGATTGGGGTGGCTCGTATTTTCTGCCGCGGCTCGTGACACCGAACAAGGCGTGTGAGATGTTCTTTCTGGGCGAGGCGATCGATGCTGCGGAAGCGGCGCGACTCGGGATCGTCAACCAGGTTGTCGCGCCGGAAGAGTTGGAAAGCGCAACGTTGCAACTCGCAGAACGTCTACGCGCAGCGCCACCGATCGCACTCGCGGCTGCAAAGCACGCGGTCTACATGAGTCAGGCTGCCGAGCTTGAAGAGATGCTGCGCTACGAAACCGAAGTGCAGTTGCGCTGCTTTGAATCTGACGACGGTCATGAAGGCGTCCAGGCGTTTCTCGAAAAACGCGAACCAAAATTTACCGGACACTAATCTGTTCTCGATCCGTTTCATCCATGGTTAAAACAGCTCTTATCACTGGCGGTGGCCGCGGCATTGGTCGCGCAATCGCCCTCGCCTTTGCGCGCGAGGGCATCCGTATCGCCGTCGCCGCCCGCACCGCCGCTCAAGTGGAACAAGTCGCGCGTGAAATCGGCAACGGAGCGATCGCGCTGGTCTGCGACGTGGCTGATCCGGAAAGTGTCGCGCTGATGTTTGAGCGAGTTGGCGACGTAGATATTCTCGTCAACAACGCCGGCATCGCCGAAAGTGCGACCGTTGTCAACACTACTGACGAGCTCTGGCATAAACATCTCTCGATCAATCTATCCGGCACGTTCTACTGCACGCGGGCTGCGCTGCCTGCGATGCTGAAGAAAGGTTGGGGCCGTGTCATCAACATCGCCTCGATCGCAGGCAAAACAGGCGCGCCTTACATCGCTGCTTATTCAGCTTCGAAACACGGTGTGCTGGGACTGACGAAATCGATCGCCCTTGAAGTCGCCACAACGGGGATCACAGTCAACGCGATCTGTCCTGGCTATGTTGATACTGAGATGGTTTCGCGCGGTATCGAGCGAATTACCTCCCGCACCGGACGCACCGCTGAAGAAGCGCTGGACACGCTCAAAAAAATGAGTCCTCAGAATCGTTTGGTCACACCGGAGGAAGTCGCGGCGGTAGCGTTGTTGCTCGCTTCAGATGAAGGCCGCGGGATCACTGGACAAGGAATAAACATCGACGGCGGGACAGTGTTGTAGGAAGAACAAGTAAACTAGAAATAGAACAAGTCAGGAAGAGGGGCTTGCCCCCGCTCGTCCGATCCAAGCAACAGCGGGGGCAAGCCCCTCTTCCTGACTTGTTCTATTCTGCCTGACTTGTTCTATTCTGTCTGACTTGTTCTATTTTTAGCCCGTTAGCTCATACACCAACCGGATCGGCAAGCCCATTATGTTGAAGTAGTCGCCTTCGATCTCTTCAATGAAGAGCGACGCCTTGCCTTGTATCCCGTACGCGCCGGCTTTGCCAAACGGCTCGCGTGTCGCGATGTACCAGTCGATCTCTTTGTCGCTCATCTCTGCGAAACGCACGCGCGTCGTCTGGTATCCGACACGCGTTTCACCACCGACTCGCACAACCGCGACACCAGTCAGAACGTCATGCCACCTGGCATTCAACAGTCGCAACATCCGGCGCGCGTCCGCGTCGTCAACCGGTTGGCCCAGGATCTGATTGGCGACGACTACCGTCGTGTCTGCACCGAGCACCAATCCTTCTTCCAATCGACTCGCTACAGCTTCCGCTTTTGAGCGTGCGAGGCGCTGCACATACGCCGCCGGATCTTCGTCCGCCAACACCGTCTCATCGATACCCGCAACAATGATTTCATGCGGCCAGCCGGCGCGCTCGAGTATTTCAGCGCGCCGCGGGCTGCCGGACGCCAGCACCAGTTTTTCGCGAAGATGACTCATGGCTTGCAGCAGCAAAGTTTGCGTGTTTCAATCGCGCAGCGCAAGAGGATAAAACATGAATCAGCTCATCAAATCGTTACCGCAGGTTCTTCGTGCGGCAGGCGGTTCCGCAGAAGTCGTGGAAGCGGCAGCGATTGCGGCGTGGAAACACGCTGCCGGTGACGGTTTGAAAGAGCACGCCGTTGCTTTGAAACTCGAGAATCGTGTGTTGACGATTGCCGTCGCCGATCCGATCTGGCAACGACAACTGACATCGATGCGCGGCCAACTGCTCTTTCGCATCAATTCAACCTTGGGCCAGTCGCTGGTCAGCGCACTCGACTTTATAATCGATCCGAAGCTGGCGAAAGCAAACGTGGACTCCGCGCAGCAAGAGGCAGAGCCGCTCGACAACGAAGTGCCGCTCGAATTATGGTCCGCGGCAAACACGATTCACGACAAAGAACTGCGAAAGAGTTTCCTGAAAACTGCTCTACTCGCATTGAAACGCAAGAGCTAGAACGATGCCGATAAGTCAATCAGATATCGAGAAGGTCGCGCAGCTCGCGCATCTTGAGCTGGGCGAAGA
>DASTTS010000387.1:0-13014 GCA_035760085.1 Pyrinomonadaceae bacterium
AGCCTTTCCTGTCGCCACCATGATCGACATCGGTGTCGCGAGTCCGAGCGCACACGGGCACGCAATGATCAGAACCGCTACCGCATTCACAAGCCCGTACGCCATTCGCGGCTCCGGTCCCCAGATGCTCCAAACGATGAACGTGATTACAGCTATCAACACGACTGCCGGTACGAAATAACTCGACACGAGGTCAGCGAGCTTCTGTATAGGCGCGCGGCTGCGTTGCGCGTCCGCGACCATCTGCACGATCTGCGACAGCAACGTTTCTGAGCCAACACGCTCCGCACGCATCACAAATGATCCAGTGCCATTCACCGTCGCGCCCACCACGCGATCGCCGGACTGTTTCTCCACCGGAATCGGCTCACCGGTGATCATCGACTCGTCAACACTGCTCGTTCCCTCGACCACCACACCGTCAACAGGCACTTTTTCACCCGGCCGCACCCGCAGCAGATCACCAACACTCACTTGCTCCAACGGCACATCTTCCTCGTGCCCATGCATGATGCGGCGCGCTGTCTTCGGCGCGAGACCGAGCAATTCACGGATCGCATTCCCCGTGCGACTGCGCGCACGAAGCTCAAGCACCTGGCCCAACAACACGAGCGTCACGATCACCGCCGCAGCTTCAAAGTAAACCGGCACGTTCCCGTGATGATCGCGAAATGATGCCGGAAACACGCCGGGCAGGATTACGGCAATCACACTGAACAAGTACCCGACACCCACGCCGAGCCCGATCAGCGTGAACATGTTCAGACTGCGATTTACGATCGACTGCCACGCACGTACGAAGAACGGCCAGCCGGCCCACAGCACGACCGGCGTCGCGAGAACTAGTTGAATCCACTGCAACACTGACATCGGGACAAGTTGTTGCAGCGGCTGGCCCGGAATCACATCGCTCATGCCGAGCGCGAACACCGGAATCGCGAGGGCCACCGCGATCCAGAACCGGCGCGTCATATCTATCAGCTCGTGGTTCTCTTCCGGTTCGAGTGAAACGGTGACAGGTTCGAGCGCCATCCCGCAGATCGGGCAACTGCCTGGACCATCACGAACGATTTCGGGATGCATCGGGCAGGTGTATTTCTGACCTGATTTCGGTGGTGGCGCTGCCGGTTGGCGAGTGATGCCGATTGGTTGTGCTGCGGGTTTATTGAGAAACGCTTCGGGGTTCTCGCGGAAACGGTGGACGCAGTGTGTGCTACAAAAGTAGTAGGTTGTGCCCTGGTATTCGTAGGATCCGGCGGCGTGTTCCGGATCGACCGTCATTCCACAGACGGGATCGATTTGCGCGGTAGTCGTTGCCATGATTCAGGATAAATCCTGTCTGAAAAATCTTACTTCCGCAACCGGGCGCTCAACTGCGAGTGCACCGGCATAACCTTCTCCCACTTCAACATCACGCAACCACCAACGCGTCGCATCATCGTCTTTCGCGCGCAACAACGCGGGCGCGATTCCCGGGGCGAGCGTCACATCAAACTCATCGAGCGCCTGTGACAATCCTTTGCCAATGGCTTTGATGTACGCCTCTTTGCGCGTCCAACACCTGAAAAATGCTGCGACTCGTTCTTCCTGCCGCAACGCATTGAAAGCGTCAACCTCGGGGCGTGAAAAGAAACGCCGGGCGATGTCTTCACTCGCGAAGTCTGCTCGGATGTGTTCGACATCGACTCCAAGCTCAACATCCAGCGCGACGGCGAGTAGCGCCACTTCATTCGAGTGCGACAGGTTAAAGCGCAAGGAGTGCTCAGTCTCGAGCGCGGGTTTGCCAAACTCGCCGTAAGAAAACCTCAGCGCCTCCGGTTTCGCCTGTAGATAGCCCGCGATAACAGTACGAAGGAACCCGCGGGCGACAATGAAATGTCGCCGGTGCTTCTCAAAGTGGAATCGTCCGGCGCGCTCCAATTCGTGCGGTTCTAAAGTCTCACGAAAGCGCTCCAGACCATGGTTTTCCTGGTCCAGCCTGATGCGCCACACGTGGACCGTGCCCCCCTCCAGCGATGGCGAGCGCGGCGGCTCAGTCCAAATTGACCCTTCTTCAGGCTGCATCCTGCAAATCTTGTAAATCCTGTAATCCTGTCAAAGACTATCTCATCCATCCGCCGACCTAAAGGAATTTAACCCGGCTCTACACCGCCGGTTCTGTGTTATCTTCTATCGTCCCCCTAATTTCATCCCCCGACCTATTTGCGAGAGCTTTGCGGAAATTTATTGGACCTCAGGAGGGTCTGGCAATGTCGCGAACCATCTACCGATCCGTCCGCACCACTATGTGCGGTCTTTTCGTTTTGTGCGCAATGATTACGGCACACGCTCAATTCCGCGCGGGCGTGCAGGGAACAATCTCCGACGCGAACGGCGCGCTCGTGCCTGATGCGAAGGTCACACTCAAAGATCTCGAAACTGGAAAGATCCAGGAAACCAACAGCAGCGGCGAAGGCTTTTATCGTATCAGCGGCCTCGCTCCCGGCAAGTATGAGCTCACCGTCGAGAAGGCGGGCTATAAGAAATCACTTTCTGAAAACGTTACGATCAACGCTGAAATTGTCCAGGGCGTCGACGTCATTCTCGAAATCGGCGAGATCACAGCCACAGTCACGATTGCGGACGAAGTCACTGCACAGCTCGAAACCGAGAACGCAAATATCAATAGAGCCATCACGACGAACGAGGTTAAGCGGCTACCTCAAGTTGGTCGTGATCCTTATGAGCTGGCGCGGCTCACGCCCGGAATCTTCGGTGACTCAGGACGGAGTCCAAACGGGAACTCCTCACGTTTGCCAAATTCGCCCGGCACAGGCGGCTCAAACAATTCGATCTTTCAAGCTGAGAACCAGGTACAGATCACGGCAAACGGTCAACGCATTTCTGCGAACAATTTTCAAATTGACGGTGTGAGCGTCAACAGTCTCAGCCACGGCGGCGCCGCTGTCGTAACCCCCAACCAGGAATCGGTAAAAGAAATCCAGATTTCGTCGGCAACGTATTCTGCCGAAGACGGCAGAAACTCCGGCGCGCAAATCAAGGTCGTTTCACAGAACGGCACCAACGATTTTCACGGCAGCGCGTTTCTGAAATACAACAGTCCAAAGCTCAATGCCTTTAACAAGTATCCAAACGACTTCGGCCGCGGGCGCACCGAGAGAGTTGAACGATTCTACCGTCAATTCGGTGGCAGCATCGGTGGTCCACTTTACCTGCCCCGCTTTGGCGAAGGTGGACCAGCAGTTTACAGCGGCAAGAATCGCGCCTTCTTCTTCCTTTCTTATGAAGGATTACGCGAAACGACGTCGTCTCTTTCGACCGGTTACGTGGAGACACCGCAGTTTCGACAAGCGGTTCTCAGCTCTCGCACGGGAATCACTGCCGCACTCCTCCGCAGCTCAGGGGTCGAGCCGCGCATTGTGGGAAACCTGACTCCGTTTTGCTCTGACTTAAACGGGAATATACCGTGTCAGCCTGTCAGCGGTGGTCTTGACATCGGCTCACTGAGCGGCGGGTTGGGCCAGTACTTGCCGTTTTCAAATCTCGGTGGTGGTGGTCTCGACGGTATACCTGACATTCAACGAGTCATTATCTCGGAGCCGCGGAACAACAAACCGAATCAGTACAACGCGCGTTTTGACTTCAACCCGACGTCGAACGATCAAATAACTTTTAGCACTTACCTAACGCGGGTCTTTCTCCTGAGTGGTGATACCGGCGCCCCGCGGCCGCAAGCGGACGTAACCACCGCTCCGCACAATACCGCGTTCACCTTTCTGTACAACCGCACGATATCTCCGACGCTGCTGAACGAAGCGCGTTTCAATTTCACCAAGTTTGCCTTCGACGAGATCCAATCATCGAGTGAAACCAACTTTGGCGTACCGCGCGTTGAGATTGAGAGTTTATTTCGTGACGGCAGTCGTATTCGCTTTGGCGCACCCTGGGGCGAGACGACTCCAGGCGTCTTTTCTGAAAAGACATTCGAGTTTCGCGATATCGTGAGCAACGTCCGCGGTAATCATGCTTTGAAATTCGGTGGCGAGTTTCGTCCCGAGCTCAATGACGATGCTCTCAATGGCGGCTCGCGTCCGCTATACACGTTCGCAGGTCTCTTCAACTTCGCGAACGACGCGCCGCTCTTCTACCAGATTAATGCCAACCCCGAAACGGGTGGACCTGCCGACGCGCAACGCCATTTTCGATCGAGCAGCTATGGCGTGTTTTTCCAGGACGATTGGAAAGCGCGGCCAAACCTGACCTTGAATCTCGGTTTGCGTTACGAGTACTTCGGCGTGCTCAAAGAGAAAAACGATCAGATCGGCAATTTCATCTTTGGTCCAGACGATGGCTTGGCTGGCTCAAGAGTTGAGCCGGCCAGTGATCTCTACAAGCCGGATCGAAATAACTTCGCACCGCGATTCGGCTTTGCTTATAGCCCAAAAGGTTACGGTCTCGAAGAGAAGCTCGTGATTCGTGGCGGGGCGGGTATCGCTTATAACCGCATTCCGGAAATCGTCTTCGCGAACGCACGAGGCAATCCGCCGTTCTTCGCGCGTTATGCGATCTGCTGCGGCACGGCGGCGACAGACTTCGGTTCTCCGTTTGCCGGTGGCCAGATTCTTTACACTCTGGGAACCAGCAGCTCGCCTTTTAGTTATCCGGCAAATCCGGCGCTCGCGGTCGGCATCGATCCGGTAACGGGCACTCCGCCAGATCGCACCGTTGAGATTTACGGCTCGCGACCTGATGTTCCGACTGCGTATGCCTACACCTACTCATTAGATTTTCAGTACGCGTTGCCATACAAGCTTACGGCGACACTCGGTTACCAGGGCAGCTCGACTCATCATTTGATTCGCCTCGTGAATCAACTCCTGGTTAAGCAGCAAATACCCTTAGATTATTTCGCGTTTGCAGTGTACATTCCGACGCCGGATGTGAACTCAAACTACAACGCGATGAACGCGCGTTTGACGCGACGCTTCAGCCGCGGGTTTACGTTTGACGCGATTTATCGTTGGGCCAAGAGCATCGATACGTTGTCCAACGAAGGCCCGGGGGCTGAAACGAACCAAACGTTTCCGCAGGATTTAAGTCAGGAGCGTGGTCCATCCGACTTCGACGTGAGACACTCTTTTAATCTATCTGGTCTTTGGGATCTGCCTTTCCTGCGTGGTCGCAGAGACTTTGTAGGCAAGGCATTCGGTGGGTGGCAAATCAACGGCATCCTGACAGCGCATACCGGGTTTCCGTGGACACCGCATATAGGTGGTTGTGTGCGTTCCGCCAATTCGAACAACTTCGTTTGCCCGTCACGCCCGATTGGTTACACTGGCGGCGCACTTGAAGATACGGACAACGAAGCATTCATCAGGCCGAATGGGAACTTTCCGGGCGGCGGCCGGAACTTCTTCCCGGTGGACAACCCGAACAATCTACCACCGGGAATCGGACGAAACTCGTTCCGTGGTCCAAGATACTTCGCCGTTGACATGAGTCTCGCGAAGCGGACTGGATTGCCGTCGTTTCTTGGTGAAGGAGCGTTTCTGGAGGTCAAGGCAAACTTCTTCAACGTCTTCAACCAACTGAATCTTGCTAATTTCGGGTTCTTTTCGCCCGCGGTAGATAGTCCTGACTTCGGCCGCGCACAGAACGCACTCGCGGGACGTGTGGTAGAGTTGCAGGCGCGGTTCAATTTCTAAAACATTTCTCCCGCAAAGGCGCAAAGACGCAAAGTTAAATCACGAGCTTTGATTCTTCTTTGCGCCTTTGCGCCTTTGCGGGAAACAAACTCCTATGACTCTTAGAACCCTCCGGTTCACTTTACTGCTGTTCTTTGTTCTTGGTCTCTTTCTCTTTCCGGTCGCACACAGCCAGGGGCCACGCGACGTCGAGCAACGCGTCAACGCGCTTCTCGCGCAAATGACGCTTGAAGAAAAACTGGGCCAGCTACAACAACTCGACGGTGAAGCCAACGGCAACTTTCGTCCCGAACACCTCGAACTGATCCGCAAAGGTCTACTCGGCTCGACACTCAACGTTCGCGGTGCGAAACCCACTAACCAGGTGCAACGCGTCGCGATGAACGAGTCGCGCCTGAAGATCCCTGTCCTGTTTGGCTTCGACGTGATTCACGGCTATCGCACGATCTTCCCGATTCCACTCGCCGAAGCCAGCAGTTGGGATCCAGCCCTCGCCGAACGCTCAGCCGCCGTGGCCGCACAGGAAGCCAACAACGTCGGCCTGCGTTGGACCTTTGCGCCGATGGTCGATATCGCCCGCGATCCGCGTTGGGGTCGAATTACCGAAGGCGCGGGTGAGGATCCTTTTCTTGGCGCCGCCTTCGCCCGGGCCCGTGTCCGTGGCTTTCAGGGAAATGATTACGGCGCACCCGACAAGATCCTCGCGTGCGCAAAACATTGGGTCGCGTACGGCGCCGCTGAAGGAGGTCGCGACTACAACACAACCGATCTTTCTGAGAACACACTGCGCGAGATCTACTTTCCACCGTTCAAGGCCGCCGTCGATGCGGGCGTCGGTACGTTGATGAGCTCGTTCAATGCAATCAATGGTGTTCCGGCGTCTGCGAATGCTTTCACGCTAACGAAGGTGCTGCGAGATGAGTGGAAGTTTGATGGTTTCGTCGTCAGCGATTACACATCGGTGCGCGAGCTGATCAATCATGGCATTGCAGGAAATGAGGAAGAGGCTGCGGCGGCGGCGCTTAATGCCGGCGTTGATATGGAAATGGTGAGCCGCAGCTACAACCAGTTTGGCCCACAACTCCTGAAGCAAAACAAACTGTCGACTGCCACGATCGACGAGGCAGTGCGACGTATTCTGCGGATCAAGTTTCGTCTTGGACTCTTCGATCGTCCTTACACCGACGAGGCACGCGAGGCGACGGCGTTGCTGCGTCCGGAGAGTATGCGTCTCGCGCGCGAGATCGCGGGGCGCTCGATGGTTCTGTTGAAAAACGATCGCGAGACGTTGCCGTTGAACAAGAACGTCGGCTCGATTGCTGTCATTGGACCACTGGCAGACGATCGTCGTGCGCCACTCGGCTGGTGGGCCGGCGATGGCAAGGAAGAAAACACGGTCACACCCCTCGCGGGAATCAAGGCGAAAGTGTCTGCGCAAACCCGGGTCGGTTATGCGAAGGGTTGTGATGTCACCGGTGATTCCACTGCTGGTTTCAACGAGGCCGTAGACCTCGCGAAAGCCTCGGATGTTGCGATCGTCTTCGTTGGTGAGATTGCTGACATGGTTGGCGAAGCCGCTTCGCGCGCGTCGCTCGATCTACCGGGCCGGCAAATGGAGTTGGTGCAGGCGATCCACGCGACAGGCAAGCCGACGGTCGTCGTGCTCGTTAACGGACGACCTCTGTCTGTGGGCTGGGTGGTGAATAACGTGCCGGCAATTCTCGAATCGTGGATGGGTGGCACGCAGTCAGGCAACGCGATCGCCGACATTCTGTTTGGCGACGTGAATCCGGGCGGTAAGTTACCAGTGACTGTGCCGCGTACCGTGGGCCAGGTTCCGATTTACTACAACCACATGAACACCGGTCGACCACCTGAAGCCCAGAACCGTTACACTTCAAAATACTACGACGCGCCCTGGACGCCGCTCTTCCCTTTTGGATTTGGGCTGAGTTACACCACCTTCAAGATTTCGAGTCTTCAACTGAGCGCGCCGCGCATACCAGCTAACGGGAAACTAACAGTCAGTGTCGAAGTCGAGAATACCGGGCGGCGTGCAGGCGATGAAGTGGTCCAACTCTACATACGCGATCTCGTCGCCACGATGACGCGGCCAGTCAAAGAGCTAAAGGGATTTCAGCGCGTGTCGTTGCAGCCCGGTGAGAAGCGTCGCGTGGAGTTTGTGCTGGGCCCGGAGCATCTCGGGTTCTGGAACCGTGAGATGCGTTACGTGGTAGAGCCAGGCGAGTTCCGCGTGATGGTCGGAGCCAATTCAGTCGATGTCCTCGAAGCAAAACTGGACGTTCAATAGCCCACAAAGAGTCACAAAAGTTCTTTCCTGCGCTTTTTGTGCCTTTCTGTGGCTATTTCTTCTTTGTGGCCACGCTGCGGCGCAATCGTTCATTGATGATCTACAGCAGCGCTCGTTTCGTTACTTCTGGGAACAAGCAGATCCACACACAGGCCTCGTCCCCGATCGCGCGCGCATGGACGGCCAGCCGCTTCCGAGCAGTCATCAAAACGTCGCGAGTATCGCTGCAACAGGTTTTGGTCTAACGTCACTCTGTATCGCTGCCGATCGCGGTTGGATCTCCAAAGCCGAAGCACTCGAACGCACCCGAAACACGTTACGCTTCTTCGACGCGCGCGCTTATCAGCAACGCGGCTGGTTCTATCACTGGCTTGATGCCAGGACTGGCGAGCGACGTTGGAACAGCGAAGTCTCTTCAATCGATACCGCACTTCTGCTCGCGGGTGTTCTCACCGTCCGCCAGTGTTTCCGCAACGATCAGGAGATCGTGCGCCTCGCCGGCAGAATCTACCGGCGCGTCGACTTTCGCTGGATGCTCAACGGCCACCGGCTGCTTTTGTCGCACGGATGGAAACCCGAGTCGGGCTTTCTGCGCGCGCGTTGGGACACGTACAGCGAAGACACGATTCTTTACCTCCTCGCCATCGCCTCACCAACTTATCCAATCTCGCCCGCTTCCTGGTACGCCTTGTGGCGCGATCGTTATCGCTACGAAGGTCATAGTTACTACACGACGATCGGTGTTCCTCTGTTTATGCACCAGTACTCGCACGCGTGGATCGACTTTCGAAACCGCCGCGAGACGAAAGGCGACCGCATCGACTATTTCCAAAACTCCGTTGCAGCGACACTCGCACATCGCGCCTTCTGCATAAACCTCGCGCACGACTTCCCTGCGTTTGGTCCAGACATATGGGGCATCACCGCCTCTGACAGCGCTAAAGGTTATCTCGCCTGGGGTGGTCCACCACGCGACCCTCACATCGACGGCACCATCGTCCCCTCCGCCGCCGGTGGCTCCCTGATGTTCACCCCCGATCTTGCAACTAAAGCCTTGGTTACCATGCATGATCGGTACGGCGCCAAAATCTACGGCAAGTACGGCTTCATCGACGCCTTCAACCCCCAAAGCGGCTGGACCGACACCGACGTCATCGGCATCAACGCCGGCATCATCCTTTTAAGTGCTGAAAACATGCGCACCGGCAACATCTGGCGCTGGTTCATGGCCAACCGTGAGGTGCCGATGGCCCTACATACGATCGGATTAATAAAGCAGCCAACTCCTGCCAGGATTCTTCGACGAACCGATAGAATTCATGAGAGTTTACGTTGACACTGATCTGCGTTACGCATATCGTGTTGCCCTCTACCGCCTGACTCATTCTTTATCTGCATACAAGGAGGGCACACGATGCCATCCGAGAGTGATGAATATCCTGTTGGCTTCAACCATCTAAAGACACTAGAGGGACATACAGCTACGATCCACACGATCTCATGGTCGAAGGATGGCAGACGCATTGCTTCCACCTCTGGTGACGGCACAGTAAGAGTATGGGATTTAGATACTGAAAAAGAAATCTGGAAATTTGAAGCAGGAGATAGAACGTACGGCGTCACCTGGTCGCCGAACGGCTCAAAGCTATTCGCTTCCGCAAATGAGTCCTTAATAGCATGCGAGGTAGGCGATTCAGACTTGAAATGGAAAGTCAACTTAGAACATGAGATAGGTGATCTCGACTATTTCTCAAACCGCCATTTAATTGCCGCCGGTTGCAGCGATGACATCGTTAGAGTTATCGATGCTCAAAATGGAAAAACAGTTCAAGAGCTAGCACATTCCAAGGCCGTTCCAACAGTAGCCTGGTCGCCTGATGGTGCCTTGCTTGCATCAGGTTCGTTCGGTGGTGAGATTTTTGTATGGGAGACCACAACCTGGAAGGCACAGTTTAAAGTTCAGGGCCATTCCAAAACAATTTGGGGTGTAGCCTGGTCTCCATCAGGGAACGTACTAGCCTCAGGATCCGTCGACAACACAGTTCGCATATGGGATCCGAAGACTGGACGGCAAATCGCAATTCTAGAGGGTCACACTGCACCTGTCAGAGAGGTCTCGTTTTCATTTGATGGTCGATTACTCGCGTCTAAATCCGACGAAACTGTTCGTATTTGGCGAACTGATAATTATCAAATGCTAGCCGCTCTTAACTCGGTAAGTACTACTCCAGATTTCAGTGGACTAGCTTTTCATCCGTTTAAATTCACCCTTGCGACTCTCGGAGCGGAAGGCCGATCTATTGAGATATGGGATTTAGATCCGACCGCGCTTCTTGGTGAAGTTCGGATTTCACCGTCCACCCACTACGCGAATGCGAAAGTGGTACTCGTTGGTGATACGGGTGTTGGTAAATCCGGACTTGCACTTGTGCTTACCGGGAAACCTTGGGCCAAAACAGACTCAACTCACGGACGTCAGGTTTGGGTGCTTGATAATCAAGAAGTTCAAACCGAGAATGGTCTTAAAGAAACCCGGGAGACGCTATTGTGGGATCTTGCCGGGCAGCCTGATTACCGTCTCATTCACCAACTCCATTTGACTGAGGTTGCAATAGCGCTGGTCGTGTTTGATTCGCGAAGCCAAACGGATCCATTTGCAGGCGTTCGTCATTGGGATCGAGCGATACGGCAGGCCCAGCGTATTCAACCGGAGTCGCTACCAGCCACACTAAAATATTTAGTTGCCGCACGGGTAGACGTGGGACGAATTGGTGCAAGCGTCGATCGAATCGAATGGTTTCGGCAAGACCTGAGGTTCGATCAATACTTCGAAACGAGCGCCAAAGAAAGCTGGGGTATAAAAGAACTTCTGGACGCGATTCGCAAGGGGATTAATTGGGAAGCGCTGCCAAAAGTGAGTTCAACCGAACTCTTCCAAAACATTAAGACCTTTCTTGTTAAAGAAAAAGAGTCTGGTCGTCTACTCTCAACGCTGGACGATCTTTATCGTGCTTACCTGAAAACCAGCAATGCTGACGACACGGAAGATTTGCGTGCACAGTTCGAGACCTGTATCGGTCGCGTTGAATCGCGTGGCCTCATTCAACGTTTGAGTTTTGGAAGTCTCGTTCTACTACAACCCGAATTGCAGGATGTCTACGCATCGGGAATGACGAACGCAGTCAAAGATGAACCGGATGGCCTTGGTTGCATCAAAGAGGAAAAAGCGCGAGCCGGGCAGTTTAGAATGCCGGCAGACGAGCGAATAAAAGACGCGGAACAGGAGAGGTTGTTATTGATCTCCACAGTTGAAGATTTACTGCGTCATGAGATCGCGCTACGAGAACAGGGTGAGGACGGGCAGTACCTGGTATTTCCTTCACAATTAACACGCGAGAATCCCGATCTGCCAGATCCCGAAGGCAAGGCGGTAATCTTTAACTTCGAAGGTCCTGTGCTCAACATCTACGCCACACTAGCAGTTCGTCTCTCGTACAGCGGCTTCTTTAGGAAAAAGGAGATGTGGAAGAACGCAGCCACTTACTCGGCTCTAGGAGGTGGCACTTGCGGCATGTTTCTTCGTGAGGTGAATGAAGGACGAGGAGAGTTAACACTCTTCTTTGATCAACCGACTAGCGAGGAAAGTAAATTTCAGTTCGAGGAGTACATTCGAGTTCATCTTGAAAGGAAAGCGTTACCGGAAAGCATTCACCGGCGCCGCATTTTTGTCTGTCAGGAATGTGGCACACCGGTATCGGACTTAGCCGCCAAACGACGCAGAGAGCGGGGCTTTGACTTTATCGCGTGTAACGTGTGCGACCCGCCGGTTCGAATATCATTGCTGGATCGTGAGGAGCGTGTGAAAGCCGATCGTCTTGCGAGCATCTTTGAGATTGATCGTGCAGTAGAGGCCGAGCGTGAAATACAAACGGCAGCATCGGTTCTTCAAGGCAAGATCGCGACCAACGACTTTGATGTGTTCCTATGTCACAACCGCAAAGACAAGGCGGCAGTAAGAAAAGTTGGTGAATTATTAAAAGGTCGAGGTATCTTGCCATGGCTCGACGAATGGGAATTACAACCCGGCGTTCCCTGGCAACCAGCGCTCGAAAAACAAATCGAACAAATCAAGTCAGCGGCAGTTTTCGTTGGTGAGGACGGGATCGGTCCCTGGCAGCAGCAAGAGCTCGATGCTTTCCTGCGTGAGTTCGTTAGCCGTAAATGCCCGGTTATTCCTGTCGTCCTTAGTAACGCTCCAAACAAACCGGCTCTACCGGTTTTTCTAAAGGGAATGACTTGGGTAGATTTCCGTAGCCCAGACCCAGATCCACTGAGTCAATTGATTTGGGGAATTACGGGCCAGCGAGAGTTCGGTCGAGAATTCGAACGCTATCATTAATAAAGTAAACTGAGCCTGATGAATCCGGAAAACGTTAAGAACGAAGCCCGAAAATTAACCGAGAAATTGCCAGAAGATGTCACGTGGGATGACATAATGCACGCGATCTACGTGCGTCAATCAATTGAAGCTGGATTAACTGACAGCAAGAGCGAAAAACTATTCGAAGTGACGATTGACAAAACTCATTTCTTATAGATAATGCGGACATGAAGAACGGCAAAACAACCAAAGAAACAAAGAATCAGCGCCCTCCCCGCGCGAATCTCACAAAGGAAGAGGTTGTGGAGCGAATGAAGAAGTTTCCAGAACGGAAGGAGCGGTTCCTTGCCACTGCTCGAACGAGTAAGGATTGAAGTTTATATTCCCGATCCTCATCACCCTGAATACGACAAGCTGCTTCGGACGCTAGAAGAGGAATTCACGTACACATTCGGTGGGTGTACGATTCTGCGAGGCCTCGACGGCAGTTACCTCTCTCGACTCGGTAGTCACATTCCGGATCGAATCAATCTGATCTATACAGATGTACCGCTGGCTTTGTCTGTCGATTTCGCCTTAGTTGCGGGATATGCAGGTAAGTTAAAGCTCTCCGCTGC
>DASTTS010000388.1:0-6042 GCA_035760085.1 Pyrinomonadaceae bacterium
CACACCGGAATCATTAGCGGAGTATTGGTTCCAAGTCGACGTAAGACGCGCGTTGAGGTTGGAGAAAACGTCGTAGCCGAAAGTTTCCTGATACGGAACACTACCGGCGTCTTGACGAGCTGCCCCTCCGCTCATTGCCGAAACCAAGCGGGCCTGCTGATCGTACGAAAAGGAGCGATCAAAATGAGAGTCCGGCAGGTTTTGAACGAACTTGATTCTGCCGTCGTTAAAATAACTGTAGTTCTGAGTTATGTTGCCCAGGACAAATTGTTGAGTCTGCAATCGCGAGTTGTAGGTGCGAGAAGTCACGGTGTTTGTTCCATCCGTCATACTCTCGAGCGCTCCCCAGGCCCGGTAAGAGAATGCACCAGCGTACTGCGTTACATTGGCATATAAGCTGTCAGAACCTGTCACGGAGTTTACCCGTCCAGCCACATCGTGGCCGTAGTTAATAGACACGTTGGAGGCGTCCGTTATCTTTCTGAGCTGGCCAGCCAGATTGTAATCGTAACTGAGTTTGAACTTGCCGTCCGCTGAATCAGGATTTGAAACCCCCGTGAGCGTGCGCGTTTCGGAGCGCAGCCGTGAGAGTGAATCGTACTCGTAGACTACGGTCCCTAACCCATCCATCATCGACGTGCGATTGCCGGCGCCATCGTAGGCATAGGTCACGGTTGCCGGCGTTGGAATTGGAGATAACTCGGGTACCGACCATGCAACACTTGTGAGGAGGTGGCGACTGTTATAGCTGAAGTGGGTGCTTGCTCCGCGAGCATCCGTGACGCTTTGTAGCGTGTCGTCAGCATTGTAAGCCCACGTGGTTACGAGGTTTTCGTCCTGTTCCGGAACGTGCCTCTGTTTTAGGCGACCATAACCATCGTAATCCATCGTTGTGTCCTGGTAAGTGCCGCTCCCCTCGGGGCCGGCGTATTGTCGGATGAGCGTCACTTGATCGCGAGCATTATACGTTTGTACGGTGGCGGAATAGACGCTGCCACCTTCCCAGTTTAGATATTCTGTTTTCACGGTGCGGCCGAGGACGTCTGAATAGATCTTCTTCTGCCGACGCTTGGCGATTCCGCCATCGATGGTGCCTTCATCCGATAGGGTCGTAACCTGCCCGCCCGCACAACCGCATCCGGCATATAAAATCGTTTTGGTAGTTCCGTCCTGATTGGTGGTCACACGCGGTCGGTTCTTCCAGTCATACGTCTGCTGGGTGTAAATCCAGCCGGCTGATGCATCGTCTCCGACAGTGTTCCATTGAAACGGCGTGCCGCTGGCGCTCGTCTCGGTTGGATTTGAAGTTTTGATGACGCGGCCCATCACGTCGTAAACGAACTTCTGGCCGCTGTATCCTCCCGTGCTGCCCGGATGATCACTGGCTGAGGCAATCGTCCGGCCGACGCCATCGACGACCTGGAATGAAAGCGATTCGCCTAGCCCGGACTCAATCGTCGTATATCTCTCAACCTTCAACTGGCTTGCGACGTAAACAAATCGCGTGTAAGCGTTATTCACCAGGTTAGTAACCTGTTGCAGCCGGCCAATACTGTCGAAGGCAAACGACTGTTCCGGCCCCGCATTGCTGGTGCTGTTTGGTTGCGGCGTGCGCTTGTAAGTTACTCCGCCAAAGTCAAAGCTGTACTTCGTTGTCGAAGAATATCCATCAGCATCTGTGAACGTCGTGGGATACGCCAGTGTGCCGCGCGAGTTGTTGCCATCCGAGTAGGAGTCGGCGTAGCTGATTAGCACCTGGTGATCGGACGCGTCTTTCGAGGACACCACGGCGCCCGCCGTGTTGTATTTCATGGTCGTTGAGGTCGACTGACTCAGGTTACTGACGTCGTATCGTCTGACACGCGTGAGATTCCCTCGCGCGAGGAAGGTCCAGTGGTAATTGGCGTCGTGTTGCGATGGCGCGTCGTTGGTCGGAATCGAGCCGCTTTCATCATAAGAAAACTCTGTCTTCGACATCAGCGTGCCAGATACGGTGCCGTCGTAAAGCAGCTCTTCACTTGGTAATACCAGAATCCTGCGATCGGTGTAGGTCGTGCTCGTGTTGTAGTTCGTCCGCGTGGTGCGTAGGACCGTTGCCGCATCTCCCGCATATTCCTTCAAGTCTTTGGGCAGCGAACAACTGAGATTATTCGCAAACGTAAACTGCTCGTACGTGATCTCAGTGCGGGCGCGATTGCCGGCGGGGTCGTAAACATTGGTTTCGATTACGCGCGGATTGAGCGGATAGTCAACCGACGTGTTGTCCTGTGTCCAGGTAGTCTTCACTTTTCGCTGCCAATTGCCGCCGCTCGATGTTTCAACGAGTGCGGGTAGGCCGCGACCCCAGCGAGGAGTACCGCTCGAGTCAAGGAAATAGGTCTTGTTCACAGTACCGTCGGGCAGAGTGACCTGCGCATATTTGCCGGTGACTGATTGCGAATCGCCGGGCATGGTCCAAGTGTCATTCACAGGACCAGAGAAGGTGGTGACGGCCTCTTCATTAGTGGCGACTGTGCCATCAACATCGCCATTCCAGTATTTGACCCAGTCACGCCGCTCAGTGAAACGCGGGCAATCAGCTTGCGCACTGGTTGGCTGCAACGGCGAGCCCGGCAAGTTGTAAGCGCGATAATTCAGAACGTGATTAACGTTATCGGAAGCAATGTACGCGACTTTCCAGACCTGTCCCCAGCTGGTGTAGCTAAAGTCGAAGTGCGAGTCGTCTGCCAGCGTCACCTTCGAAAGTGTTTTGATGGTGGTGTTATTGGCTGGACCAGAGACAGTTAGATTAACGAAGTTTGTTTGGATAGTAGTGTCTGTGTACGCGAATTCCGCCCATTTATGACTCGCTTGATTGGGCTGCCCCTGGTTCCAAGTCTGGGTGATTGACGTGAGCAGGCCGGCTCCGTCGTAGTTAAACTTGATCTGCCTTCCCAATGTATCGATCACTTTGTCCAAGCGGCCTGCCACGTATTCGGTAGTTATCAAGTTGCCGTTGCGGTCCTTGATTTGAGTACAGTTGAATTGATTGCCGATCAACTGATAGCTCAACTGCGTACCATCAGCAGCACGGAGCGTCATGTCGCTTGTGTCCAGCAACAGATGCGATGAATCTGCTGCTTCGAAGAACACTGAAGTGCCAACCTGTCGCAACTCGGTGCGGCTTCCATCAGGGCTAATCAGGATGAAGCCGTACTTGCCCGTTTCGCCGTTGTAATGAAGTTGTTGAATGACGGGAAAACCGAGACGAAAACCCGGACCAGGCCAACCATTGTCCTCGTTGAATGAGATGAAACTATTGTTCTTGGTCCAAACAAGCGAGTTGTAGGAAAGTGCCAGATTTAGGTCCAGACCGGCCCGGCCAGGCAAACTTACAAGCGGCACATTCCAGTTGAAATTCTGTGATAACGGGTTCTCACCACCGCCGCCCGTCGCGTTTAGCGGATCGAGTCGTGAAATCCCCTGGCAACTGCTCGCTTGTGGCGCATAAGCTTCCACTTCGGTAATTCGGCTGTAGCCATCTACCGAAGCACTCGTCAAGACCCGAATCTTACTCGTACTGATCGGCGAAAAAGAAAACTTGCGCCAGATCTTGTTATTACCGGACACACTGGCCCCGGAAATCGCCACCCAGCTACTTCCGTTCCAGTATTCCACCTGATAACTGGTCAAGCCCCACTGCGTGAAGGTCATCGACTCAGTTGGCTCTGAGGAACCTGCAAAGTTGTCCTGCAACGTGAAAACATCTACTTCATTGATCGTTTTGTTCGCACCAAAGTCGACCTGCAACCAATCCGGGAATGAGTTGGCGGGAGCGGCGTCAACCCAACCTCCGTTACTACCAGCGTTCAGGCTCTTGCGATCCCCGTTGACACAGCTACTCGGCGGCCAACCACTCCAGTTGGATGAGGCAGTCGCCGTCGCGCCAAGGGCGAGGTTGTAACGGGGCGCAGGGGATGGACCCGTCCAAGCTTCAACTTCCGTCAAGCGACTGTAATTGTCCGGTGACGCGCTGCTTAAGACACGGATCTTGGTGGTGGTTACCGCTGCGAAACTGAACTTCTTCCAGACCTTGTCATTGCCGCTGACACTGCCATTGGTAATCGTGGCCCAAGCTGATCCATTCCAATACTGCACTTGATACGCTGTCAGACCACCGGCGGTGAAGGTAGTAGATTCAGTCGGTTCGATGGGTGCGTTGTAATTGTCCTGCGACGTGACAACATCAATTTCTGTGATGGTCTTACTGCCGTTGAATTGCACTTCCAGCCACGCCGGGAAACCCGCACTGGCAGTAGACCAATATCCATTCTGCCATGCGAATAAGCCTTTGCGATCGCCGTTGATCGCACCAGAGGCAGCGAAACCGGAATACGCCGACGAAGCCGTGGCTGTGGCCCCATTCGAAGCAAGCGCAACATTTGTCGGTTCGGTGCACGTGAACGCCGAGGCTGAAGAGACAAAGAAGATTGAGAGGATCAACGGGAACAACTTGGAGAGGTAGTAACACGCTCGCATGAGGCAGAGTGTCCTTTCGAGTTCGAATGCGCTAACGTCAGACTCACGAGATCGCGAGGAACACTGGATTGATCGTGGGCGCGCGCATCATAGGACCATCTCCATACGGTGTCAACGGTAATTTGCCGCCCTGTCGTTAGCACATGATGTGTCCGGTGAAATTAGCAAGTGAAGTGTCCGCTTTGAGCGGCAAGCTCAGCAGCAGCATGACAGGATGCGGTCATGAAGCTGATGAGCGCAGCCGCCGTGGAGCGGGCGATGAAACTACAGGACGTAATGTTGCGGGCGATGGCCAAACGAATCACCTGGTTTCAGGCAGCGGAGATCCTCGGCATCAGTTGCCGGCAGATGCAGCGTTGGAAGACACGCTTTGAGCATGAAGGCTATGAAGGATTGTTCGATCGCCGCCGTGGCATTCCTTCACCGAAGCGCGTGCCACTGGAGACAGTTGAGACGGTGCTGCGTTTGTATCAACAAGAGTACTTCGACTTTAACGTGCGGCACTTTCACGAGAAGCTGAGCAGCGAACACGATATCCATTTGAGTTACACCTGGGTCAAGCAGGCCTTGCAGGGCGCGGGTCTGGTCAAGACACGACGCAAGCGCGGCAAACACCGGAAACGGCGGCCACGAAGACCATTGCCAGGGATGTTGTTGCACATCGATGCTAGTCAGCATCGCTGGTTCTGCGACGATCGCTGGTACGAGTTGCTGGTGATCATGGACGACGCCACCAGTGAGATCTATTACGCGCAGTTGGTCGAGGAGGAATCGACGCCGACGGTGCTGGCGGCGTTGCGGGAGGTGATTGAGCAAAAGGGCGTGTTTTGCGCGCTTTATAGCGATCGCGCCAGCCATTTCTTCCTGACGCCGAAGGCTGGTGAGCCGGTGGACCACAATCGTTTGACGCAGGTGGGCCGGGCCTTGCGCACGCTGGGGATTCAAATGATTCCAGCCTACTCACCGCAAGCACGCGGGCGCAGCGAACGAGGCTTCAGCACCTGGCAGGGGCGCTTACCGCAAGAGCTAAGGCTGCGTGGCATCACCACTGTCGCCACTGCCAATCAATTTCTGCGCGTGCAGTACCTCAGTGAGTTCAACCAGCGCTTCATGGTGAAAGCGGCCGAACGCGGGACTGCTTTGGTGCCGCTCAAACGCAAAGACCTGGACCTGGTGTTCTCACTGCAGCATGAGCGAGTGGTAGCCAAAGACAATACGGTGAGTTTTGCTAATCGCAGTTGGCAGCTCGAGCGCAGCAAACTACGCGGCACTCTCGCTGGCTGCCGAGTGCTGCTGCACGAACATCTCGACGGCACTTTTACCATTACTTTTGGTCCGCATGTGGTGGGCCGTTACAACGAAGAAGCTGTGGAAATGACGCCCCCCCGGAAAGCGACAAAAGCAGTCGCTTCCCGCCGCGGCTTGGAAAAGTCAGGCCAAAAAGCAGCCTGACTTTCCCACATTCCCACAGCTACTGCTGGATCAATTAAATGAAACTGGTAAAACCAAAACCGGACATTTCAC
>DASTTS010000389.1:0-6661 GCA_035760085.1 Pyrinomonadaceae bacterium
TGCGGCAGGCAGTCGAGCGAAACAGTCGCATCCTCGGCGTGCCAAGCACGAAAGGATCGTTGTGACTGTAGCGATTATCGATTATGGCGTTGGCAACTTGCGCTCAGTCGAGAAGGCGTTCGCGGCGACGGGTTGCGAGGCGGTCATCAGCAGCGATGAGAGCGTGTTGCGCAAGGCGGACCGATTGGTGTTGCCCGGTGTGGGAGCGTTTGCGGCGTGCATGAAGGCGCTGAAGGAACGCGGGTTTGATGAGTTGGTTAAGGAACTAGCGAAGGATGGGACGCCGTTGCTTGGCGTTTGTGTTGGAATGCAGTTGCTGTTTGACGAGTCAGAGGAATTTGGATCGACGCGAGGGCTGGGGTTGTTGAGGGGAAGCGTGCGGCGATTCAATGGCGATCTGGTGGTACCGCACGTTGGTTGGAACCGGATTCAACAGACGCAAGCGCACCAGTTATTTGAGGGTGTCGAGCAGGGTGCGTTCTGCTACTTCGTGCACTCGTTTTACTGCGAGCCGTTGGACCAGACGGTTCTTGTGGGTGAGACTGAATATGGTGTGCGTTATGCATCGGTAGTGGCGAGCGGAAATGTTTGTGGCGTGCAGTTTCATCCGGAGAAGAGCCAGGAGGTTGGGTTGCGGATGTTGAGAAATTTTGGACAGGATTAGCAAGATTTTTCAGGATTGACAGGACTCATCTTGTAAATTCTGCGAAATCTTGAAAAATCCTGTCTAACAAAACGATGTTGGCGAAGCGCATCATCCCGTGTCTTGACGTTGACAACGGCCGCGTCGTCAAAGGCATTCGCTTTGTCTCTCTCACGGATGCAGGCGATCCGGTCGCGCAGGCGAAGCGTTACGATCTGGAAGGCGCAGATGAGTTAACGTTTCTCGACATCACCGCCTCGTCGGATCGCCGCGACATCGTTGCCGAACTCGTGCGTCGCGTTGCCGATGAAGTATTCATACCGTTTACAGTCGGCGGTGGCTTGCGGTCAGTCGAGGACATTCGCGCGATACTGCGCGCGGGCGCCGATAAGATCACTCTCAACACCGCGGCGGTTGAAAATCCGGAGTTGATAAAAGCCTGTGCTGAGACTTTCGGAAGCCAGTGCGTCGTCGTTGCGATCGACGCGCGCCGTCGTGAGCAGGGTGGTTGGGAAGTCTACACGCACGGTGGTCGCCGGCCCGTTGAACTTGACGCGATCGAATGGGCGATGCATGCGGAACAACTCGGGGCCGGGGAGATTCTTTTGACGAGCATGGATTGCGACGGTACACGCAATGGTTACGATATCGAGTTGACGCGTGCGGTTTCCGACGCCGTTCGCATTCCCGTGATCGCGTCCGGTGGGGCAGGCAAAGTCGAGCATTTTTATGACGCGCTGACTGCCGGTGGCGCGAGTGCCGTACTCGCCGCATCGCTGTTTCACTTTGGCGAGTTGTCGATCGGCGACGTGAAGAGTTACCTGAGAAGTCGTGGACTGGAAGTAAGATGATTAACTTTGACGAGATTCACTTTGACGAGCGCGGTTTGATACCTGCCATCGTGCAGGACGCGTCGACTCGCGAAGTGCTCACGCTCGCGTACATGAATCGCGAGAGTCTCACGCGCACGCTCGAAACCAAACAGACGTGGTTTTGGTCGCGGTCGCGCAACGAGCTCTGGCACAAAGGTGCGACGTCAGGCAATACGCAGGAGGTCGTGAAGCTGGCGCTTGACTGCGACGCGGACGCGATCATCGTCCTGGTAAATCCGGCTGGACCAGCATGTCACACTGGCGCGGTCTCGTGTTTCGATACCGGAATACAGCAGCCTGGTCTCGGTCTTTTGTTGGACCAACTTTACGAGTTGATCGAGAGCCGTGAGCGCGAACGGCCGCCGGGTTCTTACACGACTTATCTTTTCGAAGAAGGCCTCGATAAGATACTCAAAAAAGTCGGCGAGGAATCCGCGGAGACGATCATTGCTGCAAAGAACGAGGATGAGGCACGACTGACTGCGGAAACAGCAGACCTCGTGTATCACCTGCTGGTGTTGCTGGTGGCGCGTGGCGTTAGTCTCAAGGACATAGCAGAGGAACTCGGCAGACGCAGAAAGGGTCATAGTGAAGAAAAGCGAGCTTAACGATCTGCTCGAGTTTGCGGTCGATCTTGCGCGTGGGGCAGGCGAGATCACGTTGCAGTACTTTCGGAAGAAGCCCGAGACGAGCAAGAAGGCTGACGGTAGTTACGTCACGATCGCCGATCGAGAGGCTGAGAGTTACCTGCGCAAGCGGATCGGCGAGCGCTTTCCTGAAGATGGAATACTCGGTGAAGAAGAAGGTGAGTTACAGGGTACGTCGGGGCGGCGCTGGATACTCGATCCGATCGACGGCACGTTTGCTTTTGTGCATGGCGTTCCGCTTTATGGAGTGTTGATTGCGGTCGAGATCGAGGGTGAGATGACGGTTGGAGTTGTGAATATACCGGCACTCGGCGAGATCGTTTCGGCGGCGAAAGGGCTCGGATGTTTTTTGAATGACGAGCCGGCGCGGGTGTCAAACACGGCTGAGCTCAAAGATGCGCTCTTGTTGTCAACCACCTTTGGGCGTACGACTGAATTGCTGCAAGAGCGTGCGAAGGTGAGTCGCACGTGGGGCGATTGCTACGGCTACGTTCTGGTCGCGACTGGCCGCGCGGATGTAATGCTGGATCCGGTTATGAATTTGTGGGACTGTGCGCCGTTGTTGCCAATCATGGAAGAGGCTGGCGGAACGTTTACTGACTGGCGCGGCGTACGGACGGCGGATGGTGGAAATGCGATCGCGACGAATGGCGCGTTGTTTGATGAAGTCATGGGATTGATCCGTCAACAATGATCGTCATACCTGCAATTGATCTGAAGGATGGTTTATGTGTGCGGCTGTTGCAGGGGCGCAAATCGGATGTGACTGTTTACAATGACGATCCGGTTCAGGTAGCGCGCGAGTTTGTGGCCGCGGGTGCTGAGATGATTCATGTGGTGGATCTCGATGGCGCCTTTAGTGAGGCCGGCTCACCCAACCGGGCGGTGGTGAAGAGAATTGTTGACGCCATAGACATTCCGATTGAATTTGGCGGCGGTATTCGTTCACTCGATGATGTACAACGGCTTTGCGATGTGGGAGTGGCGCGGGTCGTACTCGGAACAGTAGCAGCGGAATCGCCTTCGAGGTTAAAAGATTTCGTGAACAGTTTTGGCTCGAAGATCTGCGTTGGGATTGATGCTCGTGACGGTCGCGTGATGACGCGCGGCTGGGAAACTGCGACACCGCTAACGGCCATTGAGCTTGCGCGATCGGTTGCGGAGTGTGGCGTGGAACGGATCATTTATACTGACATCGCTCGTGACGGCGCTCTGGTTGGACCAAATATTCAACAGACACTCGCTGTTGCTGAAGCTGCGAATGTGAGGGTGACAGCATCGGGTGGTGTTTCGAGTCTCGATGACATTAAACGCTTACGTGAGGCGGGCGACGTACGTGTGGATAGTGTTATTGTCGGCAAAGCTTTATATGAGGGAAAGTTCAAATTAGAGGAAGCTATTTTGGCCGCGGATCTTCGCGGATAAACGCGGATCAAATTTTATGAGTGAAAAAATATTCAACGAAGGAATTCTGAAAGGACACGTGGCGTTTGTCACTGGAGGCGGGACAGGGATCACGGGCGGTGTCGCGCGTGCGCTTGCGGAAGCGGGTGCTGCCGTGGCGCTCGTCAGTCGCAAGATGGACCACCTCGAGCCCGCTGCAAAGGCGATAAATGATAACGGCGGAAAGGCGATTGCGGTTGCTGTTGATGTGCGCCAGCCGGAGGATGTCGAGAAGGCGGTCGCGCAAACGGTTGAGCAGCTCGGCAAGATTGATATCGTTGTGAATGGCGCGGCAGGAAACTTTCTTTGCGCCGCGGAGGAGTTGTCGCCCAATGGTTTTGGAACGGTCGTCGATATCGATCTGAAGGGCACGTTCAACGTTTGTCGTGCAGCTTTTGCACAACTGAAAGAGCATCACGGGCAGATACTGAACATCAGTGCGACGCTTCACTATCTCGGAACGCCAATGCAGCTTCATGTGTCGGCGGCGAAGGCGGGTGTCGATGCGTTGACGCGCAATCTCGCGGTGGAGTGGGGACGCTACGGCATTCGCGTGAACGCCATCGCGCCTGGTCCAATCGAAGATACGGAAGGTATGAAGCGCCTCGTGCCGCAACCGGTGAAGGAACGTTTACTGAAGAAGATTCCGGTCGGAAGGTTCGGGAGAATTGCTGATATCGAAAAGGCCGCGGTGTTTCTCTGTTCTGATGCGGCGAGTTTTATCAGCGGTGTTGTGCTGGTTGTTGACGGTGGACACTGGCTGAATGGCACGCGCCTTGGTTAGACAGGATTTACAAGATTTTCAAGATTGACAGAACATTCTGATAGCGATGTTAGATCTGCAACCATCATCGTTCGAGGCGTTTGAGAAGGAGGCGCGACAGGGCAATGTCGTGCCTGTTGTGCGCTCGGTGCTGGCGGATTTGCACACGCCGGTTGGCACATTCATGCGCGTCGCCGGTGATTCGCCGTACTCGTTTCTGCTCGAATCGGTCGAAGGTGGTGAACGTATCGCGCGCTACTCGTTCCTCGGCGCTGAGCCCGAGATGATCGTGCGTGGCAAGGGATTGCAGACGATCGTCGAGCGCGACGGTAAGACCGAATCATTCATGCAGGTTGCCACCGAATGGGTGCGAGATTACTTCCGCGGACGCTCGCTCGCACGGCGGCCGGGGCTCGTGCCTTTTGCCGGTGGCGCAGTCGGTTATATCGGTTACGACGCCGCGCAGTGGTTTGAGCCGGCGTTGCGCGACGACCATACGCAGCCGCTCGATCCACCAACTGACGCAGTCTTGATGTTTTATCGAAACGTGATCGCTTTCGATCGCGTCAAGCAGCGAATCGAAATAGTCTCGATTGTCTTCACTGAAGAAGCAGGCGGCAGTCACGAGCGACTGCGCGAGCTTTACGATCAAGCTGTCGCGCGCACAAAGGAACTCGAAGAGCGCATCTTTGAAACCGCTGCGCCGGCGCGTGTGCAACCGCGCAACGAGAACGTTGAAAACGTCTCGCTGCAATCGAATTTTCCGCGACGTGCTTTCGAAGAAAGCGTGCGACAAGTGAAGGAGCACATCGCTGCCGGCGATTGTTATCAGGTCGTGCTGTCGCAGCGTTTCTCGGCGCAGTTTGATGGCGATCCGTTGCAAATCTATCGCGCACTGCGCACGATCAATCCGTCGCCGTACATGTTGTTCCTGCGACTCGGTGACGAGACTGTCGTAGGTGCATCGCCCGAGATGCTTGTTCGTTGTCACGGGCAGCGACTCGATTACCGCCCCATTGCGGGCACGAGAAAACGTGGCGCGACGGAGACTGAAGACTGGATGTTAGGCGAGGACCTGCGAACGGATGAGAAAGAGATCGCGGAGCACATGATGCTCGTCGATCTCGGTCGCAACGATCTCGGGCGCGTTTCGGATTATGGATCGGTGAAGATTGATGAGCTAATGCGCGTCGAACGTTATTCACACGTGCAGCATCTTGAGACGAGTTTGAGATCGAGATTACGTGACGGGCTCGATAGGTTTGATGCGCTAGCTTCGTGTTTTCCGGCGGGAACAGTGACGGGTGCGCCGAAGATTCGCGCGATGGAAATTATTCGCGGGCTCGAACCGGATCGGCGCGGGCTTTACGCGGGATCGGTGATGTACATGGATTATGCTGACAATCTCGATTCGTGTATTGCGATCAGGACGATCGTCTTGCGTAATGGGCAGGCGATGGTCCAGGCCGGTGCGGGGATTGTGGCTGATTCAATACCGGAGCATGAGTATGCGGAGACGGTGAACAAGGCGCGGGCGATGTTTCGCGCGATCGAGCTGGCGCAGCGCGGGCTATAAAGAGTTTTTTAGACAGGATCGACAAGATTTTTCATGATTAGCAGGATTGGGATCGCAGTCTTAGTTATGGCGCTTGCAGTAATCAGTGTGAGTGCACAGTCGAATAATGCGATTGAGCCGCCGAAGAAGGCGAACGCTCGTGCAGCCGCGACGCCGGCGCCCGCTGGTGATCCGTTTGACGGCGCGACGCTCGAAAAGATGGCGGGGCAGTGTGTGACGCTCGAGACTGAATTGGGGCCGATCGAGATTGCAATCATGCCGGAGAATGCACCCGAAGCTGCTCGAAATTTTTTGAACCTGTCTGCCACCGGCGCGCTGGATACAACGACGTTCAGTCGAGTAGTCAAGGGCTTTGTGATTCAGGGTGGGAATCTTCAGACGAGTGAGAAGTGGAGCGAGGCGCTCACAAAGCGGATGTCGCACAAGCTGCCGGATGAGCCGGGCCTCGTCAAACACGTTCGCGGCATCGTGTCGATGGCGCGCACCGACGAGCCAAACAGTGCGACCACGCACTTCTTCATTCTTGTGGCAACGGCGCCGCATCTCGACAGCAAGTTTGCTGCGTTCGGCACAGTAACAAAAGGCATGGAAGTGGTTGACGCGATCAACCAGGCGCCATCCGAACGTGAAACGCCGGACAAGCCAGTGAAGATCAGTCGTGCAGTTGTGAATGCGTGTAAGAAATAATGCTGTTAGTTATCGACAACTACGATTCGT
>DASTTS010000390.1:0-2892 GCA_035760085.1 Pyrinomonadaceae bacterium
GTCGATGACCGCGCACGCGAAGGAAATGCTCGCCGCATCGAAGAAGTATATCGAGACGAACCCCGCCGAAGTTTCCCGTCGCGATGAGATGTTGTTGAAGTCGACCGTGTTGATAGCTGATTCGTATCTGAAAAGCGATCAAAAAAAGTTGGCCATTAGCGCACTGACAGACTTGCGACGACTGTCGATCCAGTTGCCGTCGGCAACTCTCTACAGAGATGCCACGGTGCGTGTGATGCGGCTCGATCCGTTGTTGGATACCGGACAGCTTTTCGACAGTAGTCTGACGTCGGCGAATGTGCCGTTGCCGGAACTGGTTGCGAATGAATGGATCGAGCAACAGTCGAAGAAGTTGTCGGACTTTCGCGGGCAGGTTGTGTTGCTCGATTTTTGGGCGCCGTGGTGTGGTCCATGCCGTTACACGCTGCCGAATCTGGCGCGCTGGCAGAACGAATACAAGAGCAAAGGACTCGTGATCCTGGGCGTGACGAAGTACTATGGGCGCGGCGGTGGAAAAGAGCTGACCGAGCCTGAAGAGCTTGTCTATTTGCGCGAGTTTCGGACGCGGAATAAGCTGCCGTATGGATTTGTGATTGAGGATGGGGAGAAGAATGAATTTAATTACGGCGTGTTTTCGATACCGACGTCGTTTTTGATCGATCGGAAGGGGAATGTGCGGTATATCTCGCTGGGTGCGAGTGAAGATGAGATTCAGTTGCTCGGGGAACTGATTGACAAGTTGATCGCCGAGAAGTGAGAGACAGTTTTTGACAGGATTTCAGGATTTTCAGGATTTACAAGATAGATGGACCACGGAATTAATTTACTGAATATCACGATTTCGTTTGCGGCGGGGATATTGTCGTTTCTGTCGCCGTGTGTTTTACCACTCGTGCCGGGTTACATCTCGCTGATGTCCGGCGTGAGTATCGATAATCTTAAAGAAGGTGCGGTTAATAGCCGGCGCGCAGTGATCGTTAACTCGCTCGCGTTCAATGCCGGTCTTTCAGTTATCTTTCTTGTTCTCGGAACGACGGCGGGTCTCGTCGGCGCCGCGATCACAAGCAATCCGTGGGTGCGCATCATCGGCGGTCTGGTCATCATCGCGTTTGGCCTGCAACTGATCGGTCTGCTTAAGATCTCTGCGCTTTACAAAGACACACGTTTCTTCTCGAGCGACAAGCCGCGCGGTGTGCTCGGGTCTGCGGCTCTGGGAATTGCCTTCGCAGCGGGTTGGACGCCGTGCATTGGTCCGATTCTCGGTGGCATCATCGGTCTCGCAGCGACGAGTGGCGGCTGGCGCAGCGGTCTCGTGCTTTCCGCGTTTTACTCCGCCGGCCTGGCAGTGCCGTTTCTTTTAACGGGCCTCGGCATCAATAAGTTTTTGAGTTTCTACAAGAACTTCCGCAGGCACCTGCACAAGGTTGAAGTTGCGTCAGGAGTGATCCTGATACTTGTTGGATTGCTCGTGATGAGTGGTCAATCGACTTTGCTAGCCAGCGGCAAGATAACGGCCTGGTTTCCGAACGCTGAGGGTTTGCTGAACCGCTGGTTTAAGCCTGCCGAACAGAAGCCCACTACTGCGACCGCACAAAACGCGAACTTCGAAATGGTGCCCGACGTCGAGTTTCAAACACTCGCGGGCAAGCCGTTCCGACTCAAAGAACTTCAAGGACAGGTCGTCCTCCTAAACTTCTGGGCCACTTACTGCATTCCATGTCGCGAAGAGATCCCCGCGCTTAACGCGTTGCAGCACGAGCTTCAGCCGCAAGGTCTGAAGATTGTCGGCGCGTCGCTCGACGACAGCGCCGATGGTGTGAACGCCTACCAGCAGGAAGTCGCGAAATTTGAATACGACGTCTTGCTAGGTGGCAGTGATGCCAAGGTAAAATTCCAGCAGTCAGTATTACCGACAACTTATCTGATCGATCGCCAGGGCCGCATTCGCCAGAAGATTATCGGCGCGCGCGACAAAGCCGCGTGGGAAGCTGCGGTCAAGCCGCTGCTGGCCGAAACGCCTGCAACCGCAAGCGCCGCGAATTAACAGTAAGCAGTTCAATGGAGTAGTACCATGAAGAAACTCTTATTCGCCCTCTCCATTCTTGCACTCGCGATTTCACCGTCAGTTGCACGTGCGCAGGCTGGTCACGAGTATTCGCCGCTGACCGAGCAAACGGTGAACTATAAAAACTGGACCCTCCCGAGTCTCACTGCCGAAAAGTCGGAAGACTTGCGCGAGCTCATGGCGGGCAAGAAGCTGGTGATGATCGTTTACTTTGCGCCGTGGTGTGGTAACTGGAAAAACGAAGCGCCCATCGCCGCGAAGTTGTACGACAAATACAAGGCGCAGGGGTTTCAGGTGATCGGCGTCAGCGAATACGCGACGAAGGACGACGTGCGTAACTACTTCGGCAAAGATGGACCACCGTATCCGATTGTGACTGAGTCAGAATCACGTGAAGACAAGCAGAAGACTGCGCACTACGGCTACCGTCAACTCACCGGCGACAAGCGCAACTGGGGTTCGCCCTGGAACATCTTTCTTGAACCTGCAAAGATCAATGCGAAGGGCGACGTGCTCACCGAAAAGGCGTTTGTGGTTAACGGCGAGTTGATCGAAGATGAAGTGGACAAGTTCATCGCCTCGAAAGTCGGTGCCGCCACTGCTGTGATCCAGCCGTGTAAGAATTGAGCCACAGATTACACGGATGAAACTGCGCGTCCTTTATCACGGTCACTGCTTTGACGGTGTCGCCTCGGCGGCCACTTTCACACGCTTCTACAAACAACGCATCAATCCTGAAGCTGTCGTCAACTACACCGGACTACTGCACCGGCCCGGCAATTTGTTTGACCTCGCGATGTTTGATTCTGACGAGAACGCCATCGTCG
>DASTTS010000391.1:0-6225 GCA_035760085.1 Pyrinomonadaceae bacterium
TGATGAGACGAAGACGTTCGAAGCAGCGAGTTGCCGGCCGGTTGGTGGAGAGTGGGTTGAATGGCAGTCAGTACAACCGATGTCGTTGCGCCAGTGCTCGCCGCGGCGGAAGTTGTTGTGTTCTTCGCGACCGGCGTGACAGCCTAAACACGTCTCGGAGGTTTCTTTTGACGACTTGTTCTTGAACGAAATGATCTTCTTCGGATCGCCTTCTTCGATGTGGGCCTTGCCTGGACCATGACACGATTCGCAACCCGTCACCTTTTCTTTCCAACTGGCCAGTTTCGTGAGTTGAGCGTGGGAAGTGTGTGAGAAGTTCTTGAACTGATCTTCGTGGCAGTCTTTACACGCATCGCTGCCGACGTAATCGTCAGCCTTGAATTTCGCGAATTCGACGAGGCTGATCGGCGCAGATTGAGAGGGATTGTTGTAGCTGATCAAACCGAATGCGGCGAAAACTAAGCCACAGATCAGGAGTGCTTTAAGAAATTTACTCATCTTAGCCCCACCTTTTGGTTTTCGCGATTGACTGACCCCGGGCTCGATATTTTAGATTTTTTGCCCTTTGTGAAGATGTGACGAGCGTCACATTCAACTAAGAGCGATCTTCTGCAAAGACGCTCGATCGCAAATCAGGATGTGGCCCGAGTTTACGCTAATAATCTGGCGCTTTTCAAGATTTGTTAGTAGACGCGTCACGGTTTCGCGCGAGGCGCAGATCATGTGTGCAATCTGTTCGTGCGTCAGACTCCTGGTAATCTGTGGAGACTGATTGGTGGCGGTTTGTTCGTTCCAATCGAGCAAAAATTTTGCCAGCTTCGCAGTTGCGGTTTGGGGAAGCAGCAATGACCTCGCGCGTTCTGTCAGGTCAGTCAGCTCGCGGCTTAGTATCTGTGATACTGCGCGCGCGGCCGGCTGATTTCTCTCGATGAGATCGAGCAGTGCTGTGCGAGGGATGAAATCTGTGCGGCACGGTTCAATAGTTTTTATAGTTGTGTTGTAGCACGCACTCCGGAGCACGGAGTTCAACCCCAGCACATCACCGCCTTGAGCTATCCGGAGAATCACCACTCGTCCTTCACTTGACGATATGGATGCCGTGGCCCTGCCGGTTCGCAATATGAACACGCCTCGCGCGGGTTCTCCTTCAGCAAACAGGACCTTCCCGCGCGGGTGCACTAAACTCAGGTTGTTAATGTTGGCGGCGCGAATGGCCTGCAGTAGCGAGTGGAAATCTGTTCTTCCCATCGCCAACTCCACACCCTCGTCGGTTTCCTGTTTTTGCGCGCTCGGCATCGTGGGACCTCGGCTGAAACATCAGCAACCTTCGCAATCGCAATGTTTATGCCAAGCAGGCAAGCAAGTAGGTTATTAAGGGTTTTTGGATTGATCCGCGGGGAATAATCCGCAAGCCATCCCGGTGGTGCGCAAGATTCCCCAGAAAACTAACCACAGATTACACAAATGTATCCGTGTTCATCCGTGGCTTAAACTGTCATGGGTCGTGAGATGCTGCTTGAAGAGTTGGGCGGTGGCTTCGAGGAAGTCGTAGGAGGTGATGATGCCGACCAGTTGATCACCCTCAACTACCGGAAGGCAGCCGACGCGATTGCTGCGCATGAGCTCCATCGCTTCCAATGATGAAGTCGATGGTGTAACCGTGACCGGATCTGTGACCATGATCTCACGTACCGTAGTTAGCTTCGTATTGCTTAGCATCGTGCGAAGCAGACCGCGGTGAGTTATCAAGCCCACCAGTCGCCCCTCCTGATCTTCCACCGGCACGTGCCGGATGTGTCGCCAGTCCATCACACTCGCGGCGAGATCGATCAGGTCGTCGGGGCTGACGGTGAAAAGATCTGTCGACATGAACTGTCCGACCGTACGATAACTGTGCTCCCATTCCTCAGAATGCGAGTTTTCGATCACGGGCCAGCAGTGGACCGGCTCACCTTGCTTTTGATTTGCAAGGATCTCAGCGGTCAACTTTCTCTGGGTAGCATCTTTCGAGGCTGAACCTCCGAGCGCCGAGAGTGACTTCATTATCCAACGCGCTCCCGTTTGCCTGCTGCGCGCTCGTTCCTCGATGATGCCGAGATATTTATCGACGTCGTCACTGGCTACGCGCGCACTGCTCAGTCCCTGGCGCGCGAGCGGTAGCAATTGGTCCAGGATCAGCGTGGCTGCGTTATGACTCTGCCCGTCAAGCCAATGAAATTGCGCATCAAGACCATGCCTGGCCGCGCGGAAAAAGTTTAACTTGGCATCGTCAAAAGGCATGCGCGAACCGATCTCACCGTATTCCTGTGGCACCGCCACCATCAAGCCGGTAAAGAACGCCGCATTCGCAATTTCATCGACGATTGTCGGACCGGAAGGTAGCGCGCGATTCTCGATGCGCAAATGTGGGACACCGTTATGTACACCGTAACAAGCTCGATTCCAGCGCCAAACAGTACCGTTGTGCATTCGCAACGCTGAAAGAGGAGGCGTCTCACCGCGTGCGAGCACCGCAAACGGATTCTCATCCGGTTGCGTGATCATGATCGGACGAAAACGCGTGATCTGATCGTGAAAGAGCTCGATAACGGATTGTCGCAGCCAACTATCGCCGAAGCTGACACGCGTCGGTTGGTGGCGCGCCAGTTGTGGACGCGAGCGTTCGTCCGTTGAATGTTGAAACAGAGCCACGCGTGTTTCCTGCCACAAGCGCTGTCCACACAAGAGCGGGGAATTGACTGCAACAGCCAGCACCGGAGCCGTTATCGCCTGCGCGACGTTGTAGTGATTCGCAAACTCCCTCGCGTTACTCTGAAAATGAACCTGAAAACTCGTGTTACACGACTCCATCATGATGTTGTCGTGCGTGAGTTGCAGTTCATCCAAACCTTTGATGTGAATCGAAAGCGGGCCGCCACGCATCCTGATCACGCCTCGATTCAATTCGTGATAACGCGGAATTGGAGCGAGGTTATCGAGCGTCAGATCTGATTTTTGGAGCGTCGGTAAAATACCGGAGAGAAGAACATCTGCGTTCTGAGTCGCGGCGCTGTGGCGCGCCAGCGCAATCACTTCATTGAGCTCCTGTTCCATGCGAGTGAAACAGTGGTTCTTCAGTTCGAGCGGCGCGAGATTGGCTTCCAGGTTGAACCGCGCGATCTCTGTGGTGAGGCGCGAGTCGTTAGCTTGTTGCAGCACTTCCAGCGAAACCGGGGCCGGTCGCAAGTAGCGATCGATGAGGAACATCTCCTGCTCCGCACCGATGCGCGTAACACCGCTCTCGACACGACCATCTTCGAGCATGAACGCAAGTGCGCGCAGGTCTTCAAGCAGTGCTTTCATGAAGGCTTGCGCCTTCTTCTCATCTACGTGTTGTTCAACTTGATGTTCGCCCATTTAATTCATTAGACAGGATTTCAGCATTGACAGGATTCGCAAGAATGTTCGGTCGTAAGGGACGCGCAACCAGCACCGGACACGGCGCCTGGCGCAACACACGATCAACGTTCGATCCAAACAAAGCGCGCATTCCAAACCCGGCTCCATGGGCTCCCACGCTAATCAGATCGATCTCATTCTTCTCCGCGTAGTTCAGAACTTCGCGATACGGATGTCCTTCACTAACGGCTGTTTTGACGTCGCACCAGAGATGCACTTCAGACGGCACAACTCTCTGCAAGCGACGGGCGGCGGTGTGGTAAGCGGATTCGCCCTGGGCCGGATACCACGCGATTTCCGGCTCATTAAGAGAACGCGCGGGCAAAACGTGAAGCAAATGCAATTCGGCCTGATGCTCCTGTGCGATCGACAGCCCATACTTCAACGCGAGCTCTGAGTAATCAGAGAAGTCGTAGGCCACCAGCACACGGTTGAGATTTACAGTTAACTGATCGTTGACAAACTCCTGCTCGTCGTTGTGCATAACAAGCACGGGACACGGAGCGCTGCGACAAACTGTTTCCGCCGTAGAGCCAAGCAGCGCAGCGCGATGAGGACGGCGCCGCGAGCGCATCACGATCAAATCAACATGCTCGAGCTGCGCTTTCATCATGATCGCTTCACCAACGTCAGCGGCATTCGTAGCAATCACACGCCAGCGCGAGTCAGAAACATCGACGTATTTCAACACGGACGCTTTTAGTTTCTCTTCGCCTGCGACGTCCGGCGTGCAGTAAAAGAAAATCACTTCCGCGTCATGCGCGCGAGCGAGCGCGAGGGCATAGCGCACCGCTTTGCCGGAGTGGTCCGACAAATCAGTAGGGCAGAGAATGCGTTTGATATTGATCATGGCGACTCCCTTCGCGGGTTATTTCGGTGGCCTCACAACTTCGACCGAGCAATGCGCACGGGCGGAGACCGCGGAGGAAACGCTGCCAAGTAGCAGGCGCTCAATTCCTCTGGTCCCTTTTGCGCCGACGAAGATGCAGTCCGCGCCCCATGAGTCGGCTTCCTCGAGAATTTGATCCGCGGGATTACCACGTCTGATTAAGACTTCCGCACGCAATCCCTTGTTGCGAAGTCTTATCGCTGACGGCTCAAAGACTGCCCGGACTTCGTCCCAGTTGTTTTCGTCCGCTACTTCGATCCATTTCATCACTGCCGGTTCCGAAGGGTTGGGAGTAATTGGCATCACTGTGTCTACCACCGCCAGCAAACCAACCTCAGCGCCGTTGGGCCAATTACGATGGCACACGGCTTCCACGGCTGCTTGCGAGTCGGACGAATTGTCGACGCCGATCAAAATGCGAATGGGTTTGTCAGCGTGCTCGCGTGGACCGCGCGCAATTCGCACTGAGCAGCGCGCCTCGTACAGAACTCTTTGCGAGATGCTGCCGAGTATCAAGCGTCCACCAAAAACTGAGTGGCCGCGCGCTCCTAACACGATGAGATCGGGTTTCCACTCATCGGCTCGTCTTATCAATGCCCAGGCCGGTGAATCAGCTTCTGCCTGGTGGCTGACGCGCCAATCGGGAAACAGCGCTCTGATTTGTTCACTGGCGCGCTTCGCCACCACCTCAGCCTGGTCCAACTGTTCCCGTGCACGTTCGTGCGCACGTCTGACCGGCTCCGGAACGTACGTTGGAAAGCCGTTGTCATGTCCGTCGTTTATAGGACTCGGGACAAAGACGTCTGCCACAGACATGACCAACATTTCACCGTCTGCGTCCAATCCGGCGCGCTTTAAATCCTGGAGCGCCGTATCAGCAAACTCTGAACCGTCGTAAGCAATGAGGATCTTCATGGTCTGATTGCCACTTTCATAACGCCGTCAAGTCGTTCACCAAACAAGTCGTAGGCTTGTCCGATATCATCGAGGGCAAAAGTGTGTGTGAGCAGCGGCGTGAGATCGACGCGGCCGCGGCGAACCACTTCCATCAAGCGGCGCATACGTTCTTTTCCACCCGGACAAAGCGTGGTCACGATGCGATGATCGCCAAGGCCGGCGGCGAATGCTTCGTAAGGAATTGAAAGCTTGCCCGAGTAGACGCCGAGGCTCGACAGAGTTCCCGCCGGCCGTAGACTCCGCAATGCGCTTTCAAAAGTCTGTTGGGTGCCGAGTGCTTCAATACTCACATCGGCGCCGCCACCAGTCAGCCGTTTTACTTCTGCCACTACATCGACATCGCGATAGTCGAGAGTGACATCCGCGCCCATGCGTCTCGACATCGCCAACCGGTTTTCATCACCATCAACGCCGATGATCAGTCCTGCACCCATGAGCTTTGCGCCGGCGGTCGCACACAAACCGATCGGACCCTGGGCGAATACCACAACGGAGTCGCCGATCTTTATTCCGGCCGATTCCGCGCCACTAAAGCCGGTCGAAGCAATGTCGGCAAGCAGGACCACTTGTTCGTCGGTGAGCTCGTCAGGAATCTTCGCGAGGTTCGCCTGTGCAAAAGGCACTTTGAGATATTCAGCCTGGGCGCCGTTGATAGTGTTGCCGAAGCGCCAGCCGCCGAGTGCCTCGTAGCCTGCACCATGACCGCATTGTGAAGAGTGCGCTGACAAGCACGCGTTACATTGACCGCATGGCGTGATCGCGCCAACGAGCACGCGATCGCCGATCTCATATCCCGTCACACCTTCACCAAGCTCTTCGATCACACCAACCGGTTCGTGGCCGATTACCAATCCCGGGACCACCGGATATTCGCCTCTCACGATGTGAAGGTCGGTCCCGCAAATCGTCGTGAGCGTCACGCGTATGACTGCTTCACCCAC
>DASTTS010000392.1:0-2900 GCA_035760085.1 Pyrinomonadaceae bacterium
GTGGCCGCCCCAGGTTTCCCACATTGTGTTTCCGCGCAGGGGCGGCCACGGAGGGCCGCCCCTACAGTTACTTCTTCTTTGCGTCGACTGGCAGCAGGTTCGTGGTTCGGTCGGTGATGCTGAAGGCCGGTTGTTGATGTGGTTCGAGAAGCTTGCCGGTAGTCTCTGCTGTATCACCTGACGGATTGAGCTGCCGGTTACCGGCTGCTTCCTTCAATTCCTTCGCCTTCGCAAACAAAACTACCGACACAAGACCCGAGCCAAGAAAGATGATCGCCGCAAGCACAGCGAGAACAGCGACGAATAGCCCCTGACTCAGCAACAACTTCGAAAAGATGTTGTAAAGCAGAAATCCAAAGATACCCAATCCAAAAACACTCAACGACGCCACGCCCAAACGCTCGAGCCGCTCCTTCCGCTCCTGCAAACTCTTCACGGCTACACTCGGAAGCTGCTCGGAGACCGACTGCGCAATCTTCTCCAGTCCAAGACCGCAAGCGCGGCAGTAGTTCTGGTCCTCAGCGTTTTTGTTTCCACAATTGGGACAATACATGGCTCACCATTATACGTCCCTCGATTTATCTTGTTCATCTTGAAAATCTTGCAATCCTGTCTATTTAATGCTGACCGTCATTGAATAAGCGCTGTTGCGGGCGTCTGAATCGATAATGATCGTGTAATCGCCAGACTCCTCAAGCACGCCCGTCCAATCACGCGCGTTGTCAGCAACAAGACTCCTCGTACTCGGGCTCATCACCATAAACCGGACCGCTTTCCGTGGCGCCGACAGCTTTACCGTCATCACCTGTCCGGCTCGCACACGTACAAGGTAAGTGTCAGGCAGGGCTATTGACACCTGACCTTGTACGGTCGCTTCTGATGTGCCTCGTCTAAACTGCAATCGCCGAAACGCCGGCTTGCGCTCTCCAGTCTCAACCTGGACCAGCGTGTTCTTAACGTCGCGATAGCGTTTGCCGTCAAACTTGTAAACCGTTTCAGCTTGTGTCGCCGCCGTATCGCGCGCGGTGACTAGTAAATCCCTGTAGCCATTGCTCGACGTCTTCAACACCTCAAATCCATACCCCGCCGCGTCGTCAAGAATCGTCTCGAATCCCTCTCCCGCTTTGCGGTAGACGTAGATCGAACAATTGACCATCCCGCACGAGCACGGCCCACTCAACTCGACTTGATATTCGTTCACGCCATCGCGATTCAAGTCGTGCTCTTCAACGTTCATGTTCTCCTGGGCCTTGGACAGCCCGCCTTCTTCCTGTTCGTAGCACTCGCGCAGATCTTTGAAGTCAGCGAGCACCTGCTTGAACAGCTTCGCGCGGAGCTCCTGCTTGTCGGCGTGTTGCTGCGCGTTAATCAGCGAAGCAAAAAGCGAGCAGTTGATTACGATGAATGCAACTGCTAATCGTGCGCGTCTCCGGGAAGTCATAATCGTCACTCGCTCCTCAAATGCTTGATGGTTTCGATCGTTGAAGTCGTGATGAATCGTGGGCCTTTCGGCGTCTCGATCAGCAACCGCAGTTTCGATCCGCGGTCCAGCGTCGCCGGCCTGCAAAAGAACGCTTCGGTCGCGCATTGCCCAACGACGCCTCCCTTCACTAAACCATAAGCCCGCACCGGATCAATAACAAAAAACTCGTAAACACTGTTACGTGTGTGAATCGACAACACGTCCGACACGCGAATGTCGGACGTGATTGTCGCCGACTGAACTTCCTGGTACATGGCTTCCCGCACTATCTCGGAAGAAACGTCGAGAAATTGATCGCTCCGCTTATATCGATATCGTTGCTCACGACCATGTTGTTGCCCATTGAGTGAACAATGCCACCACCCGCGGCTATGCCGGTGCTGTTGCCCATCACGGAGCTGTATCCGATGCGCACCACGCCACCATTTGCATCAACTCCGGTGGAGTTCTTTGTGATTACCGATTGGAAGATATCGAGCTTGCCACCGGGATTCGCCTGCAACGCTACGCCGTTGCCGCTGGCAATACTGTTACTCACCGTGACCGGGTTGCCGGTGGAGGTAACGATGCCCACATCATTCCGTTCAAACCGCGAGCGCTCGACCGCGGCACCGTGAGCTTCTGTTCCGCCGGCGGAAAAGTTGATCCCGGTTTTGTTAGACCGAAACACTGAATCACTGACGAGCAATCGACCTGCGACGCCAATATTCATTTGCACGCCTTCTTCGAAATCAGTGACGATTGTGTTTTCAAGAGACACGGAAATACAGCAGGACGGCGATTCCAGATTAACAAGCACGCCATTCGTGTTGGCGATATTCTTTCCAGGACCGCCCAATCGCAAACCGCGAAGCACGACGGTGTCTCCTGTATTTGCGTTGATCGTTACGGCGTTGCCGGTCGTCGTCCGAATCGCAACGTCGGCGCCAGGCGCAGCGGCAAGCGTGATGGCTTTCGTGATTGTGGTCGGATCGTAGGTGGCGGTTTCGAGGGCGACGATCTCGCCGCCGGCATCGGTCTTGGCAAGAGCGCCGTCAAAAGTGCGACAAGGTTGATTACGTGAACACGGGCGGTTGTCGCTGCCGCTCGGTGAAATATAAGAGCGAAGGCCGTCCGCGTGTGCGGACGAAACGAAAGTAAGACAGGTCAGCAATATACCCATCATCAGAGCAGGTTTTGTATTTCTCATCTCGCGATCCTTTCTCAGTATCAAACTTGACGCATTTATAAAGGCGCACGGGTGGTAACTTCACCGCCTGTTTAGGTAGCTGAGAAAAGACCCAAATCGCTTCTAAATTACGCGTTAGGAATTTGCTGAAAAATCGCGAGCACTGTCACAAACAACTGTAGGGGCGGTCCTCCGTGGCCGCCCCAGGTTTCACATTGTGTTTTCGCGCAGGGGCAGCCACGGAGGGCC
>DASTTS010000393.1:0-13117 GCA_035760085.1 Pyrinomonadaceae bacterium
CCGATCTTGTCGCTCGTCGTTGAGTCTTGCGTTGTCAGATACTCAACCGCAGCACTGAGATCTCTTTCAGCCTCGTCGATGCGCATCGCCATCATCAGTTTGCCGGCTTCGTCTGGAGACTTCGTACTCTTGCCGTGATAAAGATCGGGCGCGAGCGCGACGAAACCCTTGTCAGCGAATCGATCGCAAACGTCCTTGATGTGATCGACGAGCCCCCACCACTCCTGAATCACAATGACCCCGGGACCACTGCCTTGTTCCGGTGTTGCGAGATACCCGCCAGTGTTACCTCCGGCAAACGGGAATTGAACCATTTCACCCATGACTCGTTCTCCTACTCGGTTTCCGTCGTTCGCTTTCTGTCCAGCAGCACGCCGTCCCAACGATTCATCACGTCGAGATGGATGTCAAACTGATCGATCACGCGCATCGTGATGTGATTGATCATGTCGTCAAGATTTTGAGGATTGTTGTAGAACGCAGGCACGGGCGGAAGAATCACGACGCCCATGCGCGCCAGTTTCAACATGTTCTCGAGATGGATCTCGTTGAACGGCGACTCGCGCACGACGAGCACGAGCTTGCGTCGTTCTTTGAGAATCACATCGGCCGCACGATGAATGAGATTGTCGCCGAGGCCGTGCGCAATCGCAGCGAGTGTGCGCATGCTGCAAGGCGCGATCACCATTCCCAGAGTGACAAACGAGCCGCTCGAGATCGCGGCTCCTTGCGCGCCGATGCCGTAACTCTGTGTTGCCAGGCTTTGTACATACTTGAGTGAGTGTGGGGTTTCGTGTGCGAGCGTGCGCGCCGCCCACTTACTCACGACGAGATGTGTCTCGACACCCGACCCGTGCAGCATCTGCAAAAGACGCACACCAAAGATCGTTCCGGTCGCGCCGGTGATGCCGACGATCAGACGCGTGGGTTTCGCCTGTTCCATGCGGCCTCATTTTAGCCACAAAGAGGCACAAAAAGCACACGAAGCTTATGGCCTCACTTTCTTTGGCGGTGAGCTGCCGTCATCTTAAATCGCACTGGTGATTAGGGCCCATACCAGACAACTGTAGGGGTGGCCCTCCGTGGCCACCCCAGCGTTCCACATTTGTGTTTCCCGGCTGGGGCGGCCACGGAGGGCCGCCCCTACAGTTGTTTGTTTATACAAAAAAGGCCGGACGCCATAGACGCCCGGCCTTTAATCGCCCAGAGTGTTTTCTTAACTTGCCGCCTTCACTGTCACGTACTTCTCGATCATGCGCGTGATCGATTCTTTACTCGTCGCGCCAACAACGCGCTCGACTTCCTTTCCTTCGCGGAAAAGAATCAGTGTCGGAATACCCTTGATCCCGTAGCGTTGTGCCGTTGACGGGTTGTCGTCCACGTTCAACTTCACCACACTCGCGTTCTCACCATAATGCTCCGCGACAGCCGCAACAGTCGGCGCCAGCATTCGGCAAGGGGCACACCACTCGGCCCAAAAATCAACCAGCACCGGTTTACCGGAACTCAATACGTCTTTTTCAAACGAGCTGTCGCTCACTTCCTTCACATGTTCACTCATTTTTTAGTTGCTCCTAAATTTACTAACCCGGCCTACGTACGTCCGGTTCTGTGATTTACTGCCCCTCGCCTTCGAGGAAATTCTTCAATAGCCGCGCTCGTGACGGATGACGCAGTTTGCGCAGTGCCTTTGCTTCAATCTGGCGAATGCGTTCGCGCGTCACGTTGAAGTTCTGGCCGACTTCTTCCAGCGTCCGCTCGTGACCGCCGTTGTCGAGTCCGAATCGCAAACGAATCACACGCTCTTCGCGCGGGCTCAACGTCTGCAACACGTCGCCGGCAATCTCGCGCAGGTTTGAAGTGATCACACGCGCTGCCGGGCTCTCGCTCGACTTGTCTTCGATCAAGTCTCCGAGCTGCGAATCACCATTCTCACCAATCGGCGTCTCCAACGAGATCGGATCCTGCATCAACTTGCGCGCCTTACGCACTTTGTCAACCGAAGTATCCATCTTCTTCGCGATCTCTTCCGTCGTTGGTTCGCGGCCAAGCTCACGCACCAGCTCGCGCGAAGTGTTCTTGAGCTTGTTGATGACCTCGATCATGTGCACCGGAATACGAATGGTGCGCGCCTGGTCGGCGATAGCCCGCGTGATTGCCTGGCGAATCCACCAGGTCGCATAAGTCGAAAACTTATAACCTCGGCGCCAGTCAAACTTATCCACGCCCTTCATCAAACCGAGATTGCCTTCCTGAATTAAATCGAGGAATTGCAAACCACGGTTCTGATACTTCTTCGCAATCGAAACTACGAGACGCAGGTTCGCTTCCGTCAGCTCGTGCTTCGCCTGTGCCGTTTGCGCTTCGCTGATGGCAATCATCTGGTGCGAACGTTTGATCTCGAGCGGCGACAGGTGATGCTCCATCTCGATCTCTTTCAAACGCTTTCGCGCGTTCGCAACATGCTTCCGGTATTCCTTCGCCTTGTCGGCCTTCAAACCTTTGCGCTTTAGCTTTTCATTATTCGACTCGATCTCGCGCTCGAGACTGCGCGTTTCTTTGTAGACTACTCCGATCGAGGAGATGAGTCGCTGCCGTGCCGCTTCTTTCAAGTGAAGACTTCTGATCTCGGTAGCGATCTCCAGACGCGTGCGCGCCAGCTTGCGTCGATAACGCAACAGTTTCTTCGAACGCTTACCTCTTGAAAGCTTCAGTTCTTCGGCGAATTTTTCGAATTCTTTCAGCCCTCTCTTGTAGAGAGTCTGGATGTTGTTAAGACCTTCGATCGTCCACTGCAAATATTCTTCACTGCGATCTTCGTGTTCCTCGGTTTCCATCTGATCCGAAAATGCCACGACGTCGCGGATGTTGAGCGCCCCGGCAGCCAGTTCTTCACCGATGCGGAAAAGCTCAACTACTGCAATTGGTGAACGTGCGATTGCTTTCTCCGCACGCTTTTGGCCGCGCTCGATGCGCTTCGCGATCGACACTTCCTGCTCGCGCGTCAGCAACGGCACGACACCCATTTCGCGCATGTAAACGCGGATGGGATCCGACGTCTTATCCATCTCGCCCGCTGAGAGGTCGAGCTCGACCTCTTCGTTCATACCCTCTTCGGATTCGACGGCAGACGACGACTCCTCGATCAAAGGCTCCTCGATCTCGGTTTCACTACTGGTGGCTCGCTCGAGCGTCTGTAGTACCTCGTCGATATCCTCAATCGACACGGCGTCGTCCGTCAGTTCCTCACTGAGGTTGACGAATTCGCCCTTATTCATGAGCTCGATACCGCTTTGATCTTTTTCAAGCCTGGACAAATTTATCTTCCTTTCTCGCGGTTTTATTTACGCAGTTCGGGAGGATCCGTTTCCGTTCCCCCGGCTCTTTGCCCCTGCTCGCAGCGCGGGCAAAGCAATCTGCTTCTGTTCGTAGTGCTTCCTCTTCCCATTCTTCCCAATATGCTCTAGCGACTTCGATGCCGCAGCAGAGCCACAAGGTTTCAAGCGCCGGACGACGTCGTTGATCGTTATGTTCTGCAATACTTTTTCAACCGCAGTATCAACTTCCAGCAGCACGTCGCCCAGGACAGTTTCGATATTCACGCCGACCGGGCAATTCCGACTCGGGGGCGCCCGGTGCAGCGAAAAAACGCCGTGATATTCGAGTGCTTGGTAGACGTCGAGCAGGGTCGTTTCGGCCGGGTTATGAGCCAGCCTGGAGCCACCGAGGGAGCCGGTTTGAGACACAACCAGCCCGGCCTCGGCAAGTTCCTTCAAAATCCGCCGGATCACGACCGGATTTGTGTTTACGCTTTCTGCAACCTGTTCGGATTTAAGGGGTTCTTCGCCTGACCAGGCCATCAAACTCAAAACATGTACCGCTACCGCGAACCTGCTATTTGTCGACATATCAAAGCTATCTGGAGCACACGGGCCGCTATTTTGTAACCATTATAGTTACAAATTTGATTTTGTCAACTATTTGTGCGTGTTAGGTTTTTGGCTTGCAGGGTGGACAAAAAAATCCTCCCCCGCGAACTGATCTCCAAGCCAACCTGGAAATTCCCTGAGTGTTTACGGCCTATATTCTTCATTAGTTTCGCGGTACAACACTTGCCCCAGACCGTCCTGTTAGCGCGTTCGGCTGCCAACTACTACCTCAAGCGAATGATCGAGAAAGACTTCTCACGCCGGCAGCAATTGCCGTTAAGTCAGGTGATCCCGCAAGTCGGGACGCAACCTGCACTACAGCCATTGCCCGAGGAAAGAATCGATCTCAATCCCCTGGACGCCGGAATCGGAAACTCAGCTATCGCGAATTCTGTCTCTAAAAACTCGCTGCCATCTCTCTCAAACGTTTCCAACTTGCAATCAACTTTCGGTAACGCTGCTGTTGCCCAGAACGCTTTGGCGCAAGTCAACGGAAAGGAGAGTCAGGTAAACGTTGCGCCCGAGCCACCGGCAAACGAGTCCGTTGTTACTGAGGAAACTACACCGGCGCAGAAAAGCACCGGCAAAGAAGCAAAATCCATAACGCAAACGGCCACGAATGAAGCAGGTACAAAAGCCGAAAAAGCGTTGGCCACGACCGAGGAAGTTGTAGCAACTACCGAAGAGGAGATAGATCTCCAGCCGCTGTCTGGTCCGGTGACCGAAGCTGAGCCAATGCCTTCGCTATTCGAGTTTCTCGGTCCTGTCCAGCAAGGCGGCGGCGAAGAAGTGGAGGAGTCGGAACCCGTTACCTCTTTGCCGGAAATGGAGAGCGAAGAGCAAACAAGTTTCAGCGCAACTCCAGCTTTAAACTCTGAGCCGGAACTCACCTCGCCCGAGACATCAGCTTCTGAAACCACCGAATCTGAAGTCGCCACCGGCACGGGAGAATCCGTTCAAGAGTCTTCCACTCAGGCCAGCGCGGCCACTGACACTCAGGGATTGGTGGCACAGATCTCGACAGCCGCGGCAGCCGCAGAACAGCGACTTACAACTCAGAAAGAAATAATCAGAACCGAGTTGGTTACGCAGGCCGAAGCGCAGGAGCAATCGGTAAGGTCACAGGTCGAAGCGATGGTCGCGACGCTCCGAGGCGCATTTGCCGCTGAACGCGCGCGCCTCGAGTCGTCCGTGAACGCAGCGCGGGAACAGATTGCTAGTGGATTGGCGGCTCGTCAGGCGGAAGCGATCGCCAGTGGCGAAGACGCAAAAGCCCAGCTTACCGAGTTGTTCGCAACCCGCCGCGCCGAAATGGAAACGACTATTCAAGACAACATCGCGGCCAGCGAACAGATGCGCACGCACTACGCGACCATGATCCATGAGCGCACGAGTCAGCAAGCCGCTGAAGCGCGACGACGCGGAGAAACAAAAGCTGCGAGCTATCCGCGAGATGAACGTGGCGCGGTCCAGGCGCAGGCGGCACGAGGAGTTGCCGCAGCAACCGCCAGTGAAATGGAAAAACGCGAACCGGAAGCGGTCGCGGCCATTGAAGAAGTAGTGGCGGAGATACCGGAGCAATTTGCGGAGCAGGGCGCCCAGGCCCTCGTTGGTTTCGATGATCACCTGCCGGAGTTGCTCCAACAGGTTGACGAGCAGGTGGAGGAAGTTAACGACGCACTCGTCGAATCAGCAGAGATTGCAAACGAACAACTCGATTCCATGGCTGAACAACTGCTCGCGCAGATCGACGCGCTTGAAGAAGCTTCGATCGCACGCGCTGAGGCGGTTGGTCCGCAGGCTGATGCTCAGACACAGAACACGTTGGAAAGTTCGCTGGCAGAAATCGACACAGCAACGACGGATTCAATCACCCAGATCAACCAGGTGAAAGAGGACGCCACCAAGGCTCTGCTCGAAGCTGAATCTTCTGATCCTGCCGCAGCCCAGCAGTTCACTGACGAGGTTATCGCTTACATCAACGGCATCGCTGACACCGCGAGCGAAGGATTGCAGCAAGGCGGCGACGTGCCTGGAAGTGGATTTGAGGCGGTGCAAGAGGCTGTGAACGAGAGTCTCCAATCCGTGGAGCAACAGGTCCTCGATGATTTGTCGACGCTGCGAGAGGAGAGCGACTCTGCCTTATCCGGTCTGATTGACGAACTGGATCTGAGCTTCGCTGAATCGATCGAAGCTCTGGAGGATGGCTTCGCAGAAACGCTGAGTGAAGTCGATAGCCAACTGGGTGAGACAGTTCAAAAACTAAAGGACGATTTTGCGAACACCCTCCAGGAAGCTGAAAACAAGATCGTGGAAGCGGTCGACGAAGGCGTGGCGAAGAATGACGAAGCACTCACTCAACTTGGTCCATCGATGGAGGAAGCAGCGGACGATGCCGCCTGGGACTACGATCATCCCATCCTATCGACACTGCGAGACATCGGCGCGTTTATCCTCGGAGCTCTCGCTGCCATAGTCGTACTGATACTCGCAATTGTCGCCATCATCCTGCTCTTCAAAGCAGCAGTTGCGCTTTTGGTTATCGCTGGTCTCTCTGCCGCAGTCGCCGAGGCAATCGTTGCAATTGCCGGTCTGGCTTTGCTCGCCTACGCCGTTTATGAAGCCTATCAGGCGCGTGTACGGGCCGGCGCGAGCGGCGGCTGGGGCACCTTCGGGATGGCGCTGCTCGACATGACGGGTCTCACCACGATCTACCGCTCGTTCACTCAACCAGGATTAACGCCATTCCAAAGAGGTTGGATGTTTGGTGAGGGGCTGGTGCAGTTAGTGTCAACGCTCCTGATGGTACGAGGCGCGTGGCGATTTATACGCAGCGGCGGACTTAAGACTGCATGGCAAGCTCTGTGGCGCGGTGCCGGAGCACTTGCCCGCGGCGCTGGACGTCTCCTGCGAGGTGCAGCGCGCGGCATCGGCCGTGGTCTCCGGGCTGCTGGCCGTGGCCTTAGCTCACTCGGACGCGGTATCGCACGCGGATGGCGAGGTCTGGGTCGATGGATCAGAAGATTGAGAAGAGGCTCCAAGCCGCCGCCTAACCGACGGGTTGGATGTTTTGTAGCTGGGACGTTAGTTCAAACGGCTGGCGGCTGCAAAGTTATCGAAGACCTGGTTCCGGGTGACGAGGTTGTTTCTCTTGATGTCATTTCCGGAGATCAGCAACGACAAAAAGTCGCTAGGACTTTTGTCCGAACCGTGCCCGTTGTGATTGAGATTGGATTGTCTGGCGAAGTAATTACCTGTAGTCCGGAACATCCCTTCTGGGTAAAAGATCGCGGGTGGCGGAAAGCGGGTGCGTTGGCGACGGGCACAGAACTGGTCCGGCTGGATGGTGAAGATGCTTCAGTGCAAGCAATCGAACGCCGAGAGGGCACGTTTGATGTCTTCAATATTGAAGTGGACGGATCGCACACTTATTGCGTCTCCGATCTCGGAATTCTTGTTCACAATAAGGCAATGCGGATCGGTCCTAATATCGAACCAATCAGCGACGGATTCGCGGCCAGGCACCCAGTAACCGATCAACTTCTAGGAGTAGGTTATTTCAGAGATGGTTATATCGAATTTGCGATCGAGACCAAGGGGACAAACATTCGAGGCGGGGACGTGTTCAATGGGATTTACGATGCGTTTATCAGCAGCGGCTATCGAGTAAGAGGAGTTCGCGGTCTGTGGTATGCGCAGGACAACCTTGCTAGTTTCAATGCACAAATCAGAGCGGGACTAACACCGGAAGCAGCAGCATTTGAGACCTTCACTGGTAAAATGGCATCACGATTAGGATACAACAGAGTGAGGATAGATTATCCCAACTCGCCTCGGAATCCTGATGGAACATTTGTAAAGGCGGAACTGTGGTTTGAATAAAGGAATCGCCGGCACGACGGAGTCTCGATGAACAAGAGTAGCAACTTCGATAATTCACTTTCAGCCGGACGTGCGCTGACGTTGACTCTTCCAGGGAATTGCTTGCTGCAAATGATCTGGTGTCCGCCTGGCGAGTTTGTGATGGGAAGCACTCCGGACGATGAACTGGCCGGAAACACCGAAAAGCCGCCGCAGGCAGTAAAGGTGAGTCGAGGTTTTTGGATTGCGCAATGCCCGATTACTCAAACGCAATGGGAAGCGGTCATGAAAACGCGAATGCCTCTATTTGACGAGGACGCGGAAAGCGGTTTGTTGCCTGCTGAAGGAATGACCTGGCATGACGCACAAAACTTCTGCGACACGTTGACGTCACTACTAAAGACACAAGAACTCTTAAGCGGCGAACAACGCGTGGGCCTACCTGGCGAAGCGCAGTGGGAATATGCCTGTCGCGCAGGCACCACGACTCGCTGGTACTTTGGCGACAACGAGTCTGACCTGTCTCAACATGCGTGGTATCGCGATAACAGCGGCCGCACGACGCACCCGGTTGGTCTAAAAGCTGCCAACCCGTGGGGACTATATGATCTCTACGGGAATGTCGCGGAATGGTGCATGGACGATTTCTCGCTGTATTCTCCGGCGCCGAAACATGCCGAAGAGCCGGTTCTGGTGAATGATCCGATCACTCTAAAGATTGTTCGGGGAGGCGCCTTTTCGCACCTCGCGAGAGAGTGCAGATCCGCGAGCCGCGAGTCTATCCTTTTCGATAACCCTTACAACGAACCAACCGGCCTACGCCCGATAATGTTTGAGTAGCGGAAGACCGGAAGACGCCGACTGATTACTTGTCAGGACAACTCGGGCACGTAGTGGGACACTGCGAGATGCACGAATTATATAGTTTGCAGCAAACTATATTGTTGGCATCGCATTGCTGGAACCGCTGCAAACAGGTCTGGCAGCACGTCGTGGATTGAGTATTAGTGGTTGGAGCCAGCAGCACTATCAGAGATAGCAGTAACACAACTATCCCGAGAATCCGTCTTGTCATGGTGTGCCTCCTCAGATTAACCCATACGCGGACATAGATGTTTTGGGAGGAATTCTCTCTGGAAGAGCGTCAAGTTTATCACGGCTTGTCAAAGCGTTGTCTATTCTATTCCAGGTGCCGATCTCATTTTTAAGGGAGACTTATGAGGCAAAAGGGATTTTTAGGGCAGGAAGTCTATATTTCCTTAATCAATTCTCTGCACTCGAGGTCTTCGTAGGCCATCATCACTCGCTCTAAATGATTCCACCAGATGTTTGGCTCGTGGCCGGTGTCCCATTGCCAGGCGGGGTGGAAGAGCTTTCGGATCACACAGAGGCGGTAATCATTCCACAACTGCTCCCACGAATAGTCAGTCACTCCGTTCTCACAGAGCCGTTCGTAGTACTGCTGTAGAAGCGGTATTTCCAGTTCTCGCCGCTGTTCGGGGAACCAGAAGAGGGCCATCATGTGCGCCAGGTCTTTCGGCGCCAGATCAATAAGCCAGGTCTGCCAGTCGATGATGCGGACTGTATCGGTAGCCGGGTTGCGGGGATAGAGGACGTTGCCGATATGAATGTCGTCATGGACGACTGTATACGCTGTCGGAAGCGTCAGGCGCGCGTAGAGATCAGGTAACGCCGCAAGCACCTCGCCATACATACTGCGCCGGTTTTCTGTGAGCCGGTCTCCGAGGAAGTTTATAAACCGCGCGATGCGATTGCTGACGTCTTTTATCCTCCGCTCAACCTCCACGTGGTCCGGAAGAGACCACCCGATCACATCCCACGGCGGACGTTCCCACCAGGCTGCATGAATATCGGCGAGCGCCTGCACGATAAGCTCGCAGTGCCTGCGCGCGGGCGGCAATTGAGAAGGCAGTTCGCTGTAGTGAGTGAGCGACACATCCTCTAACAGCAGATGCAGCTTGTGTTGGTCTGCGGAAAACACGGCGTCGTAACAACGCAATACATTTGGAGTGTGAGGACCAACAGATTTATAGAAAGCCACCTCCCAACCAGCCTCCGGAGTGGAGACGGGATGCACTGGTTTTGAAAACTTCAGAAGGAGACGATCCGGCGCTTCAACGCTGCGACTGTATGAGACTTGTAGATGGGCAATGACGGAGAAGCTCGTCACGTAGCTGTCATAACTGACTTCCGCAACGCTTGCGGTATTCAGTAGTCTCGATCGCCGGAGAATTCTGGTCAGCCACGCGGGAGTGATTTGCTCAAGGCTGGTGATGAGTTCGGAGTCCAAGGTTTGTCCAGTTTTATAAATGGTCAGGCGCACTTATCTTTCAGTTTGCACCTAAAGTCAACGTATTACTGAAATGGGTGATGCCCTAATTCAACTCTGCGTAATCTCTGCGTTCTCTGCGTCTCTGCGGTTTACATGTTTTTGCGGTTCTTTTTACCGCGGAGGCGCAGAGGACGCAGAGATTACGCAGAGAGAATTTCAAATTGGGGTCACTACTCTGAAGTGGGTTACTTAACGGCAGGGGCTTTGAGGTCGTTGATGAGACCGAAGAGAACGTCGACGTCGATCGGCTTGGGAACAAGGGCTAGATACCCGACGGCGAGGGCGCGCTCGCGATCCTCTTCACTTGCATAACCCGAAACAGCAATCGCAGGTACTTCACCAAGTCCGGCGAGACGCCGTAGCTGCTCGAGCAGTTCAAAGCCATCAACGTCAGGCATACCGATATCCGAAATAATCAGGTGCGGGCGGTTCTTAATGGCGACGCTCACTGCCTCTGCTGCTGACGAAGCAGTCGCCACAGTTGCGCCTTCGCGACGGAAGATCGTGCTCAACAGCAGCAACGTGTCGGGCGAGTCTTCGACAATCAGGACTTCGAGGCCGTCGAATGAATGACGTTGGGTGTCAACTGTTTCGGGTGCGACTTTGTCAGTCCGCGCTAATTCCATTCGCAACGAGAATGTCGCGCCGTGGCCCACGCCATCTGACCTGGCTTCGAGAAAACCACCATGCATCTTCGCAAGCGCATCCGCAATTGCGAGGCCGAGTCCTAAGCCGCCGTGCCGTCGCGAAGTAGAGCCATCTGCCTGACGAAAACGATCGAACACATGCGGCAGAAACTCCGGTTCGATACCAACGCCAGTATCAACGACGGTGAGCCGCGCCTGTTTGCCGTCGAGCTGCGTAGTAACGCTTACCTTGCCGCCGGGATCGGTGAACTTGATCGCATTCGAAACGAGGTTCCACGCGATCTGCTGTAATCGAACCGGCTCGCCAAACACGATCAAACTCGACGGCCACAACGTCATCGACAACTCGATGTTGCGCGAAGCCGCCGACGCACGCACCGTATCGACAGCAGCCTTCACGATGGCATTCAGATCCGTCGGCTTTGGCTCGAAATGCAGTTTGCCCGTCGCGATCCGCGACGTGTCGAGCAGATCGTCGATCAACCGCGACTGCAACCACGCATTGCGCTCAATCGCGTCCAGCGCTTGCTCGACACTCTTCTCGTCGAGCGTTCCGCTGCGCAAGAGTTTGATCCATCCGACTACGGGTGTGAGCGGGGTGCGAAGCTCGTGTGAAAGGGTGGCAAGAAAGACGTCTTTGGCACGATTAGCGTCGGCGAGCTCTACGTTGAGTCGCTTAAGCTCGGCGGTGCGCTCTTCAATTCTCTGCTCGAGATCGAGATTCAGTTGTTCCAGATCGGCGCGGGCTTTCTGTTCAGCCAGCATCAGCCGCCGGTGCTCGACACCTCTGCGAATCGTGTGCTTCATGCTCTCGATGTCGCAGGGCTTCACAAGATAGTCGTAAGCACCTTCCTGCAACGCGGCAATCGCCGATTCAACAGAAGCAAATCCGGTCAGTACAACCGAGATCGTGAGCGGAGCCTGGCGGCGAATCTGATTGAGGACGGAGAGGCCGTCGCCTCCTTCCATGTGCAGGTCGGTGAGCACGAGGTCATAGTCTTCCTTATTCATCAGATCTATGGCCTCGTCACCACTCGATGCGGTATCGACTATGTAGCCTTCGTTCTCAAAGATCGCAGCCGTAGTGATGCGCAGGCTTTCCTCGTCGTCCACTACCAGCAATCGCGCAGCGTTGGAAAACGACACAAAGCCTCCCGCGTCATCACGGGGCGCGCCGTTTCCTGACTGGGCGTCTTTTGGACTGAATGATTCGCTCATCTACTCGCCGCTCTGGTTTCGCTTTGGTCTTCAAGTATCGGGGATTCAACCTGAAGCACGATACTAAAAATCGTGCCTCTACCAACCTCACTGCTCACTTCGATGCGGCCACCGTGTTGTCTCACGATGTCCTGCGTGACCCACAAGCCGAGTCCCGTTCCCTTCTTACCAGTGGAAAAGAACGGATCGAAAATGCGCGTCAGATCGTCTTCAGCGATACCGACACCTGTGTCAGTTAGTTGGATCACAATTGACGGCTGCAAAGCTTGTTCATAACGGGAAGTGGAAATAACAATCTCGCCGTCACCTTCAATTGCCTGCTGCGCATTGATGAGCAAATTCAAAAATACTTGTCGCAACTGATCGGCGCGTGCTTTGATGCGTGGCAGCGAGTCGTCAAACGACTTATTTATTCTAATGCGCAACTGGCGCATTTTCTTTTCCAACAAGACCAGTGTCTCTTCCAGCAACTGGTTAACGTCAACCCAATCAACTTCACCGGGCCGCCGCGCAAACCCGAGCATCTGGCGGATGATGTGCGAAACTCGCTCCGTTTCTTTTCGTGCGATCTCGAGAAAGCGTGAGTTCTTGTCGCCTTCGGCGCCCGCCTGCATCAGGTAAAGCGCGTTCTTGATCGCTTCGAGCGGGTTGTTCACCTCGTGCGCAATCGAAGCAGCGAGACGTCCGACAGCAGCCAGCTTCTCTGATTCAAATAACTGTTGCTCGACGCGTCGTCGCTCAAGCTCGCGAATCTCAGTCAGGTCGTGAAGGATTGAGACGACGGCAGTCACCTGTCCCGTTGCATCCAAAACCTCGCGTGCAGTGATCTCCATCGGCAACGATCGGTTGTCTTCCGGATCGATCAACTCGATCTCCGCCTGGCGGCCTGTTTCCGACGCCGACGCAAGGGTGGAGATAAACGAAGTGAGTTTGACTGCATTCGTGCGAACCGCCGCAGAGGCTGACGACTTGAATGATGTGTTTTCCTGAAACAACAACTCCGCGCGCCGGTTGAACAGGATGAAGTTGCCCGCCGAATCACACACTACGATCGGATGACCGACGTTTTCGATGATCAGGTCGAGACGATCGCGCTCGCGACGTGATTC
>DASTTS010000394.1:0-4022 GCA_035760085.1 Pyrinomonadaceae bacterium
ACACGCTTCACCATACTGGTGAGAACAAACCCCGGCTTCACCATGTTCTGATTTGAATCCACGCCGATCACGAAATGCGTTGCGCGACCGTTCTGTTTCCCCTGTTGCTCGACAGCGTCGAAAGCGCCGAGGCCGGAGTTGCCGGCGGCAGTGAAGATCACGTCAGCGCCTTTGCCGATCTGCGCGAGTGAGAGTTCTTTGCCCTTGCCGGGATTGTTCCACGCACCGTCTGTGACGCCCACGTAGTTTTCGATCACGCGGATGTTCGGGTTAACTGACTTCGCGCCTTCCTCGTAGCCTTTCGCAAAACGATGAATCAGACCGATGTCCATGCCGCCGAGAAAACCGATGGTGTTGGTCTTCGACGCTTTTGCGGCGAGTATGCCGACAAGATACGAGCCTTCGTGCTCTTTGAACTGGAGTGAGGCGACGTTTGGTAACTTGCTGTCACCGTCGATGATGGCGAACTGGATGTTGGGATAGTCTTTCGCAACCAGATCCATGATCGGGGCCTGTGCGAAACCGACGCCGATGATCAGATCGAAATGGCGTTCTGCAAACGCGCGCATCGCCGGCTCGATGGCGTTCGGCGTGCCGGGCTCGATGTCGCGCAGTATGATCGGAAGATCTTTAGCGGCGCGCTGCACGCCTTCCCACGCAGCGGCGTTAAATGATCGATCGTCTTTACCACCGATGTCGAAGACGATACCGACTTTGATCTTCGATTTATCTTCAGCTGCGGAGCTGCCGCCACATGCGGAAAGGAAGAAAGCCGCGAGACATATGAGAGCTATAAGTCCAAGCGGTTTTTCTCGCGCAAAGGCGCAAAGGCGCAAAGAAAGCCGCAAAGAACGCTTCTTGGAGCCCGGCAGGCTTTGCGCCTTTGCGCCTTTGCGTGAGAAAACTTCTTTCATTCGTTAACGATCTCCTTAACTAGCTTTGGCTTCTCATTCGGTGGAGCGTCGCCGATCTCGTACGACGCCTGAATGCGTTGTGCTGCCTCGGCTGCGGCCGCGGCGTCCGCGCAGTAAACGATTCCGATCGCGTCGCCTGCGCGAACCTCGTCTCCCAGTTTCAACTCGGAAGTAAAACCAACTGTGGGATCCACTGTGTCTTCGATGCGCACGCGCCCGCCGCCGATTGCCGCGATCGCGTGACCAATCTCCGTCGTGTTGACTCTCGTGATGAAGCCAGAGCGCGGGGATTCTACCTTAACGTTTTCGCTTACCAAAGGCAGAAACTGCCTTGGCGCATCGCAAACGCGCGGGTCGCCGCCCTGCGCCTCGATGTTGCTTCGCAAACACTCGAGCGCTTTCCCCGAACTCAGCACATCGTTCAAACGCGCGTGTGCGCCTTCGATCGTCTGATCGACGTTCGCCAGCATCAGCATGTGCGCGCAAAGCTCGAGAGACAGATCGAGCACGGGTCGCGCCGCTTCGTTCGCTTCACCACGCAGAATGTTTATGCACTCTTCTACTTCGATCGAGTTGCCGACCGCGCCACCGAGCGGCTGGTTCATGTCAGTCAAAAGTGCGCGCGTCTTGATGCCGCAGGAATTACCCGTGCTCACCAGCGCATGAGCCAACTCCTCTGCGCGCGCTTCTTCACGCATGAACGCACCATTGCCGACTTTGACGTCGATGATCATCGCATCAAGACCCGCCGCGCCCTTTTTTGAAATGATGGACGCGACGATCAGCGGTATCGCTTCGACAGTCGCGGTCGCATCGCGTAGCGCGTACATCTTCTTATCGGCAGGCGCGAGCTCGGCAGTCTGTCCCGCCATCGCATAACCGACCTTGTCCAGGACCTGTTTGAACTCGGTCGCACTGAGCGCTACGCGATATCCGGGAATCGACTCGAGCTTATCGAGCGTGCCGCCAGTGTGGCCCAGGCCACGACCCGAGATCATCGGCACACAAACACCACACGCCGCCACCAGCGGCGCGATGATGATCGACGTCTTATCGCCGACACCGCCGGTAGAGTGTTTGTCTGCTTTTGGTTTGGGAATGTCTGAGAAGTCGAGAATGTTACCGGAGTTGAGCATGGCTTCGGTCAAAGCCTGCTGCTCCGAGTGGTCCATGCCGTTCAGGTAAATGGCCATGAGGAGCGCGCTAACCTGGTAGTCGGCAATGCGTCCGCTGGTGACGCCGGCGATGAAGAAATCGATCTCTTCACGCGATAAACTCAGCCCATCTCGCTTTTTCCTGATAACGTCCTGTGGTCTCAAGCTGCTTTTTCCTTAGTTGCTCTCCATAAGAACAGCGGCCTGAGCGGTCACAGCTAACCCCTGCCCCACCGCATCGACTCCTTCACCCGTCTTCGCCTTCACACTCACGCACGCGGCATCAATCCCGAGCACACCTGCGATGTTTTCGCGCATTGTATCGACGTAGCTTCTGAGTTTTGGCCTTTCGAGCAAAATTGTCGAGTCAACATTCACTACGTGGAGACTGCGTTCGCGCGCCAACCACATCACACGCGAAAGCAATTCAAGACTGTTTGCATTACTCCACTGTGGATCCTTATCGGGAAAATGAACTCCGATATCGCCCTCGCAAAGCGCGCCGAGGATCGCGTCGGCAATCGCGTGCGCGAGTGCATCCGCATCCGAGTGTCCCTCCGCACCTCGATCAGAGGCAATACGCACTCCTCCTAAAACCAACTCTCGCCCCTCAACGAGACGGTGCGTATCAGTCCCGATGCCAATCCGTATCATCCGCGGTTAACATTGCCTCCGCAATAGCGAGATCTTCCACTGTTGTAATCTTAATATTACGCGGATTTCCATCGATAACGCTGATCGGATGGCCAAGCTGCTCAACCAACACGCTCTCATCCGTCACCGCAGGATCCATTACATCCGCGGCCTGGTATGCCTGCCGCAGGACGTCGTAACGAAAACACTGGGGCGTCAAAGCACGTCGCAACTCGCCACGATCCAACGTCTGCACGATTCGCTGATCGTTGACCTGCTTGATCGTATCCGTAACCGGAGCGACGAGAATCGCAGCACCATCAGTCTGCGCCGCACTAACTACGGCATCAATCTCTTCAACTGTCACAAACGGTCGCACACCATCGTGCACCGCAACGATCTCAGCAGTCGCCGCACGGATCGCGAGTAAACCACGCATCACTGAATCAGCGCGCGTCACGCCGCCGGGAACAACACGCGCGACTTTCCGCAATCCGAATTTCGCCGCCAGCGAAAGGAAGCCCGCAGATTCCGCTGCGGGCAGCACTACGATAACTTCATTGATACTCTCACACTGCTCAAACACTTTGAGCGTGTGAATGATCACCGGCGTTCCTGCCAGGAGCAGAAACTGCTTGGGCCGATCGCTCGCCATCCGGGTGCCGGCACCGGCAGCGGCAATAATCGCGCTGTTCATGAAAGGAGTTAGGAATTCTTGGCGGCGTGCTGGCGGAGTTAGCTCTCCGTGATCGGCTCGCTCTCCGAAATACGCACCGGCGACGGAGTATTGCGCGACTCGCGTACCTGGCGCCGCGACGCGCCGTTCGTGCGATGAATGTCGCTGTGTCCGCCGTTTTCCGCTTCTTCCCAGAGACGGCCGAAGATCATCTTGCCGGCAGTTGTTTGCAACACACTCGTCACTGCGATGTCGGCGTTCTTGCCGATCAACCGCCGTGCATTATCAACTACCACCATCGTGCCATCGTCGAGATAGGCCACGCCCTGATTGTATTCCTTACCTTCCTTCAGGATGAAAACCCGCATCGCCTCGCCTGGGAGCACGACTGGCTTAAGCGCATTTGCCAATTCGTTAATATTTAGAACGCTGACTCCGCGCAACTGGGAAACCTTATTTAAATTGAAATCATTCGTGACGATCACTGCGTCGAGTTGTTTGCCAAGCTCGATCAGCTTCAGGTCTACCTCACGCACGGAGGGAAAGTCAGTCTCGACGATTTGGATGTCGAGGGAGCTGTTGTTCTGAAGACGATTGAGCATGTCCAGGCCGCGCCTTCCGCGCTGGCGCTTGGACGAATCAGGC
>DASTTS010000395.1:0-4489 GCA_035760085.1 Pyrinomonadaceae bacterium
ATGGTCGATCGGAAGAAGGAAGGTTTTCTGATGCCTGTGACTGAATGGCTCTCAGGCGATCTCGAAACTTATGTGCGCGATACGTTGAGTGATGACCGCTTGAAGCGCCACGGGATCTTCAACCCCACGCACGTGCGAAAATTGATCGATGATTTGTATGGTGGGAACAAAGATTATCGTCACGTAAATAAAGTATTTGCGTTGCTTGTTTTCCAGGAGTGGTTTGATTTGTATCTTGTTAATCCTGCAAATCCTGAAATCCTGTAGAGACTATGTTTCCCCACTCAGCTTTTTACAGGATTTCAGGATTTACAGGATTAACAAGATGTATGGAGGTAAATGTTTGAGGCTGGCGGTGCTGCAACCAGGCTATCTGCCGTGGCTCGGTTTTTTCGATCAATTACAGCGCGCCGATTGCTTCATCTTCTACGATGACGTTCAATACGACAAAAATGGCTGGCGCAATCGGAATCGCATCAAATCAACGAGCGGTGAACCACATTGGTTAACCGTGCCGGTGCGCGTGCACAGCCTTTCGCAACGTTTGAGTGACACCGGGATAGACAACCGGCAGCCGTGGGCGCGCAAGCACATCGGGACCATTCGCCAGTTCTACGCAAACGCGCCACATTTGAAACGCTATCTACCGGAATTGGAAGCGCTGCTAACAAACACAAAGTGGGAGCGACTTTGTGATCTTGACCTCGCCGTGGTTAAGTTGATGTGCCGCTGGCTGGGCCTGGAGCGCGAAACGCTACGCTCATCCGAGCTCTCCATCGACGGCGATCGCAGCGAACGGCTCGTTAACTTTTGCCTGCACGTGGGCGCAGATCGTTATCTTAGCGGCAACGCGGCACAATCGTATCTTGACGTCGAGTTGTTTGCGCGTCACGGTATCGAAGTAGAGTGGCAAGACTATAAACATCCAACGTACCCGCAGCAGCACGGCGACTTTGTGCCTTACTTGTCGACGCTCGATCTACTGCTGAACTGCGGCGAAGACAGCTTACGAATAATCTCGGAAGGAAGCAGAGACGCGAGATAGATGAAGACAATTTTAGTCACCGGCGGAGCGGGTTTTATCGGCAGCAATCTGGTCCGGCACCTCTACAAAAAATATCCGGATTACCGGCTGCTCGTAGTGGATGCGCTCACGTACGCGGGCAACGTGCACAACTGTCCCGACGGCGCGCTCGGTTCGGATCGTTATGAGTTCTGGTACGGCGACGTTCGCAACGGCGAGCTGATGGACACGCTCGTGGGCCAGTCAGACATCGTCGTACACATGGCCGCGGAGTCGCACGTCACCCGTTCGATCTACGACAACAAGCTTTTCTTCGAGACTGACGTGCTCGGCACACAGGCTGTCGCGAATGCGGTCGTCAAGCATCGCAATCGCATCAATCGTTTTATTCATATCTCGACTTCGGAAGTTTATGGCACCGCACTGACGGAGAAGATGTCGGAAGAACATCCGCTTAACCCGATGAGTCCGTATGCGTCGGCGAAGTGCGGCGCTGATCGTCTGGTCTATTCTTACTGGGCCACGTACAACGTTCCCGCCGTCATCGTGCGGCCGTTCAATAACTATGGACCATACCAGCATCTCGAAAAGGCCGTGCCGCGGTTTATCACGAGTGTGATTCTCGGTGAGCCGTTGACTGTGCACGGCGACGGCGAGGCAGCGAGAGACTGGCTCTTCGTCGAAGATCACTGCGAGGCGTTGGACGCGCTCATTCACGCTGACATCTCAGGCATCCGTGGCGAAGTAATCAACATCGGCACCGAACGACATCGCAGCGTGTTGGAAATTGCGGAAGCGGTTTTGAAGGCGATGGGACCATGCGACAGCCAGATACAGTTTGTCGGCGGTCGCCCGGGACAAGTGTTTCGACACACAGCCGACGCATCGAAACTCAAAAAACTAATCGAGTGGGAGCCGAAGCTCAGCTTTGAAGAAGGACTCGAGCGCACAATTCGCTGGTATCGCGATAACGAAGCGTGGTGGCGCCCGCAGATCTGGATGCGTCACATTCCGATCATCACCGCGGCCGGAAAGCGGGAAATGCATTAACCTCATCCTGTTAATCTTGCAAATCCTGTCATCCTGTCTAACAAGTGACCGGATTTTCAGGATTACCAGGATATATTGAGCTGTGACATCAACTACAACAAAGAACGTACCTTTTTTCATGCACGATCTCGGCCAGCCCGAGCTCGATGCAATCGCCGAGGTGTTGGCGAATCCGATCCTCACTACCGGCGCGTGGGTTGAACGTTTCGAGAAGCAGTTTGCAGAGTATTTGCAGGTGCGACACGCGATAGGTGTTACGAGTTGTACCGGCGCACTGCATCTCGCTTTGATCGGGCTCGGAGTTGGACCAGGCGATGAAGTGATCACGACGCCGATGACGTTCATCGCGTCGTCGACCGCGATCCTTGAAGCTGGTGCGAAGCCGGTGTTTGTCGACGTCGAGCCGGAAACGGGCAATCTCGATGTGAGCAACATCGAAGCTGCGATCACGGAGCGAACGCGCGCGATCGTGCCCGTTCATCTTTACGGCCACCTGTGCGACATGCGTGCACTTCGCAAGCTGGCTGACAGTTACGGGCTGAAGGTCGTTGAAGATGCGGCGCACTGTGTTGAAGGCAGGCGTGATGGTGTGGGCACGGGCCAGCTCGGCGATGCTGCGTGTTACTCGTTCTACGCGACGAAGAATCTTACGTGTGGTGAAGGTGGTGCGCTCGTCACGAATGACGACGAGCTCGCGGAGAAGGTCAGGCTATTGCGTCTGCACGGCATGAATAAGAATGCCAACGATCGCCACCGCGAAGGTTATCGACACTGGGACATGACCGTCTTCGGCTGGAAGTACAACATGGACAACATCCAGGCAGCGATGCTGCTGCCGCAGATGGACCGGCTCGAAGAAAACTGGCGCAAGCGACGCGAGCTCGCAGAGTATTACGAGTCGCGACTCTGGGACATTCCGCATCTTTCACGGCCGAAGACGCTGCCGCACACTGATCATGCGCATCACCTGTTCACTGTTTGGATCGGAGAAGGTAAACGCGATCACGTGATCTCGGAGCTTCAGAAGGCGGGCGTGGGCGTGATGGTGAATTATCGCGCGATTCACTTGTTGAGCTACTTCAGCGAGACATACGGATTCAAACCCGGCGACTTTCCGGTGGCGGAACGCATCGGCGACGCGACCATCTCGCTTCCCTTCTACCCCAACATGCCCCTCGAGGATATCGACCGCGTAATTGAAGTGCTGCGAGACATACTGCATTAGTGATGAGCAAGACACGGCCACTGCGAGTGCTGCACATCATCGATACTCTCGGCGGCGGCGGGTCGGAACGGCTCGTGTGGGACATCGTGCGTCTGTCGGATCCCGCGCGCGTGCAGCACCGCGTGGTGACGATTTTTCCGGATGGATATCTGGTGCCGTTTGTTTATGCGGAGGCGCTAGGCGAGTGGGGGGCTTATCGCGGCAAAACGGCACTTAAAAAGGATTTCTCCCGCAAAGGCGCAAAGACGCAAAGGGAAGAAGAAGACTCTAAGCCTCCCTTTGCGCCTTTGCGTCTTGGCGTGAGAAATCTACCTCGGGCGCTTAAGAACCCATTGCTGCGGATCTGGAATTTTGCGTTTTCAATAGGACAAGATGTAAAGCGCGCCTCGATACATGTTCGGTCGATGCTGGGCGTTCCGGCGGAGTTCCTGCGCTTCAAGCCGGACGTGGTCCACACGCACGGCTTCTATGGTTTCAAATACGGTTTGTTATTCCCGCGTCCCACGGTACACATCGTCCCGGCGTTGTTCGCGCAGATGGAAGCACAAGGAACCGGTTGGCTCGTGAATCGCTATCGCCGCGTCCATCGACACGTAGATTGCTTCGCACTCGACGCTGGTTACCGCAACGAACTGCTCAGCATCGGCGTCCCCGCAAACAAGTTGCTGTTGATTGATGGCACATTGGACCTGGACGCGATCAACGCCGTAAGAGCAGCGCGCGATCGACATCGAAGCGAGGTTCGTCGCAAGCTCGGACTTCCGGACGATGCGATCATTGCGCTCTCTGTCGGTCGTCTGGATCCGAGCAAGGGCCACGCGTACGCCCTCGAAGCATTGCCAGCGATGCTGAAACAATTTCCGAACCTGCACTGGATCGTGCTCGGCGAAGGCGATCATCGTCGTGAGTTGGAAAAACGTATTAAAGAGCTCGGTGTCGAAAAACACGCACATCTGATCGGCTTCGATCCACAGCCGTTACCATATTACGCGGCAGCAGACGTTTTCCTGCGCACGACGACGATGGAAGGCGAGAACATCTCGAGCCGGCAGGCGATCGCGATGGGACTACCCACTGTAGGATTCGATACGTGTTGCGAAACTGATCTGATCGCGAAGCTCGGTCACGGCATACTCGTGCCGAATGCAGACGCCGACGCACTCGCCACCGCCACGTGCCAGATTCTTTCC
>DASTTS010000396.1:0-3050 GCA_035760085.1 Pyrinomonadaceae bacterium
GGCCTTCGGTATCGATCGCGCCGCGAATCCGTGGAGCGATATTCCGTTAGCTGAAGTCCTGCTGATCGCCGGAGCCAACTGCGCCGAGACCTTCCCCGTGCTGAACAAGTTTTTGTGGCAACAGCGCGACAACGGCGGCCGGTGGATCATCGTCGATCCACGCGAGACGGCGACGGCGCGCCAGGGTGATCTGCATCTTCAGCTTAAGCCGGGAACTGATGTCGCGCTTGCGAATGGAATGCTTCACGTTTTAATCGAAGAGAATCTCGTCGATCATGCTTTCATCAGCTCACGCACGAACGATTGGGAGGCAACTCTTGAGCTGGCCTCGCGCTATCCGCCTGACGTCGCCTCGCAGATCTGCGGCGTGCCCGCAAACAAGATTGTCGAAGCTGCACGACTTTATGGGCGCGCGAAAACCGCGATGGTGATGCATGCGCGCGGCATCGAGCATCACACCAACGGCGTCAACAACGTACTGTCTTACATCAACCTCGTGCTCGCTACAGGCAAGATAGGCGCACCGGGCCGTGGCTATGGAACCATCACCGGCCAGGGTAACGGTCAGGGTGGACGCGAGCACGGTCAAAAAGCAGATCAACTTCCCGGACAGCGTTCTATCTTGAACCCCGAACACCGCAAACATGTGTGCAAGGTTTGGGATCTTCCGGAAGACGAACTACCGCAAGCGGGCGTCTCTGTCGTCGAGATGTTCACGAAGATGCGCGAAGGTGAAATTCGAGGCTTGCTGTCGATCTGTAACAACGTGATGGTAAGCCTACCGGATATCAACGACATTCGTCGTTCACTTGAAGGTCTGGAATTCTACGTCTGCATCGACTTCTTCATGTCCGAAGGAGCGCGTTATGCAGATGTCGTGTTGCCTGGTTCGGCCTGGAGTGAAGATGAGGGCGTCACGTGTAACAGCGAAGGACGAGTCGTAAAGATCAACAAAGCCAACAATCCACCGGGCGAGGCTCGTGCTGACTGGTGGATCGTGCAGGAGATCGCGCGTCGTATCGGTCGTGGAAAATATTTTACTTTCAACTCGCCGCGCGAAATCTTCGAAGAGCTGCGGATTGCATCACGCGGTGGCAACGCTGATTACTACGGCATGACGTGGGAAAAGATCGAAAAGAATAACGGCATCTTCTGGCCTTGCCCCACCGAAGATCATCCGGGTACACCGCGACTGTTTGAAGATCGTTTCTATCATCCTGACGGCAAGGCGAAGTTTCATGCGATTGAATTCAACCCTCCGAAGGAAGTTCCTGACGAAGAATTTCCTCTGATACTGACTAGCGGACGCGTGGTCTATCAGTATCTTTCCGGGAATCAAACGCGCCGCATCGGTTTTCTGGTGGAGCAATGTCCTGAGCCTTATGTCGAAGTCCATCCGGAAACGGCGGCGAAACTGAAGATCAACGACGGCGAACGTGTGCGCGTGATCTCGCGTCGTGGCGAAGGAGTATTTCCGGTGCTCGTGGTGAAGACAATTCGTCCCGACACGATTTTTATTCCCTATCACTGGGGAGAGCAACTCGCAGTGAACCAGTTGACGAATCCGGCCCTGGATCCAACTTCGAAGATTCCTGAGTTCAAGGCGTGCGCCGCGCGAATCGAAAAAATTCATACGCGACAGTTGCCGATTCTCGGCCGCCAGCGCAAAGGCGCATCGGCGAGCGAAGTACAAAGGGGATAGTTGATGGAAGAGACGATGTTCATTGATCCGCAACGTTGCATCGGCTGCCGGGCGTGTGTCGCAGCTTGCCGCGAGTGTGCGACGCATAAAGGCTACTCAATGATCTTTGTCGACTACATCGATCGCGCCGAAACAACAGCGACGATGCCGACTGTGTGCATGCACTGCAAGGAACCGACGTGCGCACTGGTTTGTCCGGCGGACGCGATCAAAGTTTCGGACGACGGCGTGGTGATGTCTGCGCTAAAGCCGCGCTGTCTCGATTGCAGAAACTGCGTCAACGCGTGCCCGTTTGGAGTGCCGAAGTACAACACAGAGATTCATCTCCAGATGAAGTGCGACATGTGTTACGACCGTTCGTCTGAAGGACTGAAGCCGATGTGCGCCAGTGTTTGTCCGACCGGCGCGATTTCGTTTGGGAAGTATGAACAGATTGTTCCATTGCGGCGGACGAAGCCGGTGAATGTGCACGTGTTTGGAAATCAGAAGGTCGAAACGAAAGTTTATCTGATGTTGCCAACAGACGCAGACGAAGTGAATGTCGATGGTTGTGGCGTTTTCGAGGGAATGTTAACGCGGGCAGAAGCCGAGACCGCGGAGTCGTGGATCGATACTCAGGTTGAGCACTCGGACAAGAGCAATGAGTTCTAGCGCAATCTTGTTAATCATGTAAATCCTGTAATCCTGTGAAACTAAACCAATGAACAACGACCTCTTAGACAACTTATCAGACGAAAGCGACGTGCGCGCTGCCACAGCATCTTTCCAAGCCGAGTTTCCTTACGAACGCGACGAGGAAGCGCAAGTCACGCGCCGTGAGTTCTGCAATTTTCTCGGCCTCACGTCGGCGGCACTTTTTGTTGGAGCGGCTGGTTTCGCCGGTAAGGCCGCATTTGATGCACGCGAATCAGAATCAGTGCCGGCAGCACCCATTGGAGGCGCTGAGATGCTCGCGGCGAATACCAGTTTAAATTTTAATTATCCGACTGAACGAGATTCCGCGATCCTGATTCGCACGGCAGACGGCGCGTATCACGCCTTCGGACAAAAGTGCACACACTTGAGTTGTCCTGTTTATTACTCGCGCGACCAGCAACGACTGGAGTGCCCTTGTCATGAAGGTGCATTCGACGCCGCGACCGGCGCTGTTCTCTATGGACCACCGCCGCGTGCCTTAGATGCCATCGAACTCGAAACGCGGGACGGCCAGGTCTGGGCCATCGGCAGAAAGCCTTCGCCATCCGGGAATGGCAAAGAATGAAGCGGAGGTGAAGACAACTGTAGGGGTGGCCCTACGTGGCCACCCCAGTTCGCCCATCACGCTGGGGTGGCCACGGAGGGCCAGATC
>DASTTS010000397.1:0-5892 GCA_035760085.1 Pyrinomonadaceae bacterium
CGCGCCGGAATTGGGTGCGGCCATGTTTGCGCACAGATATTCTTAGCCACCAAAAGGCACAAAAAGCACAAGAGAAGAGATTTCACTCGGGAACTCTCGCTAGTAATGATTTGAATTCCGGATCGGTGTAGTGCGACGCAGCGCGGCGGATGAGTGGAAAAAGCATTTGCGGCGGCCAATCGCCGAGCTGTTGATACGCCCACTTCTTCTCGCCTAACGCGAATGGTGTGAGGAAATCGAGCGCGCGACGAATGCTGCGACCGTCGCGCGTTTGGTAGTTCCAAAGATCGACGCCCACGCGATCGCCGAGATCAGCCAGTTGCATTAACCCATCAAGATTTCCGACGCTGTAACTCCACGCCTTCGTCCGTACGAGCTCGAGCGGTTGCCGCCCATCCGGCTCGACTTGCACCGTGATACGCTTCGTCTTTGCTGCTTCCAAAACTGACTTCGCCAAATCCCTCTTCCCGAGAAACAACGCAAACGAAACTACCTGCACGTCGTAAAACGTCCCGTGATTGTTCTTCGCAGCCGCCTCATCACGTCCATTCTTGCTCTCAAGCATCCACTGCAAAAATTTTCCAAACCAGTCTTCCATCCCCTTCTGATCCGCAGTGGTCCAATGTTTTGAACCCGCCAACAAGCCAATCGCATCAACAACGCGCGTTAAACCGCGGGTCTCGATCAGGCCGATGCCGCGCCCGGTGTTGACGCCGGGGATGCCCTGCCCAAATTGCAAGTTGGGATTCATGCGCGTTTCCGGATCGAGAAAGAACGAGCGCAATAGTTGGGCAGCTTTCGCCGCGTAGACCTCGTCGCGTTTGAGGTGGTAAGCGCGCGCGAGTGTCTCGACCGCCGCCTCCATCTGATCCTTCACACGATGATCGGTGATCTTGTCGATCTCGGGATTGCGTTCGCCGTCACGACGAATGTAAGGCAAGCCGTTTGGACTTTTCGGATCGGGCCAGAAGTAAGGCGCCTGGCTCATGTAGTCATGCTTGTCGCCGCTTGGGGGAACCACGGCTTTGCTGACGACTGAGAATGGACCAGCCGTCAGGGCCTTTTGCGCGTCGCGTTCGAGTTTTGTGGGGGCGGGACTTTGCCACAAAAGGCACAAAATGCACAAGGGAATTAATTTGAAGCTCATGTGCTTTTGTGCCTTTTGTGGCTACATCTTAGAAGCTGAACTTGATCGCAGCCTGCATCACGCGTGGCGTGCGGGCCGCGATCGGAGCGCCGAAGCGGTTGTTGGTCTGGTTGCCGGCCGCGTCAAATACCAACCCCGCGTCGATGTCTCTAAAGTTAGTGTGATTGAACACGTTGTAAACTTCCCAACGCAATTGCAGCGTACGACTCTCACCCATCGGAATGTTCTTGAAGAGCGCGACGTCGTTGTTGAAGATCGATGGCATACGCAGCGAGTTGCGCGGCGTGTTGCCGATGTCTCCAAGACGCGTCGGTCTCGCAAAACAGTTCACGTTCACGACGTAAGGTGTGCCGCTCGAATCCGAGCCACTGATGTTACGCATTGGATCGCAAATCGTATTGGCTCGCGCGTTGTCCTGACCGCCGGTGATGTCAGTTATACCACCGTTGTACGTCACCGTGATGTTTTTCGGCTTGCCGCTCGCGTACGAAGACGTGCCCGTAAGCTGCCAGTTGTCGAAGATCGCCTTGACGAAACCATTGTTGAACTTCCGCCCCAAATGCGGAATGTCGTAGATGTAGTTGATCGTCAGGATATGCGTCTGATCGAAATCCGACGGCGCATAGTTGAACTGCTTGTAAGGACGATTGAAGAATACATCTGACGAATCATCGTTCGCATAGTCAAACGACTTCGAATACGTGTAAGCCAAACCGTATTGAAAGCCTTTCGTGTAACGCCGCGTGATCTGCGCCTGCAACGAATTGTAGTTCGAAGTGCCGCCCCACACGACCATGTTGATGTCCGCATAGCCGCGATATGGACGCAGAAAATCGTTGCCGATGCGCTGCCCCGTTACCGGATCAATGTTGTTTGTGCCGAGACGTGCGCCGTCAGGCACGCCGTTGATGTTGATTCGTTGGCCCAGGTGACGCGCAAACGATCCGACGTAACTGACTTCCATCACCGTCTGAAATCCGATGTCCTGTTGGATACCGAACGTGAAGTTATAGATCGACGGCGTGTGCGATTCCATTTCCACCGCGTTCAGCGCAGAGGGTCTCGTCAACGCAGTCCCGGTCAGGGCCGCGAGGTTGTTGATATTGCCGAAGTCGATGCTGAACGTGCGATTGGCGGGTTGATTGTTGACGAGATTGCCGCCGGTCGTGCCGCCGCCGACACGCGGCGCGTGATAAACGCCGCCCTGAAATCGGAGCACCGATTTGCCCGATCCAAAAACGTCCCACGCGAGACCAAATCGCGGCTCGTAGTCGATCGGTTTCGTGTGCCTGTAGCCTGGAGTCGTGTTCGGATCGATGCCGAGCGCGAGACCATTGTTGGCATCGCCGCTGTTCGGCACGATCGCGCCGACGAGACCTGCGTTTGCACCAACCAACGGAATAAGCTGACCCGTGACCGGATTCCGTGCGCGCCGTTGTGCTGTTGGACACGTCGCCGGAGGAGTAAACGACACCGCACACGCGCTCTCATACAACGCAACCGCGCGTGCGCTGTTGAATAACTCCGGCACGAAGTTCGAGCCCTGCCCGTCGATCTGCTGGAAGGGCGAGTGATAACCAAACCGCAGGCCATAGTTGAGCGTGAGACGCCGGTGAATCTTCCACTGATCCGCCGCGTACCATTGCACCTGCGTCAATCTCAAATTCGTAAACGGGCGCGCAGTCGATTCCTGGTAGTTTCGGAAGTTGCCGATCAAGGCGTTCGCGTAAGCGTAACCAGTGTTGCCGAGAGCGGCGGTGTAGTTGCTGTCGTTTCCGGCGAAATTGAATACGCCCGACCATTGCCCACCGGGCGCTTCACCGTTGAGCAATCGCTCGTAGTAAACACCAAACTTGAACGCGTGATCGCCGTGCGCGATCGAGAGGTTGTTGGCGAATGATGGTTTGATGTAGTCGTTTCCGATTTCACCCCAGCGATCGAGCCAGTTGATATTCGCGACGCCGTTCGTTGGACCACGAACGCCACCCCAGTTTGTAACTCGGGGAATCGTGCCGAGGTGATTGTTCTGCGGAAAGAGTTGCGGCGCGGTGTAGTTCAAAGCGCTGCGCTGTACGCGCTCGATCTCGCCGTCGCCGGGAATGAAGCCTTCGGAGTCGTGGCGCATACCAAAGTTGAATTCGTTGACGACATTGGCATTGATCACTCGTACCCAGTTCGCAGACCAGCCGTCGTCTCTGTAGAGATAGTGTGAGTTGATTCCCCAGCGATTGTTGTCGTTGCCGGGCCAGCCCGAAGTGCCGGTGCCGAGGTTATCAGACGTCCACCACTGATACTTCCAGTAGACCGTGTCGTTGTTTGACGGTTTGACGTCAAAGCGAAGGTCCTTGCTGCGCTTGGGAACATCCTGCGGACTCTGCGAAACGTAGTTGAAAGCGGAACCACCGGAGCCGCCAAACGTGTTCGGCAACGGAAAATAGTTGAGCAACGCAAAACCACTCGCGTTGAAGCGCGAGGTGGGAATGATGTTGAGACCGAGCGGATTCGACGCGGTGGCGCGTGAAGGATCGCGAAAGCAACCGCTCGTGTCAGCCGCTGAGCAGCCGCCCGGCAGCAGCGGATCTCTCACAAACACTTTCTGGTTCGCAGAGTTGATCGACTGCGAAAAATCGCCGTTGCGCTCGAGCGCAGTGGGCATAGTCACGAAGCGCGGATCCTGCGGCGTGATCTGGTGTGGCTTCTCGTAAGCGAAGAAGAAGAACGCTCTGTCTTTTAACCAGAAGTCGCCGCCTTCACCGAATTTCGGCAGCCACATCGGACCACTCACGTTACCGCCCGGGTAAAGGTGACGATAAAGCGGTTTCTTCAGACGGGCTTTGTTGTTGAAGAACGGCGTGGCGTTGAGCGACTCGTTGCGCAGGAAGTAGTAAACCGATCCTGCGAATTCTTTACCGCCGCCTTTGGAAACGATGTTGATGATCGCGCCGCCGTTGTTGCCGTATTCAGCGCCGTAGTTGTTGCGCAGCACTTTTACTTCCGCGACGGCGTCCTGGTTGATCGTCATGCTCAGCTTGTTTGAGCCGCTGGGCTCTCCGGCAAACAAGCCGTCGATCGTCGGAACAGTAGAACGTCCGCGTTGGCCGGAGATATTTGGCAGGTCGGTCCCGAAGCCATCGCCGGCACCTTCGATGTCGTCGTTGTTTGACGTGCCGGGCAGGAGACGCAGGAGCGAAGTCACATCGCGGCCCTTGGTTGAAATCAAGTTGATCTGATCGGCAGTGAGACGTGCTGTCAGGTCGCTGCTTTCACGCTCGACGATCGCGCCTTCACTCATCACGCTGACGGTCTCACTCACCTGTCCGGGCTGGAGCTTGAGATCGCCGAGCGCGAGGTTTTCGTTAGCGCTCAGGATCACGCCTCGCTGTTCGAGAGTTTGAAAACCCTGGCGCTCGACTTTGAGAGCGTAGGCGCCGGGCTGGAGGGCCGCAAAGTTGAAGCGGCCCTCACTGTCAGTAGTGGAGCCGCGTGCTTGTCCGGTCTTCTCGCTGGTTAGCGTGACGGCGGCGCCGGGGATCATTCCGCCCGACTGGTCCATGACGGCGCCTGAGATTGAGCCCGTAATCGTTTGCGCAATTGCTACGAGCGGGAGCAACGCGACGACGACCGCGAGGATGGCAGCCTTGCAACGCAGAAAACTGAACATGGGACTCCTCCTTCGATTTGGCAAAAGCTTCGCAACCGATGGCTTAGCTCAAATTGTCTCTAGTTGGGACAATTTGAATAAAAAGACGAGGGGACTACCCAAATTAAAAATGCACGCTGGTTTTCCGGTTATGGCCGGCGTTTGCGATTACTGTTCAGGCGGCCGGCACGCCTCCGAGGGTTAACGACCTAATCTTGTTGTGCTTCCTCGAGCGCAAACGCTCGCTGGGCTCGCACAATGTGTTCGCGCATCGCTTCGCGCGCTTCTTCCGGATTCCGCGCGCGAATAGCGCGATAGATTCTCCGGTGCAGCTCGAGTGCTTCGTTGAAATCGTGCGCGCGTTCGATCGTCTCGCAGCGCCGCTCGTACAGGATCGCCGACACCATCTCGACGAGTGTCGCCAGGGTCGGATTGTTTGACGCGGCCGCCACTGCACGATGAAACGCCACGTCGTGCACAAGAAATTGCTGCGGATCCTTCAACGACGCAAACATGTCGGCAATCTGCTCTGACATCGTTGCGAGTTGCTCACCGGTCGCGCGTTCCGCAGCGAGTCCGGCGGCGCCCACTTCCAGTATCGAGCGCGTTTCAAACATGTGTTCGAAACTGAAACCGTGCAGTTGTGCGAGCAGGCGCAGGGGTTCACTGTCGAGAGCTGGAGGACCATCGCAAATGAAAGTCCCTGCGCCCTGTCGCGACTGAAGCACGCCCATCGAAATCAAAGAGCTCAAACCGGCGCGTAACGCGGGACGGCTGATTCCAAGCTGTTTCGACAATTCACGCTCGGGCGGCAGCCGCTCTCCCGGCTTCAGATCCTGTTCCTTGATCAACTCGTAGACACGCGCGACGGTCGAATTGGTCATAACAATTTACCACTGAGCGCGAAACTTATAATACCAATCTGAAATGGCGTCAAGGTTTTTTAACTGCGGATTTCACGGATAATCCGATCCAAAGCGAACGACTGCTGCCTTTTAGCTCCTTGTTCATGAACTTTTCATTCATGATCAGAAATGCACCGAGACCGTGGAAGTCGTTCGTGTTGCGTTTGCGGGCGAAGTAGTAAGCGAGGTCTGCGACGTTT
>DASTTS010000398.1:0-2097 GCA_035760085.1 Pyrinomonadaceae bacterium
CTTGAATGATGTGTTTTCCTGAAACAACAACTCCGCGCGCCGGTTGAACAGGATGAAGTTGCCCGCCGAATCACACACTACGATCGGATGACCGACGTTTTCGATGATCAGGTCGAGACGATCGCGCTCGCGACGTGATTCCGCTTCCGCCTGTTGCAGCTTGACGAAGTTACGGGCGAGCTCTTCATTCGCTTCGCGCAGGTCAGTCACATCGCGGAAGATCGAGACGAGGCCGAGCGGCTCACCACGCGAGTTCGCCGCGGGTGTTGAGATTACTTCGAAGTGAATGTCAGAGCCTTCGATCGGATCAACGAGAGTGATGTCACGTTGAATTACTTCTGACGACGAGACCGTGGCGCTTGAAAGATAAGCAGAGAACAACAGATCGTTCATCTTCAACGCGCGGCGTTTGCCTTCGCCGGCGTTGGCGGAACCGCTGAACAGTTCTTCAGCACGACGGTTTTGTAGAAGTATCTGGTTGTCGAGATCAGTTAGGACGATCGGATCGGCGACCGACTTCATGATCGACTCGATCCACTGTCGCTCGCGCTGGAGTTTGGTGACAGTGCTGACGAGTCGTTCCTGGTGTGCGGCGAGTGAGGCGACGATGCCGATGCGCTCGGCAAACCGCTTAAGAAGTGTTAATGATTCAGAATCAACTGACTCCTGGTTCGCACCGACATACAGCACACCCATTCTCGAGCCAGGCTCAAACGTCCAGTATTGATTGTTTGGCCTGACCGCGCCGGAACGCGATGAGATTTCAGAGATGCCGAATAACGGGACGGCGAGGACCTCCGATTGCCAGTACATGTCTGCGAAGAGACTTCGTGAAGTTTGGTCTTCTTCCATCGAGATCCACAGCGGCTGACCATCGTGGATCACACGCACACATGCAGCACTCGAATCGATCGGCATTTCAACTCGGGTCGCCGCGGGATCGCCTTCAAAGCCGATGGCGGCACGAATCCGCAACTCGGCGTCTCTCTCGTTGATGATTGCAATTGCTGCTTGCCGGTAGCCGAAGTTTGTTGAAATCGCTTCCAGAGCGAGAAGGAGTCGCTCATGAAGCTTGGGCGTCGCCAGCATCTGCGTTGTCGTCTCGATAAAGACGTCATACTGGCTGGCGCGCCGGTTGGGGCGTTCAGAATCGGGTAAGGACGCGGTTTTTTTAATTCCTAATTCTGCGGAAACCTCTGCCATAATGCTTAGTCAGTTTGACAATTGGATTCGACCATTAATGCCCCATCGAAATCGAGATTGACAATCGACAATTGGCCCATGCTTCACTTCTTTTCGACTTCAACTGACACGCGTCGCCGCGTTTCCGTCTCGACGACTTCACCTCCAGGCGGTAGCACCGGTCGCGATACTGCCGGTGTCAAGCCCACTGCTTCAGCGTACTTCAGGTAAGTATCGATCGAGGCAACCACTACGCGAGCTTCGATCGTGATCAAGTCGATACCAACCAGGGAAATCCTTACCCACGCGTCAATCACGATGCCCTTGTCGAGCACACGATCGAGGACGTCAATTAAACTGGTTCCGCCTGGCGCTCTTTCGACAGCCATTTGATTCGGTTCCTTTGTTTGAGTGTTCAACGAGCTTCGCGAGGTTAACGGCGCGCACTGCTCTTCGGTAAAGCCTTTCTATTTCAATCAGATTTACGGTTTGCGACGCTTTTGTTTTGTGCGTCGCACGACGACTGTTTGCGTTTGGTTCGGCTCACGAGCGGCAGCCGCGATGTTTGCGGCCGCGAGCTTTTGGATTTCCAGTTCCAATTCGGCAAGACGTTCGCGCAACTCCAGGTTTTCCGCTTCCGCGCGCTCAGCGCGAGTCGTCAGGTTTGTGTCGTAGCGCCACCAGTTCAAACCAATCTGCTCGGCCTTATCGATAGAGCAAACCAGCAGACGGATCTGTAATGTCAGTAGCTCTACATTCGCCAGAGACACTTTGATGTCGCCGGCGATCACAAGTCCTTTATCAAGAATACGGTCGAGAACATCAACCAGGCCCGGGGGACGGGCCGTTATCAGGGTAGACCGCTCGCTGGACACTTTCGCCCTCCACTATCAGGGGGCGGCTTTACTCAAAAAG